>JAAXGM010000125.1 GCA_012267435.1 Gemmatimonadota bacterium
CCGACGGTGATGGGTTTCTGCCATCCGGCTTTTGCCCGACGACCGGACGGGGCTGTCAACGCGCTCCGGGGCGAACCCCCCTCGGGGCCAAAGGAGATCCTTTGCTCCCCCGCCGACGACAGTTGTAGTAATATTAAGTTGATAGTGTTCGCAACTGACCATGATTGTAACAATAGGGAATACCAAGGGTGGCGTGGGCAAGACTACGATCGCGCTGAATCTCGCGATCGCTCGGGCGCGGACCGGCCGTGATGTATGGCTGGTCGATGGCGACCGACAGGGTACCGCTCAGGCCGCAATCGCACTGCGCGCTGAATCCGCGCAGGTGCCAGCCATCGCCTGTGCGACCTACCCCAGCGGCTCGACGCTGCGCAGCCAAGTCCTGCACCAGAGCGCGAGATTCGATGACACCATCATCGATGCTGGCGGACGGGATTCAACCGCATTGCGTGCGGCGCTAGTCCTCAGCGACGTCCTATTGGTGCCCTTCCAGCCGCGGAGCTACGACGTCTGGGCGCTAGACGACATGGCTGAGCTGGTCGAGGAAGCCCACACCGTGCGCGAAGGACTGCGAGCCCTGGCCGTCCTGAACTGCGCCGATCCGGGCGACCGATCGAGGGACAACAGCGAGGCAGCAGCAGCAGTCGGCGAGATCGCACGATTCGAGTACCTTGCGACGCCACTGCGCCGACGCAAGGCGTTCGCGAACGCGGCCGGGGCAGGCCTTTCCGTGCTGGAGATCATGCCGCGAGACAAGAAGGCTATCGATGAGCTAAATGCACTCGTCAGGATTGTATTTAATATTAATTCAATAGTTTTGTAGATGTCTTTTGGTGTCGTATGGCTATCACAAAGAAGCCCCAGAGGGCTGCGCGCTCGCAGATGGAGTTCATCGCCTCCGCGCCGGATGGCGCGAGGCGGGGCGTGCTCAAGGGCAAGAAGCGGCAGATCACGTTGACGATCATGCCCGAGTTGCTGGAGAAGGTGGACGCCATGGCCCGCAAGCTCGGTCAGTCCAGGGCTGCCGTGATCAACATGGCGGTCTACCGCCTCGTCGAGCACGGTTTGGTCATTGACGGGCTGGACAGTCAATCCACCTCTGAGTAGGGGAGAGGAAGCCCACGCTTGTGGGAGATTCATCGGTCTTCTTCCTCACGATGACGCCGGTTCCAGTCGTCGATGACGTCGTTCCTGCTGGTGTCCCAGCCCGCCGTGGACTGTCCTCGGGAACCGGCCGCCCGGCGGGAAGCTCGATGTACCTCAACCCGACTCTTGAGATCCCGAAAACAGCGATCCGCTGCGCGTTTACTTGACGGTTGCGGTGGGTCGATCCCGAGTTCGTCGGCCATCGAGAGAATCCCACGCATCTGGCGTGCCGACGGTAATGTCGGTTCGTCGTCTTGCTGCTGCTGCTGATCGCCCTCCGTGTAGCACTTAAGTGGTGGCTCACGGCCACTACTGAGTGGTGGCTCACGGCCACCACTCGGGGTGTCGAGTAGTGGCCGTGAGCCACCACTCGGGGTGTCGAGTAGTGG
The DNA here is from genome assembly GCA_012267435.1 of Gemmatimonadota bacterium. Classification (GTDB taxonomy): domain Bacteria; phylum Gemmatimonadota; class Gemmatimonadetes; order Longimicrobiales; family Gaopeijiaceae; genus BD2-11. The sequence goes on from JAAXGM010000125.1 coordinate 1,536, forward strand.
CTCACGGCCACCACTCGGGGTGTTGTCGCGTTCAGCTCGACGCCGGACCGCAGGCCAGTCGAGGCCACCGCAATTCAGGCGTAACTCTTCGGGGCGACGCCGACTTGGACGTTGGCGCCGGATCACGCGTAGATTCTCCAGGACCTTCAGCGCTGCCACCACACAGCGCCGTTCCAGCCGGCAATCCGTGGCCAAGCGCGTAGCGGTGAATCCCTGCACGATACCGGCCTCGTCTGCCCGAAAATACAGTGCGAGTCCGACATGATGAACAACCGCTGCGGAGACAGCCCTGGCCGAGCTGGCAGACAGTGCTTCGAACCGGCGGATCGTGCCGAGCGCCAGATCCAGTAGTTCTCGCCACAGCGCCCGCTCCGGTGGGGAGCCGTGCATCCCGCCGACTCGCTCGAAAAGCCGCAGCTCTAGCTGCTGTGCCGGTGTTGGACCGGACGTTGGATCGGAAGAGGGATTGGCCGTTGACGCCGCCGTCACGACCGATTCTGGCGGCTGGGCTTGCTGCTTGGGCGCTAGTTGTCCAGCTATGATATGCTGCCGCTGGGCAGGGTAGTGCGGGGGCACGAGCTTGATGCTCCTCCAGTCCAGGGCGTGACCAGGGCTTGGCGGCGAAGGTCACGCCCGAACCATGTACGCGGTTCAGGCCGGTTCCTGCGGCTTCGGAACTCCGATCCGTTCAAGAAACTCCCCGAACGCCTCATCGGTAGCGCCCAGGAGCGCGCTCCGGAACGTTCCCATCGCGTCCTCAAGTCGGGCCGACGGTCTACGGCTCTTGAACTCTGCGCCTAGGAGCGACTGAAACTGCTTGTCTGCGGCTTGGAGAATGGCGTCGCGAATGAACTCGGATTCGGTTACGCCGGCTCTCTTGGCGGCGCGGGCAAGAATCGCGCACTCCGTGTGATTGAGCTTCGTGGCTTTCGGACGCGTTCGCATGGGTCGTTGCAGTTAACCGTACGCGTCAACCTGTTGAAAGTCAATCACGAAGAGGTCGCGCCGCCCCAACGACGACGAGGACCTCTATCTCGGCGATCACCGCCCCGTGGCTGCGAAGTTCGGGGTGCGCCCCTTTGACGAGGCTGGTAGTGCCGCGAGGACACCCTGACGCCGGCCGGGCCCGGCGCTCCGGACTGACAGAATGGGAACGCGCGGCCGACGACATCGACCGCGCGGAGTGGGCGCTTCTCGAAGCGCTCGACGCCGGTGACGCCGGGCGCGTACGAGAAGCGGAGGAACGCCTCGCGCAGAGCCAAAAGCGCGCTGGCCGGCTGCGGCCTGGGAGCCACCCCTCACTCGGGACGCGAAAACCGTGCCGGGCCCGCTCGTCGGGTTGACGGCCGGCGCGCGCTAGGCGGCGCTGACCAAGCCCCGCGCGGACGTCAAGCGCGGCGCTGCGTGCCGCTCACGAACCCCGCTCGCGGGCGGGTGCCGGCAGGCCCCTGCCACGAGCAGCGACCACGGCTTCACGCCGGAGACCAACGCAGGCCCGCCCGGACTTTGGCAGCCGGCGTGATAGGCCCGCCTTCGCGGGCCTATCACGAGGCAAGAGCGCCGGACCGGAACGAGCCCCAATCGCCGCCGGGGGCTTGTGCCTCCGCAACGGCACCGTTTCGATCACGGCCCTGAGCGTGGGCAAACCCAACGCCGACGATTTTCTATGCGACTCGCTTGCCGGTGATTGCCTCACGAAGGCCTTCGAGCAGGCCTTCGAGGTGAGCCATTCGTTCGCGCAATTGACCGATTTGCTCGCGCAGATCGTGCCCCTGGGCGTCGATCCGCTGACGCAGGTCCTCGCCCTGAGCGTCGATCCGCTGACGTAGGTCCTCGCCCTGAGCGTCGATTCGGCCGCGCATCTCGCGCATCTCAGCGCGCATTTCGCCGCGCAGGCTCCGGAACGACGCACCGATCGCGACCAGGATCGCGATGGCGGTCCCTACGACTGTCCAAGCGGTAGCGTCCATGAAAGGTCACCCTTCTGCGCGCGGCCCGAGGTTGAACAGCTCGCCACGCTTGCGGGCCCTCGGCGCGCCCCTGCGGCGTGGAGCCGAGCGATCCGCGCCCCGGGTGCCGGCGCCGATCCGGATCCGGCGTTCGTTCGGTCGAGAACCAGACCGTGTTCGTCAATGAGCACGTAGGTCGGGAACCTTCGGATCCCCCAGCCCCCGCCGAAGCCCGCATGCCAGTTGACCCAGGGCATCGGCTCGTTCTCCATGAACCGGAGTACGGTCTCGCGATCGAAGTCGACGCTGATCGCCAGCAGCGTGAACCGCTCGGCGGGCAACTCGACCGCCAGCTGACGCAGCTCCGGAAGCGCGTCGACGCAGGGCTTGCACCACGTCGCCCAGATGTCCAGGAGCACGATCCTGCCCCGGTAGGCCGACAGGCTGTCCTCCGTGCCGTCGAGCCGGCGCCCGGCCATGTCGGGCACGGTGCTGCCCACGGTCGCAGCGAACGTGGGTGCATCCGAACTGACGAACGCACCGGCCGGCACGAACCGCAGCGAGCCTGTGGTAACCGCCACCCCTATCACCAGCAACAGTCCCAAGGCCACCGTGCCGGCCACGATGATCGCCAACCGCCACACAAAGCGCCCGACTCCATTGCGATTACGACTGTCCATCGTTGGTCCCCTCACGCCCGCCGGGGCAGGTGGAGTTCGAGTCCACGTATACCTGAGCTGAGCGGGTCTACGCGACCCGCTTGCCGGTGATGGCTTCGCGGAGGCCTTCGAGCAAGCCTTCAAGGTGCGCCATCCGTTCGCGGAGCAGGCCCATCTGTTCGCCTTGGGCGTCGATGCGCTCACGGAGATCCTTGCCTTGGGCGCGATTCTCCGCACGCTGGGCGCGCATCTCGTCACGCAGACTTCGGAACGACGCGCCGATCGCGACCAGGATCGCGACGGCGGCCCCTACGACTGTCCAGGCAGTAGCGTCCATGAGAGAGGTCACCCTTCTGCGCGCGGCCCGAGGTCGAACAGCTCGCGGTCGCGGTCCTTGACGAGGGCCTGGTCGAGGAGCTTCCAGAGCCGGGTCTTTGCAGCCTCGTTCTCGTCGGCCTGGCTGAGGACGACGGCGCCGGCGAGGATCTTGCGCCGGGTGTCACGCTTCCGAGCCTCGGCGCGCCCTGCGGCGTGGAGCCTGGCGAGCTGCGCGTCGAGCTTGCGGCGCTTGTCCTCGAGCGCGCGGATCTGCTCATCGCGGGAGCGCTGCGCAGCCATCGGGGAGCAGCGTATCATAGGATGACCCCGAAGGGGACCGGACAACCCGAGGGAGTCCGGAGGACGACGGAAGGGCGCACTTCCCCGTTTCCCTAGCGGGAAACGGCCGGTGCGCGGAGAACACCTGAGCGCCCATGGCGATCTGTCACGTGCGCTGTTCGAGCGGGAGCCGGGGCGGCGGCCAGTCGGGCGCGGCGAAGGTGGACTACGTGCGCCGCGAGGGGAAGTACGAGCGCGGGCGTGACGACCTGGTGGAGGCCGGCTCGGGGAACCTGCCGGCGTGGGCGGAGGGGGACGCGCGGGCGCTGTTCGCGGCGGCGGACGTGTACGAGCGTGCGAACGGGCGGTTGTTCGTGGAGGTGGAGAGCGCGCTGCCGAACGAGCTGGGCGCGAAGCAGCGGGGGGAGCTGGCGCGGGCGTGGGTGGAGGAGCTGGCGTCGGGGAAGCTGCCGTACGCGTACGCGATCCACGCGGGTCGTCCGAAGGTGCCGGGGGAGCCGGCGAACCCGCACGTGCACGTCGTGCTGAGCGAGCGGGTGAACGACGGGGTGGCGCGGGACGCGGCGGGGTGGTTCCGGCGGGCGAACCGGAAGGACCCGGCGTCGGGAGGCGCGGCGAAGGACCGGGGGCTGAAGGACCGTTCGTGGGTGGAGGCGACGCGGGGCCGGTGGGAGCGGCTGGTGAACGCGCACCTGGAGCGGGCGGAGCGTCCGGAGCGGATCACGGCGGAGAGCCACGCGACGCGGATCGAGCGGGCGGAGGCGGCGGGCGACCGGGCGACGGCGGAGCACCTGCGGCGGCATCCACCGGGCCGGCACCTGGGGCCCGCGGCGGCGGCGATCGAGCGGGACCGGAAGGGCCGCGAGGGCCGGGAGACGGAGCGGGGGGAGCTGGCGCGGGCGACGGCGGCGGAGACGGCGCGTCTGCGGGAGGAGCTGGCGGCGGTGGACCGCCAGCTGCGGCGTCTGCGGGAGGAGTCGGAGCGGCCGCGGGGGGCGGACGCCCAGGTCCCGGTGGCGTCGCCGCACGAGGATTCCCGGAGAGCGGTTGCCGGACCCGAGAACGGCCCTCAGGTCCCCGAGCCGTCAGAGGCCTCCAGAGAGACCTCCAGTGCAGTCCCGCGGCCCGCCGGCGGCGACGGCCAGGTCGGAGGGGCGGCGGACGTCCGGGCTCCGGCTGGGGCATCCGCGTCGCCGGGGGCCTCCCACGAGGAGCAGGTCCAGCTCGCGGCCGACGTGGCGGAGGCGCGGCTGCCGCGGGCGAAGGCCGGGCCGGGCAACCCGGACCCGCCGCTGGCCGTCTCCGACGAGACGCTCGACCGGCTGGCGTCCACGACGGAGGACGGGTTCGTTCGAGACACGATCGCCGCGGTGCGGCGCCGGCAGTCCGGCGACGACGCCCACCTGCGCGCGCGCGCGGAGGCGGAGCACCACGCGTCGGCGGTCGCGCGGGAGCACGCCCGGCTCGTCGCCGAGCACCAGGAAGCCGCGCGCCGCCCGGGACCGCGGCGCAAGCCGGAGTCGCCGGCGCCCTCGTGGGAGGACGCCGTCCGGGCGGTCCTCGAGCGCTACCTGCTGGAGCTGCGGCGGGTCTTCGAGGAGGCCTGCGCGTGGGTTCGCGAGCAGCTGCAGCGTTCCGGGGCCCGTGACACGCCGGCGGGCGAGGAGTCCGGTCCCCCGGTCTCGGAGCCGTCCCGGAGCCCCAACGACCGCGGCAACGACGTTCCACCGCCCGGCGTTGGCGGCGGGCGGACCGGGGTGGAAACCGCCCGTGCCCCGGCAGAGGCCCCTCGACCTCCGGCGGAGCCGCCTGCGCCGGTGGTGGTGGCGATCCCCCACGAGGAGCGGGTCCGTCTGGCGGCCGACACCGCGGAGGCGTGGCTGCCGCGGGCGAAGCCCGCGCCGGGGAACCCCCTGCACCAGCCGCTGGCCGTCTCCGACCGGTCGCTGGACCGGCTGGCCGCCGCCACCGAGGACCGGTTCGTGCGGGACACGATAGTTGCCGTGCGGAGCCGCCAGTTCCCCTACCACGCCTACGACCGCGCCCACGCCGAGGAGGACCACCACGCGGCGGCCATCAACCGGGAGCACGCCCGGCTGGTCGCCGAGCACGAGCAGGCCACGCGCCGCCGGTGGTGGCAACTGCGCCGGCCGGAATCGCCGACGCCGGCCTGGGAGGACACCGCCCGGCAGGTCATCGAGCGGTCCCTGCCGGAGGTGCAGCTGGTCTTCAGGAGGGCCTGCGTCCAGACCCCCGAGTTCCAGGAGCGCTGGGCCGTGGACGATCGGGCGGACGCCGCGGCCCGGGCGCTCGGGCCGGCCGTCCCCGTTCCCAGCCGGGCGGGAGAGGCCCGCCCGCCGGCCCGGACCCCCGAGACCCTCGGCGCGGCCGGGGGGCCGTCCGGCGCGCGGGAGCAGGAGGCTCCGCCGTCCCGCGTCCCGGAGCTCCTCGAGGAGCGGGCGCGCATCGAGCAGCTCTACGAGCAGGCGCGGGAGATGAGCTTCAGCGACGGCCGGGCCGAGAGGGAGCGGGCGGCGATGGCGGCCGAGGAGGCGCTGGAGCGCCAGGTTCGGGAGCTACCCGGGTCCGAGCAGCGGGAGCTGCAGAGCCTCGAGCGGGCGCGAGGGCTCGACCGGGGAGGGCCAAGCCGGTAGAAGCGGGAGCTGCAGAGCCGCGAGCCGTGGCGGGCGATCGATTCCGACCGGCGTCGGCGATCGATTTCCGTACCACCTCAACGTCCTCATCTGCGGGCCCACCGGCGTCGGCAAGAGCTGGATCGCTTGCGCGCTCGCCCACAGCGCCTGCCGCCATGGCCACAGCGCGGTCTACCTGCGCTCTTCCCGGCTCTTCAGCTCGCTCGCCCTCGCTCGCGCAGACGGACGCTACCCGAAGCTGCTCGACTCGTTCGCCAAGACCCAGGTCCTCGTGCTCGACGACTGGGGGCTCTCTCCGCTCAGCGCCAGGTCGCCGCCATGTTCGCCGGAGGAGCCCCCGGGCCTCCACCCGGGGCGGATGGCCGTGTTCCGCGCGCCAGTTGGTGGCGTCGACCGACGGGTCCCAGAGGAAGGGGAAGACAGCGGCGACGCCCGCGGACCGACCCGTCGTTGCGAGTCCGGGCTTTCACGGATTGCGATATGTCACGCGCCGTGGGCCCCCTCGGAGATACGCGGGTCGCCTCCGGTAACCGCAACTATCCAACAAGCCGGAACCGCCGCATTGACTGCCCGCACCGTACGGCGCGCTGACCCTGTCGCAATCGCAGTTCTGATGCGTTTCGAGTAGTAATCCCGCAGTTCCGGGTGGCTTCCACACCCCGCCACCACACCGTCGATTCTCTCTCGCAGCGTCGACTCAGGATCGCGTAGTTGTGCCAGAAGTCGGTTGACTGGCCTCCGCAATTCACGCATCAACTCGTCCGCTGCGACCTTCCCCCGTAGCGCGGACTCCTCGAGGGCGCCAAAGTCGTCAAGTGTGATGCGCCCGAGGTGCACAGTCGGCGTCTGCAACGTGAGTAGACCCGCTAACGACACGACGCCGCTCAGGGCAACCGCCCACCGCCAGCGGACATCGTGCCGCGACACTCTCGTGCGACGACGCAGCGCCGCCACTCGGATGGAACCGGCCGAGGCCATCGACGTCACCGTCGGCTTGCGCGGTCCTTTGCGCTTCAGGTGGCGCTGACTCAAGACCTCCATGAGGCGGTCTTCGTAGGCATCCTTACCTACCAGCCGCGACGCATCGGCGTCGGCCACGAGCTCACTGTCGACGAGAAGCTCCTTTGTCGCGAACCGCACGGCCGGCACATAGCTGAGGGTCGAACGGGCTAACAGCCCGAGCGTGTGGACTATGAGTGGGTGGCGCCACTTGAGGTGGGAGCCCTCGTGCGCGAGTACCGCCTCGTCGGCTTCCTCAGTCGACGAAGCACTCGATAGAAAAATGACGTTCGACCGGGTCATTCCGGCACCGACTTCCGACTCAGGGGCCACCACTATGTGGACCTGTCGGCGCACGTCAAGCTTCTTTTTGATGCCTTCCCACAAGCGCTGCCGCCTCGGCGACGGCGCCTCAGTTAAGCGGCCATAGCGTTGGCGCTCTCGTTGGACGCGAATGACAAATACGATCAAGCCGATCACCCACAGGGCAACCACTGGACGGACCGACACGCCCTGCGACGCGCCAGAAGAACCGCTCGCGGCTCCACCGAGCGCCTCTATCTGAGCGTCGACACGCCGCTTTAGGTAATTCAATGCTGCCGGCGTGAAGTCGATAACTGCTACTGGTTCCCGGCCAAACGACAGTAGCACCTGGTTGAGCGACCTTGGTATGGGTGCGGCGGGTAGGTAGCTGCTGAAGAGCGGCAGCATCAGCGTGCTGCTGAGGATCAGCACCCAGAGAACGCACCGCACCGCGGCGTGCCGATGCGGGTCGCGGAAGAGGCACAAGGCCACGCACTTTGCGGCCACGACCAGTGCTGTCGTCCAGACGATGATCTCCAGCAGCTCGGCAACCATGGGGCCTCCACCCCGTCACGTCTTCTTCGTCGGCCGCGCACGGTCTGTGCGTTGATCAACCCAGTTCTGTATGTGCTCATCCAGCTCGGCCAAGCTGGTATCGTCGATAAACGCTGCCGCCGTGGATGGCGGCGCGTTCCTGAAGAACGTCCGTAGTACACGCGCCAGCGCCGAAAGGCGTGCTTCCCGGCGAGCGCGGGTCGGAAAGAAGACATACCGGGGCCATTCCCGCCTGTGGTCAAGGTGACCCTTGTGCTCGAGTGTCCGTAGCAGTGCCCGCACCGACGAGTAACTCGGTGGGTCCGGCAACGCGGCGATCACGTCTGCAGCAGTTGCCTCGCCCCGCTGATAGACGACATCCATGATCTGGCGTTCCCGGCGCGAGAGGTGCCGTTCCACCGTTTCAAGATCCTGCCTCACTGCTGGAAAACCTTAGTTTAGTATCTGGGATGCGCGCTGTCAAAAGGGGGGACGCACGGGACCGCCGGGTTGGCCACTCGCGTTGGTGTTGGCGGGTTCCATCCAGGCGTGGACGCGGTCCAGTACGTCGACAATGGCCGCCCGCTGGCGACGCAGGTCGACACGGGCCCCGGCCGGTGTTCTCCGGAGCGCACGGAACGCCCGGGATCGTACGGAACATGGACAGCTCCCGCTCGACGGCGCCCATACCGACGAGCGCCAGGACGATTAACCCGGGCACCGTGAGCACGCCGGCGAGCGACCCGGCCGCGACCCCGACGGTGGCTCCGGCGGTGCCGATCCAGACCGGATAGGCTACTGCACCGGCGAGAAGCTGCCCACGTGGAGCGGTTCTGCAGGTCGGGCGCGAACCGGCTGCATTGCCCGGTCGCCCAGTACGAAACAGCGAAGGCGCCCAGAGTCAGGAGCGCCAACGGCGCACGGACGAGCGCCAGCAGACCCTCTCGGACGGCGAACCACAGCGCGGTAGGGATGGGTATCTTTCGGTTGAGGTCGCGGTCGCGGAGACCGAAGCGCGTCAAGTTCGTACGGTAGTCATCCACGCGGGCAACGATCTCGGCCAGCCGCTCCGGGTCGCGCGCGCCTCGACCACCGCGACCGGCAGCGCGCCTACCGCGGCCGTCGGCGCCGCGTGACGGATCAGACTTCCCCCGCTCCGCGCCCCTCGGCCAGACTTCTCCGTCCCTGACGGCGAGCAACTCCTCGAGGAGCGGGCGCGCATCGAGCAGCTCTACGAGCAGGCGCGGACGCTGAACTCCCACGCCGGGCGGGCCGAGGTGGAGCGGGCGGCGCAGGCGGCCGAGGAGCCCTGGAGCGGCAGGTTCGGGAGCTGCCCGGGTCCCCAAGCAGCGGGAGCCGCAGAGCCGCGAGCAGGCACAGGGGCTCGACCGGGGTGGACCCAGCCGATGAACCCGAGCCGGCACGGGGGCTTCGATCGGGTTGGGGCGACGGCCTCGCCGACCTCGGCTTCGAGACCGGAGGCCAGAGCCCCACGACCGGACATCGACAGCCGGCTCGATAGGGGCGCCCTCGCGCCCCTCGTACGGGTTTCTGACAGCAACTCAAGCGGGTCGGTTCGGTTCCCTGGGAGTGGGCGGCCGGCCGGTCGAGATGCCGCGGCCGTTCAGGTCCCCGAAGCTCCCCCTGCTTCACGCTCTGTCGCACCGCCTGCTACTGCCATCGAGTCGCTGCTCGACGGCATCGAGTCGGCCTTCGCCATGGGTCCATCCCCGCGGTCGCGGGAAGCCATGCGGGCGGAGGTCCCTTTGGTAAGGACGGACGGGTCCATCCCCCGCGGGCGCTCGCGCACCGCTTCATGCGCCCGGTGCTGCGAGTACGCCGTCGAACAGCCGTGGAACGGCTCCCGTCTTCTGCAGCGTGCCGGAACTGGTGCCGGGCCATCCGGGACAACAACGCGCCGGTGGGCCGTGGCCCCACCGGTGTCGCGTCGCCAAATGGTCGGCTCTACGGAAGCTTCGGAAGGCGCCGAAGGCGCTCAATCCGCTTGCGCAAAGGCGGATGTCGCGGATGCCCCGGCCCTGACCTTGGGACCCTCCTATTGGAGATCCAGATCGAGCTGGGGACCCAGCCGGTCGCATCCCCAAGGCAGTTGACCAGACACTCCGGCAGCCAGCGGGGCGACGGCAGCGCGTAAGTCGAGGTCCACTCCACAGGTACCGCACATAGCGGCGTGCAAAAGGCGTACCCCCTAATAGCTGTCTCCAGTCTCTCCCTACGTACCTGACGTGCAACACGCGCCTGCGCTGCCGTTGCATCCGCGTAGATATCATAGCCCACCCATTCAGTGAGGGGCGGAAGCTCTAGCGGCGGGGCCATTCGTTCGCCATGGTACTGAGCTCCCGCATCGCCGCCAACCGACACGATGGCGATTACCAACAGCGTCGCGAACCTCTCCATCATCTCCTCCTACCCTGTTCACAGCCCGACCCACGCACCAGTTCCGCGCCCACGCGCCACCGGCTCATCATCGCCGGCCTACACTTCCTCCGGAACGCCGCTCCAAAAGGCCCCGGTCGAGGGTCTTTACCTCAGCGTCCGAGGAAGGCGCTTCGATCGCCAACGGCCCGGTACCGTCGAGCCATTTGGTGACGATGACCAAGTCGTCATAGACGCCATCGTCTCTGAGCTCCGCATCGAATTTGGGGACCTTGGCCAGCGCTTCCAGGGGACCGTCATCCAGGGCAACCCCGACGCGCGGTTCGAATACAGCTCGCCAGATAGGTTCCCAGTAGTCCCGACTCTCGAAGACCGCTCGCAGATGCCGGTAGTCCTCCGTAAAAGGACCGCGTTCCATGGACGGTCCTGGCCGGCCCGACCGGTGTTCCGCTGCCCCCTCACTCCTGCGAAGTCGCGCAGCCTGGCTGCGGCCCAACCTGCGGCCACCGCCCCAACCACCACCCCTCCCGCCGTCGCACCAATGAATGGGCCCGAAGCGACCACCAAATGGCCGGGCAGCAACTCCAACGCGAAGAGACCGGCCACGCCGCCGAATGCTCCGCCGAACCCCGTAACGGCATCCTCACTGAGGTTGCCAAGCCAACCGCTGTGCTCCTTACCCAACGGCGATGCGTGCGTGTCCCGTCGGCGCAGCAACTCCTTCAGGACGTCGACCCGGGAACGACCCGCCTGCTGCATTTCCCTGCCGGCTCGCAACAAGGTGAAGTCGCGGGCTTTCTCCGACATTGCGCGATACGCCGCCGCAGTTGTAATGGGAGATACTTCTCTAGCGTTGTGCCGGGCCGCAGCTGAATCGCCGAGGCGTCTCGGGGCCACGAGCGACCTCTCGCCGTCGTCCTGCGCGGTCGTAGGCGCCGCCAACGCGGCCAGAATCACGCCACAGACGGTTGCTCGTAGCCCGGCGAGTGGGCGTCGCGACCGTGCGGGCACAGCACCGGTCTTGCATTCCCGAACTGGTAGTAACATTTGCTAACTCCTACCCTGTCTTCCGTCGTAGTGTCTCGCCGACACGGTACGGCGACGCCGTGCCCATCACCCAGGTTGGGGCGCCAAACTCATGTGGCGGGTGCGTTTCCGAATCGACCATCGGGCCCCGAGCCGCTGGAGGTTCCTTGGTCGGCGCGCCGAGCGAGAACCGCGATCAGAAGTGCCCTAGAGGTTGTTTCCTCCCGTCGCGGCTCTCGGCGCGGGTGTGAGGTCGCGGCGCCGCCGTGGTTTCTACGGCACGGCGTCGAGGAACTGGTACGCGGTGCCCGTGATTGCTTCGATCCCCGGCGCGTCCATCAGCGCGTCGCCGATTTCCGGCGAGCGGATGGCGGCCGCGAAGGCCTCCACCTGATCCCGCGCGACCTCGGCGATCGTCCAGGCGGCCGGTCCGTCGTCGATCAGCGCCCCCAGGTCGGGGAGCCCGATCTGACCGGCGAGGAGGTGACGGACGAGCGGGCTGTGATCGGCGACGTCGGCGAGAACGAACTGCAGGAGTCGGCGGATGACCGCGTTCGCCAGCGCTAACCGCCGATCGAGCGACTCGACGGTCGCCGACGTGGAAAGACGGTGGCGAACGTGATCGGACAGCGACTGCTGGTGTGCGCTGAAGAATTCAGCGTACTCCTCGTGGCAGGCAGCGTGAATTTGGCGTCGAGCCGGAACGCTCCCGTACGCGGTCAGGAGCGGCTTCAGGAGATCGTTCGTTAGGTGGCGCGCATCGGGGCTCACGAGCCGCTGACTCTTGACCTCGTGGCCCGGTCGACAGACCTGGCTGTCGGGGCTGCCAACGAACAGGAAGCGCACACCGGTACGGTCGTTGCCCGCACGGCGGCCGGGCGACGAGTCGTGGTAGTAGAGGCACACGGCGACCGTTCCGAACCCGGCCCGTGCGAGGGCCAAGTCCTCGCCGTTGACGAAGCGGGCCATGCCACCTTGTTTGAAGATCCACTCGATGTCCTGCATTACGCCGGATGAGGTGCGGTGAAGGGGGGTCCGAATGTCGCTAACCTCCATCGACGACGAACAAGGGCGACTCGACAGGTCCAGCCAGCTCGGGACGCCGGCCTCGAACTCGCGAAGCGGCCGCCACGCGTAAGGGCCGTCCTCGATTCGGATTTCCGGCTCGCCATCCGCATTCACGCTGCCCAAGCGGAACCTCGGGCTTTGGTAGTAGCCGGCGAGGCTATCGTCGACCACGGAGGTCTCGATGCTTCTCGTGTCCTCGAGGGCCTGGTGAATGAGGTGGCCGATCACGGACGCCTGGCCGGCCCGGTACGCTTCGATGTCGGCCTTCAAGCCCGCGTGAAGAAGGAGGAGTGCGGCCCGGAATGACCTCATCGCCGGGACGTACTCGTCGAGTTCGTTCGCCACCTGGTACTCCGGGTGCCTGGCCAGCAGATCGTCGACCAGGTTGGCGAGGTCGATCCAGTGCGCCGTGGAGACGACCGTCCTGGGCAGGCTCTCGAGATCCACGCGGTCGCCGAGCGGCCGTGCGGCGTCCCGAAAGATCTGCAGCGCTAGATTCAACGCCCGATCCGGCTGCTCCGTCAGGAGCTGCGCCTGCAGGCGCGGGTCGGTGACTTGGAGCTGTGCTGCGGGCAGGTTCGAGGTCAAGGCAGCATGGCGACTCACGCAGTCGAGGAAGGTCGTGAGCGTCATCTCGTCCCCCTCGCTAGGCCTGTACCGGCGATGGCAGGGCGCGAGGGCGCTTCTGTCCCGCGCGGTGACGGCCTTCCCGAACTGGTCGAGGAGACGAACTAGGTCGCTCTGCCCGCCGACGAGCTGCTCGAGCTGTCGCAGGGCAAGCCCCTGCTGGCGCGCCAGGTTCAGCTGGTTGCCCAGAAGGACTTCTTGGTTCCCGACGATCACCTGGTGGTCGGTCCGGAGCGCGTTGATGCCCGCAACCAGCGCTTCGTGAACCACCTCGAGATGCTCGTGGACCTGATCGAATCGCTCGTGCATCGCTTCGCCCAACGCCGCGATCTGCCGGCGGATCTTGCCGAGCTCCTGGAGGATGATCTCGTCGGTCGACGGCCCGCCGAAGAGGGTCGAGAACAGGCGGGTGACGGCGCCGGCGATGTCTCCGAGGAAGGCCACGCCGGCGAGCCCGACGCTTGCTCCGGCCAGGTCGGCCGCGCGGAAGCGCTCGATCGCATGGTGCACGTTGAGAATGGCGGTGGTCGTCGCGGCGATCGGCCGGCCGATGGTCGGGTCCGCCAACCCGAGCATGGTGGTCGCCACGTCGGCGATCGTCAGCGCGTTGGCCACGTCAATTCGCTGGCGCGTCTCCTCGCGGCGCCGCGCCTCCTCGGCCTTTCGGCTGGCGGTGTTCTTCCTGGCCGAACTCCTGAGCTCCGCGAGCGTGCCGAGGGTGTCCTGCGTCACCTCCGTGAGCGTATCCGTGGCTCGTGAGAGGGCGCCGACCAGCTCGGTGGTGCTCTCGTAGCCGACCAGCGCCTCGAGCTCCCGGTTACCCTTGAAGCCCGAGTACGTGGCGAGCACGTCAGCGTCCGTCGATACCGGGGTGAAGCCGTAGGCCACTTTGAACATCTCATCCCAGACAGACCGGAACTCGGGCGCGTTCCCATAGGTGGCGGCCAGAGTCTCGAAGATCTCGTCCGCAGGGCTGGCACCGGATCCTGGGTCACGATGCTCGGCGACCCAGCGCTGCGCCGAGCGCGTAACGGGACCGCCGCGGAGCTTCGCGTCGACGTATTCGATACCCGGGTTGGACGTGCCGCTGGCGGCGGTCCCGGTGCGACCCGACAGTCGCGAGGCGTGCCTCGCGATCGAGCGAGCCACGGCCAGCGCTTCTGCCGGGGCAAAGCTGTCGTCGGCTCCGGTCGCCTTCAGTCTGCGCCAGTTGCGCCAGCGCTGGCCGGTGCGATCGATGATCTCGTCGGGAGTGAGCCCCATCCAGAAGAGCTCGAAGGCGTCGAACTGCAGGGCAACGAGTGACGGGTCGCCCGAGACCAGCAGTTCATGCGTCATCGCCTTCTTCGCGAGGCCCAGGTCGGCCTCCGAGGTCGGGGCCGACTGCGCGGTGCCGGTGCTCGCTACCGCGAGCACCGCAGTGACGACCGCGAGAACCACCTCACAGCGGTGCTTCCTGCCTTTCATGACGTTCATCTGGACTCCTCCTGTAGGATGGTGGATTTACAGCACGCTAGAATACTAGCATCATAGCTGTCAAGGCCGTTCTCTCGTTTTCAGGGGGTGGGGCTTCGGCGATCGGCGTCCCGAACGAAGGGTGAGCCGTCTGGCTCAAGAAGGGGCGACGTGGGAGGACGCGGCGCGTGCGGTCCTTGAGCGCTACCTGGAGCAGCTGCGGCGGGTCTTCGAGGAGGTCTGCGCGTGGGTGCGCGAGCAGATGGCATCCCCACCGCCGCGCTCACCCGCGCGAAGCTGAACACCATCACGCTCAGGAGCGCCCGATCGCGCAGACCCACCAGCGTCCTCGTGTCGATCCGGTCGAGGAGCTCGCGCGTTCTCGGCCGGCGTCAGGACCGGCGTCGCGCCCTTCGTCACGACGTGCTTCGGGCCCCCGGACCGACGCCGCCGGGTTCACGGGCAGCACCTGGTGGACGACGAGCCGAGGTCGCGCTCGCCGCACCAAGCCAGGAACCGCCCCACGGCCCGCCCGTTCGCCGCCCGCGTCCGCCCGTTCGCGATCGCGGCCGCGAAGTACTCCAGGAACCGCCCCACCGCCTCGGGCCCCGCGTCGATGATCACAGGGTACCGACCAGATTCGTGTGGAAATACACGCTAAGGCGCTGGCCGGAGACCTCGCGTGCTCATGAAGCTGTAGAGGGCACTCCGGGACACGCCGGTGATCTTGGCGATGGCCGTCTTGGAGACACCCAGCTCGAGGAAGCGGCGGATCTCGTCCTCCTTGCCGTCGAGCCGTGAGACGCCCAGCGAGCCCTTCGGGCGCCCGAGCTTCCGGCCCGAGGCCCTGGCTCGGGCGAGGCCCTCGCGGGTGCGCTC
>JAAXGM010000017.1:0-14821 GCA_012267435.1 Gemmatimonadota bacterium
CATCGACCACCATGATACGCGCGGGGGCCTTGTAGCCCGCAAGGTACTCCTTGACCCAGGCGCGTAGCCGGGGCGCGGGGACGGCGGCTTCCGGAGTGAAGACGACCGCGGCGGACACCTGCTCGCCCCATTCGTCGTCGGGGATCCCCACCACCGCGCAGTCCCTGATGCGCGGATGCCGGCGCAGCACGTCCTCGATCTCGAGCGCCGATACCTTCTCGCCCCCGGTCTTGATGATGTCGACGCTCTCGCGTCCGAGGATGCGGTAGCCGTTGCGCCCGTGCCGGACGG
Source organism: Gemmatimonadota bacterium (assembly GCA_012267435.1). Classification (GTDB taxonomy): domain Bacteria; phylum Gemmatimonadota; class Gemmatimonadetes; order Longimicrobiales; family Gaopeijiaceae; genus BD2-11. The sequence goes on from JAAXGM010000017.1 coordinate 292, forward strand.
CGCGGTCGCCGGTGTCGAACCAGCCGTCGCGGAAGGCGGCGGCGGTCTCCTCGGGGCGGCGCCAGTATTCGCGGAACAGGCCCGGTCCCCGCACCTCGATACAGCCCTCCTCCCCGGGGAGGGCCTCGTCGCCCCCGTCGCCCCGAAGGCGCACGCGCACGGATGGGAAGGCATCGCCGACGTGGCCCTCGGCGCGGGTACCGTGCAGAGGGTTGGTGAGCACCATGCCGGTCTCGCTGAGGCCGTAGCGCTCGAGGATGACCTGGCCGGTGATCTCCCGCCAGCGCCGGTGGGCCTGGGCGGGGAGCGCGGCCGAGCCCGAGATCATGAGGCGCGGGTCGCCGGCGGACCAGCCGACCAGTTCCCGGCGCTCGGGGGGCATGCGCTCCCACGCCCGGATGAGGCGCACGTACATGGTGGGCACGCCCATGAAGACGGTGACGCGCAGGCGCGCGAAGCGGCGCCAGATCGCATCGGCGTCGAAACGCGGGAGGAGCTCGACCGTGGCACCTTGCCAGAGCGGGCACAGCAGGGCGTTGATGATGCCGTGCACATGGTGCAGGGGGAGGGCGTTCAGAACCCGGTCGCAGCCCGTGATTTCCCAGGCCCGGGCGATGCTCTCGACCTGGTGTCGGGTGGCGGCGTGGGTGGTGACCACGCCCTTGGGCTTCCCGGTGGTGCCGCTGGTGTAGATGATGTGCGCGGCGCGCGATTCGGCGATGACCGGGAGGGGAGGCGCGTCGGGCATGGGCGCGAGCAGGTCGGGGAGACGCGTGCCGGGCGGACCCCTGAGGGCATCGACGACGTCGGCCCACGGGACGCCGCACGCCTCCGCCGCCGGCATCGCCTTCTTTTCCGTGCCCGGGTGCAGGAGCACCAGCTCCGGGTCGGCGTCCTTGATGAGGGACACCAGCTCCGGGACCGGATGCGCCAGCGCCAGCGGGACCACCACGCCCCCCGCGCGCCAGGTGCCCCACTGCGCGGCGACGTACGCGAAGCCGGGGGGCGCCAGGAGGACGATGCGGGCCTCCTGGAGGTCGGTGCGTCCGCGCAGGAGAAAGTGCGCCACCCGTTCGGACACGGCGAGCAGGTCGCCGTAGCGGCATTTCGATTCGCCGACCACCAGGGCAACCCGGTGGGAATGGGTCCGGGCGGCACCCAGAAACGGGAGGTGGGAATCGCTCATGCCGCCGTGCTCGCTTGGCGGGTGCGCCTCGTCTCCAGCCACCAGCGGTAGAAGATGATTCCCAGCGCGATTCCCATGATCCACCCCTGTCCCACTTTCATCACCGCTCCCGCCATCTGCTGATCCCCGAGCGCCGTGGTGCCGGGAATCGGGGGCGCGAGTTCGTAGGTGGCGTAGATGGGGAACTCCGAGAACACCATCATCGCGAAGGGCGGGCGGATGAGGATGCCGTTGACGCCCAGGTACGCGACCTTGGCCAGCGGATGGAAGCCGGCGCGGTCCGGGACCGGGCAGAGGACCGGCCACCAGAAGACGAGGCCTGCCAGGAGCCAGGCCATGTCGAGCGCGAACATCCCCGGCTGGGTGGCCATGAGGGTGTCGACGACGCCCGGCCAGTGGGTGACGGTCATCATGACGTTGTAGATCATGAACGCCGCGAGCGGGTGCGTTAGGTCGGAGAGGACGGTGAGCGCGCGCGGGCGCTCGCCGATGCGGTCGAAGAAGCGGGCCGGCAGCCCGAGCAGCAGGAGCGCCGGCGCGATCAGACCAACCAGCAGGAACTGGACCATGTGTGCGCTGGCAAGGTACGACGCCCCAAGCGGACCGAGCGGCCAGTCGAAGGCGGCCCAGAGAAGGAGCACGCCGGCGTGGAAGCAGCGCGCGCGCCGGTCGCGCGGGGGGACACCGCTCCAGCGTGCGTAGCCGGCGGCCATGGCGGCCACGAAGAACCACACCCCCGGATAGGCCTGCCACTCCCAGCTCCAGGCCGTGCTCTGGGAAAAGCACCACCACTGCACGTCAGCCGGGCGTCCTTCCGAGTCGCGTCGGGAGCGCCCGCTCAGAATGTCCTGGCAACCCCGGCATGAATGTTGAGGACCCGGTGCCTGGCCGTATCGCCCACGTACTTGTCGATGTCCTGAATCCCGTGGCTGTACAGGAGCCCGGCGGTAATGCGGGTCTCGCCCGTACCCACCTCGATGCCCACACCCCCCGTGACCCCGAAGTCGATCAATTGGGTGTCGATGTTTGCGTTCCGGCAATCGTCGCTGCTGGTGAAGCGTCCGGTTCCGGCGCTGGCGTCCAGCACGAGGCGGCAATCCAGCTCGAAGGACGCGTAGGGACCGATCAGCGTGTACAACGGAAGATTCGCCGCCGGCAGGACCGAGATGCGCGCGAGCGCCGTGAAGTCGACGTTTTCGAACGTGACGTCCGCGTTGGCGGCAACGTCACCAACCGACAGCGTCATTCCGGCGCCTTTCTGCGCGAATTGGGCGCCGATCTGAACGCCGTACCGGCCGCTGACCGGGAATGCGACACCGAACCCGCCGCCCACGCCGATGACCTGCGACGCACCGATGGTCCCCGGGCCGCTGGTCGTGAAGGCCATGGTCGATGCGTTCATCGCGACCAGAGGAAAGAGTACGGTAAGCCCGCCCGTGGGCCCGGCAGGTTCAACGGCAGGCTCGGACTCGGCCGCAGGGACAGGGTTGGCGGCACGCGCAGGTTCGGCCACACGCGCAGGTTCGGACGAGGACGCAGGATCCGGTTCCCGCGGCGCGGGCGCGGGATCGCCCTGGGCACGGCTCATCGCCTCGTCCAGGATTACCAGCGCCGACTGGTAATCCTGACCCTCCCGACCCACCTCTTGCAGGTAGCGGGTCGCGGACGTGATGGCCGTATCGGGAAATCCGGCTTCCAGAGCCGCTCTTGCATGTGTGAACCAGAGCTGTGAAGGGGTCTCCATGCCCTGGTCGGCCTGCAGCAGCAGGACGATGTCGAGGGCTTCCAGGGCAGCCGCCCAGTCCTGGTTCTGGATATGGCGCTCCGCTCGCACGAGGTAGAGGTCCACTTGGACTTCGGGAGGCAGCTCCTGGCCGGCGGCCACCGCGGGTCCCAGCGCGGCGACCAGGCACAAGGCCGCGCAATTGGCCCAGGGACGTACTCGGGTCATGGCGCTCCTCCAGGTGCATGAGTCGCATCGGCATATGCGACACGAAAGGTTATCAGCACGGAACGGGGTAACGCTACCCGGAGTTTCGTCCGGGGGATACGAGGATGAACCGGAGGACTCGACCCGGAGAGGGCCGAGCCCGGAGCTCCAACCTAACCTGCGCTGCGGCGGGTACTTTCGCGGACGACGTCCTCGAGCTCGGTCAGGCCGTGTACTTCCGCGCGCAGCGAGACCCTCCGGCCACTGCGGAAGCGCAGTACGCCCCTGAGCGAGTCGCCGGCCATCAGGCGGCGGGCGAGGCCCAGCAGCATGACGTGCGTGCCCCCCGGGACGAGGCTGGTGACCTGGTCCGCGGGGAGCGGGAGGATGGAGACCGGGGTCATGACGCGGATTCCGTCCCGCTCTCCGGCCTCGTGGATCCGGGCCGAGCCGGCGCCTTCGACCACGATGGCCGCCAAGGTGTCCTCCATCGGCCCGCGGTTGCGGAGGGCGAAGTAGACCGCCGCCGTCTCGCCGGTGACCGACTCGCTGGCGAACGCCTGCGAGACTTCCACAACCCCATCCCGGCTGGTGGACACCCACCGGTGCTCGCGGGTGTCGCAGGCCGCGGCGGCGAGGATGAGCAGGAGGCACGACGGCCGCATGCGCGCGGGTCTGGTGAACACGCGGGCGCCAGGGGGCGGTACGCGGTGCTGCGTCAATTGCCGGCGAAGCGACGGGCCCATGTGGTTATGGGTTGGAGCCTGACTGTTCAATGAGCCTGGGGAGGTCGTGGGCCCACGCCGCCTGGCGCGTCCCGAAGGGATAGCGCAGCCGCGCCGGTCCATCCGCGGAAAAGGCCAGCACCGAAGCCGCGTGCCCGACCAGGTAGTTGCCGTCCTCGTCGGGCTCGTCGAGCAGCGACGCGGGAAGGCCGACCTGGTTTTGGATGCGGTTGACTTCCTCGAGGGTGCCGCGCAGCCCGACGAACGAGGGGCCGAAGACGTCGAGCCACTCGCGGATGCGCGCGGGCGTGTCGCGAGCGGGATCGGTCGACACGAAGACGACCTCCACGCGGTGCCGGTCCTCGGTGGGGATGCTCGTCATCGCCTGGCCGATGTTGGCCATGTGGATGGGGCAGACGTCCGGGCACCAAGTGTAGCCGAAGAAGAGCAGCGCCACGCGGCCGCGCGTCTCCTCCAGAAACGAGTAGGGACGACCCTCGGTGTCGGTAAGCGTGAAGTCGGGGCGATCAATGAGGATCGGGAGGGGCTCGCCCTGGAATTCGGAGTCGCCGGAACCGCCGCCGGCGCCGGGCGCGCAAGCGGAGGAAAGGGTCACCGCAAGCGAGCAGGCGACCGGGGACACGACGGTCCGGGTCAGAAGTCTGGCGCGGCGCGGAATCGGGCCGCCGAGCCCGGGTCGATTCGCTTGCATCATCAAATATCTATGGAATCGGCCTCCGAAGGAAGGTCTGAAGGGGATGTTTCAGGGACCTCCCCGGCCCTCGAGCGCACTTCGGGGAGCACGTCGCGGTAGGCTTCCGCGAAGATCTCCCAGACGGTCACGAAAAGCGCGGCCACGATGGGCCCGAGGATGAAACCAACGGCCCCGAAGAACAGGATTCCGCCGAAGGTGCTGAGGAGGATCAGCAGGTCGGGGAGCCTGGCGTCGCGGCCGACCAGGCGCGGGCGCAGGAAGTTGTCGACCGTGCCCACCACGAGCCCGCACCAGATCCCGACCGAGATGCCCGCCGCGATCTGGCCGGTGGCGAGCAGCCAGACGACCGCGGGCGCCCAAACCAGCCCCGTCCCCAGCGCGGGCACGATGGACAGAACCGCCATCACGGTGGCCCAGAAGGCGGCTCCGGGAACTCCGAAGACGGCGAAGCTGAGGCCGGCGAGACCGCCCTGCAGGACCCCGATGACGAGCGACCCCTTGATCGTCGCGCGCGTGACGGAGACGAAGCGGTCGAGCAGCCTTTGTTCGTCGGCCGACGGGAGGGGAACGAGGTAGAGGACACGATCGAGGATGGCTGGGCCGCTTGTGAGGAAGAAGTACATCGCGTACAGCATGAGGAAGAGCTGGAACAGGAAGTTGGTGGTACCGAGCGTGGCGGCGGCCAGGCTGTCGACCAGCACGCCGCCCGCGCTCTGGGCCAGCTGGCCGGCGAGGGTGATGATGCGTTCGCGGTCGGGAAGGAAGTCGCCCACCAGCGGGATTTCGAGCAGGCCGGCCTCGATGGATTCGACCAGGTCCATGTTACCGCGCACCCAGGTCGCCGCCGCCTGGGAGACATCCACCGCCTGGGAGCCGACCAGCCCCATGAAGGCGATGGCGGGCGCCACCAGGATGACCAGCACCAGCAGGAGGGTGGCGACCGCGGCGGCCCGCTCGCGCCCCCTCATGCCCGCGACCAGCCGCAGGTAGAGCGGGCGGGTCATCGCGCTGAAGACCCCGGCCAGCAGGATGGCGACCAGGAACTGGCGTATCATCACAAGGAAGAGGAGCGAGATCGCCAGCGCCAGCACGAGCAGGAAACGGTTCTGGAAGCGGGTCGGGTCGGAGATCATTGGGGGGGTCTCGAGGTGCGGGGGCGCTCAGGGGCGACTCCCGATGGAGATTCTGACGGTCGAGTCGGCCTGCGCCGCCGCCGCGGGGGACTCCCGGGGCGCGAGGTTGGATGCCGCGCTCGCCCGGGACGACGCGGACGGAGCGCGGCGCTCCGCACCGGGGCGGGCAAGGTCGAGGGCGCGAACCGGTTGCGGACCGTCACCTCGAAGCTCTGCGCCGTCGTCAGGCGCCCGGATCGGTCGCGGTGACCGTCACCACCACCGTGCCCTTCGCCACCGCCATTCAGGTTGGACGAAACCTAGGCACTCCCCACCACGCGGTCGAGACGACGGAAGCGATTAACGGGAGCCCGTCATTCGCTGGTGGACGGTCGGTCGGTTTGCCCGTCCTTCCCGCCGCGCGGTAGGTTTACAGCGTCTGGGCGGAGTCGAAAGCAGCTGACCCGTTTCACGGACGCCCCGCCCCGATCGGGAGGGCCCGACATGACCGCGAGAAAACCCCACATGATCCCGAGGGAGCTGACATGATGCGTCTACCTGGCCTGGCGACGCTGGGCGCGTGCGTTCTCGCCCTCGGGGGCTGCGACAAGACCGGCGCGTACGGCGACGTCAACAGCATCATCGTGGGCACGTCGATGGAACTCTGGGACGAGGTGGGAGAGGTGGTCACGACCGGGCTCGAGCCCACCATCTTCACCGTGCGCGACGAGCGGACCTTCAAGATCACCTACCAGGACCCGCTGGCGGCCGACTGGGAGATCCTGCGCGAGTTCAAGCAGGTGCTGCTGATCGGGACGCCGGAGGACCCGTGGGTCGCGGAGGCGATGGAGGAGAGCGACATCACGAATACGGAGCCGTTCGACGTGCCCGGGGTGATCCAGCTGATCGACGTCTGGGCGCGGGGCCAGCTGGTGACCGTCCTCCTGCTTTCGCCCGGTGGCGGGGGGGCCGAGGTGGAGGCGCACGTGAGCGAACTGCTCGCACTCTTCGACGGGCAGTACCGCACCTATGCGCGCACGCGCATGTTCGTGTCCGGACGCGACTCCCTGCTGGCCGATTCGCTGCGTGCGGTGGGCGGCTTCGCGCTCGATCTGCCCCGCGTCTATCGATGGGACTATCAGGATTCGGTCTTCATGTTTCGCAACGACAATCCCGATCCCGCCGAACTCATCCGGGAAATCGCGGTGACGTGGCGTACGCCGGTCACCGGGCCGCTGGCGGACTCGGCCATTCTGGACTGGCGCCTGTCGTTGACGCGGGCATACTACACGGACGAGCAGGTGGTGACGGAGGAACTCGCGCCCGGGCGCGGCCTGGGCGAAGATGCATACGAGCTTCGCGGCATCTGGGAGAGCCCCCCGGGCGCATGGCCGGCCGCGGGACCGTTCCTGACGCGGACCATGGCTTGTCCCGGCCAGGATCGCGTGTACCTGCTCGACTCGTGGCTCTACGCGCCGGGCAAGGACAAGTACGAATACATGCTGCAGCTCGAGTACATCCTTGACTCCTTCGCATGCGAGGCGGAGACGCCGGTCGCGGCGATGTAGCGGTGATGCGGCCGAGCGCTGGGAGGTACCGATGACCCGGCCGGGCGCGAGGATGTAGCGACGGGTCGATACCTTCTGCTTGCGGCGCTCCTGGTTCCGGGGCATTGGCTATCGGGCGCCGCTGGGCGTGAGCGGGTTCCACATGGGCGCTCGCGTTGATGTCGTGCTTCATCTTGCCGCCGTGGACGGGCGGCTGGCCGGGGTCGGGGAGTCGCCGGGACGCAACCTGCTCGGCGAGAGCTGGCCGGATCAGTGGACGTTCGAGAGGAAGAGAAGCTACGGCTTGACGGTGGAGATCGGCGGCCGTCCGGGCGCACTGGCGTCGATGGATGCGACGCCGTTTTCTGCTCGGGGGCATCCGCCTCGCGCAGGTCGAACTGACGAATCGCTTCAACGGCTGCATGTCGCCGACCGGCTGCGGGCCCTCCGATTTCGTCTCGGGAACCGATACGCGCGACCTGAATCACCAGGCGTTCACCTTCGGCCTCGGCTTGGGGGAGGGGCTCGGGCTGCGCGTCGAAGCCCCCACACACCCTACTGCAACGAGCAGTGGACCGCGCAGTTCACGGAGGTGGCGTTACGGTTCCGACGGTTCTGGACGCGGGGGAGACGGGCCTGAAGCCGGGCCTGGTGTGGCGGGGGAGTTGAGGCCGATCCGCATCGGTCGCTAGCGGTCGTCGCCGGCGAGGAGTCCCAGCACCAGGTCCGCGGTCCGCGCGGAGGCGCCGCGGCGTTCGTCGATCACGCGCTGGCCGTTGTGGGCCATGCGGCGGCGGGCGTCCGGATCATCCAGGAGGCGGGCCGCGGCGGCCATGGGGGTGTTCGTCACGGTAATGCCGCCGCCCGCCGCCAGTGCCGAGACCACATGGGCGAAGTTCTCGTGGTGCGGGCCGATGATGGTCGCGCACCCGGCGGCAACGGGGAGGATGGGATCCGACCCGCCCAAGGGTGCGAAGCTCCGGCCCACGATGGCGACATCCGCCAGCGCGTACGCCAGTTCCAACTCGCCCATCGTGTCGAGGAGGAAGAGGTCGGTGGGGGCGGAGGTGGCGCCGGCGGACGGCTGGGTGGCCATGGCGGGCGGCGAGGCGGGGGTGGCGACGCGGCTCCCGGAACGCGGGACGACCGTGCTCGCCGGGGCGGCGGTGCCTTCCGGGTCGCCGCTGCCGCTCCGGGCGCGGCTCCGGCGGCGGATGGCGGGGTGGAGGGCGGCGACGGCGTCGAACCGCTCCGGCTTTCGCGGCACCAGGAGCAGCTGGGCGGCGGAAGGGCGGGTGGCGATCATCTCTTCCTCTTCGCCCGGGCCGGTCGAGCCGGCGACGATGAGGGGCCGGGTGCGGTCGAGGCCGAAGGCGGCGGCGAGCGCCTCGGCCGCGGGAGGGGCGGTGGCGGCGGAGTCCGTGGAGGAGCCGCCCGGGAGCGGCCGGCCCGAGGTGTCCCATTTCATCGTATCGGTGACCCGCACCTGGTCGCGGGGGACACCCAGATCGACGAAGCGGGCGGCGTACGCTTCGTTCTGGGCCGCCACGGCCGCGAGCTGCCGGAAGATGGACCGCACCCACCTTCGCGCGCGCCGGTAGCCGTGGTGGCTGGACGCGCTCAGCCGGCCGTTCACCACGCACACGGGGATGCCCCGTCTCGCGCACTCGGTCACGAAGTTGGGCCACACCTCCAGCTCGGTGAGGGCCACCACGTCCGGGCGCACGGCGTCCAGGAAGCGGCGCACCATCCAGGAGAGGTCGAGGGGGTAGCGGACCACCGCGTGACGGTTCCCGTAAAGCGACCGCGCGCGCGCCACCCCGGTGTCCGTGGTGCTGCTCACGACCACCCGGGCACGGGCCGTCAGCAGGTCGACCAGCTGCCGGATCGCGGCAACCTCACCCACGCTGACGCCGTGGACCAGCACGGTCGGGCGGCGGCGAACCGGCGCTCCGCTCACCTTCCCCGCAGCGTGACCGACGGACCGGTCCGCCGAGTCCGCGGGCCGGGGAGGCGCGTCGTCCGTGGGCGAAGAGGGCACGTCCAGCCTCCCCACATGCCCGAACCGCCCCCGCCAGCCTGTCCTCCGCTTACCTGTGGCGAGCAGGTGCACCGCAACCACCGGGCTGGCCAGCAGCGCGGCCATCAGGTAGAAGACGTCGTAACGAAGCATCTCGTCAGATCCCACGCGTCCTGGACGAACCAGGCACAATCAATCCGCGACGGGCATCGCGCCCAGCCCCGGAGAGGATCGCCCTCCGTCCCCCAACGGTTATCATTTGCCCGTCGTCAGCGTTCGCTCTCCGTCATCCTTCGCCCGACGCGAATCTCCGCTATCGGGCGGTTCGGCGGTAGTCCTCCCCGTGGCCATGCCGATCAAGACAACACCGCAGCGCCCCGAGCCAGCATCGCAGCGCCCCGAACGAACCTCGCGGTCCGCGCTCCCGGATGCCCCCCGGGCCATCCTTCTCGTGCGCCTCACCGCGCGCGGCGACGTGCTGCTGGCCTCGCCCGTGGTCGAGGCTCTGAGACGCCGGTATCCGAAGGCGCACATCGCGTGGGCGGTGGAGTTCCACGCCCGCGGGATGATCGAGCATCACGAAGGTCTCGACGAGATCATCGTCTGGGACCGCGCCGCGTGGAAGGCCATGATCCGGGCCGGACGCTGGGGGGCGCTCTGGCGTGCGTTTCGGGAACTCCGCGCGAGGCTTCGCGCGCCCGGATTCGATATCGCCCTCGATCTGCAGGGGCTCCTGCGCAGCGGCTGGGTGGCGTGGCTCTCGGGCGCCCCGGTGCGCATCGGGCTCGGCTCGAGGGAGGGCAGCCGGATGCTGATGACCGGCACCGTGCCCCGCCACGGCGTCGCGCCCGGGAGCACCAGCCTGCAGTACCCGTACTTCGCGGACGCCCTCGGGCTCCCGAGCGAGGCGCTGGCGCCGCGCCTGGTCCTCGGCGACGAGGAAGAGGACTTCGCGCCGCGCTTCATCACCGAACATGGTTTGGAGGGAGGCTACGCGGCGCTCGCCCCCTTCACCACCCGGCCCCAGAAGCACTGGTTCGAGGACCGCTGGGCCGCGCTGGCGGCGCGCATCCGCGACGAACTGGGCCTGCCGGTGGTCATTCTGGGCGGACCTGCGGACCGTGAAGCCGCGAGGCGCATCGCCGCCGCCACACAAGGGGACGCGGATGGTGGTCAGCCCACCGCTGAACCGCCGCGCGCGGACACCGGTTCGCCGCCCCGGATCATCGACCTGACCGGCCGGACGCGGCTGGGCGAGGCGGCGGCCGTGGTGAAGCGCGCCGGGCTCTTCCTGGGGGTGGATACCTGCCTTTCGCACGTCTCGGTCGCGTTCCGCCGGCCCTCCGTGCTCCTCTTCGGATCGAACATCCCCTATCGCGAAGTCCCGCACGCGCGGGCCCGTATCGCGCTGGAGCTCCAGCCCTGCGCGCCCTGCGGCAACCGGCCCACCTGCGGCGGCGCCTTCCGGTGCATGCGGGCGCTCGAGGTGGACGAGGTGTTCGACGTGGCGAAGTCGGTGATCCGCCAGGGCTGATCCATCGCTCCGGCGGCGCCCGCCGACCGCGCGCGGCCGGAGCGTCGCGCGCCATCGACAGCCGCGAAGCGACCCCCGCGGAACCCCTTTCGCGCCGGGCGCTCTCCTGCATCTATTCAAGTGTCCGACGGCGTCGCCCCGGCGCGCTTCCCCACCGACCCCAACTCCGAGCCGCCCTTGTCCTTCGTACATCTCCACTGCCACTCGGAGTTCTCCCTTCTCGACGGCGCCAACCGCATCACCGATCTCGTCCACAAGGCGAAGGAATTCGAGATGCCGGCGCTGGCCCTTACCGACCACGGGTGCCTTTTCGGAGCCTGGACCTTCCGCAAGGCGGCGGAGAAGGAGGGCATCCGGCCCATCATCGGCATGGAGGCGTACGTGGCTCCCGGCGACCGACGCCGCAAGGAGCCGATGCGCGTGGGGGGACGCGAGATCAAGAAGCCGTACTACCACCTCGTGCTGCTCGCCCGCGACCGCGAGGGCTACCGGAACCTGGTCAAGCTCTCCTCCATCGGGTACCTGGAGGGCTTCTACTACAAGCCGCGCATCGACCGCGAGGTGATCGAGCGCCATTCGGCGGGGCTCATCTGCACCTCCGCGTGCATGGCGGGGGAAGTGGCGCGCCGGTTGGCCGAGGACGACTGGGAGGCCGCGCGCGAGGCGGCGGAGTGGCACGCCAACGTCTTCGGGGACCGGTACTTCCTGGAGGTCCAGGGGCACGACACCCCGGGGCAGGACGCGGTGAACGAGAAGGTCTTCCGGCTGGCGGGGGAGACGGGCCTGCCCGTGGTCGCCACCAACGACGCCCACTTCCTGCGCGCCGAGGACCACAACGCGCACGACATCCTGCTCTGCATCGGGCTCGGAAAGGACCACGACGACGAGAACCGGATGCGCTATGACAAGGGGCTCTACTTCAAGTCGGGCCCCGAGATGGCCGAACGCTTTGGGGACCATCCCGAAGTGCTGGAGAACACGCTGGCGATCGCCGATCAGGTCGACGTCTCCTTCGAAAAGAAATACTTCCTGCCCGGGTTTCCCATCCCCGAGGACCATGCGGACAGTGACGGCTATCTGCGGCATCTGAGCATCGAGGGGGCGAGGGAGCGCTACGGCGATCCGCTTGCCGACGAGGTGCGCGCGCGCCTGGACTATGAACTCGGGGTCATCGCCCAAACCGGCTACGCGGGATATTTCCTCATTACCTGGGACTTCATGCGCTGGGCCCGCGAACATGGCGTTCCGGTCGGGCCCGGGCGGGGGTCCGCCGCCGGTTCGCTGGTGGCTTATTCGCTCCGGATCACCAATATCGACCCCCTGGAGTTCGGGCTCCTCTTCGAGCGCTTCCTGAATCCGGAGCGCAGGGAGATGCCGGACATCGACATCGACTTCTGTTTCGAGCGCAGGGGCGAGGTGATCGACTATGTGCGGCGCAAATACGGCCGCGACGCCGTGGGACAGATCATCACCTTCGGCACCATGAAGTCGCGCGCGGTGGTGCGGGATGTGGGCCGGACCCTCGGCTTCAAGCCGACCGAGACCGACCGCATCGCGAAGATGATCCCCAATCAGCCGGGCCAGGCGTTGACCATCGGGCAGGCGCTGGAGAAGATCCCCGACGTGAGGGAGCTGTACCAGGCCGAAGACCGGTACCGGAAGCTCTTCGACTATTCGCGCACCCTGGAGGGACTGAGCCGGCACGCGTCGGTGCACGCCGCCGGAGTGGTGATCGCGCCCGGGCCGCTCTCCGACTATGTGCCCGTGTGCGTCCAGTCGCGGGGCGGCGGGGTGCGCGGGAACGGGGCGGCCCGGGCGCCGGGCGGAGGGACGGCATCGCGCGACGGTTCGGCGGACAAAATGGACGTGGTCACGCAATACGACATGAACTGCGTGGACGACGCCGGCATGCTCAAGATGGACTTTCTGGGGCTGCGCACCCTCACCATCATCCACGACGCCGTCGAACTGGTAAAGGCCAAGTACGGGGCGCTGCGCCACCCGGAGACGGGCGCGGTCCATCCAGCCATGGACGACGTTCCGCTGGACGACGCGCGGGTCTACGAGATGCTCGCGCATGGAGGCACGTCCGGCGTGTTCCAGTTCGAATCCGCGCTGGCCACGGGGAAGCTGCGGGCCATGCGTTGCGACCGCTTCGAGGACCTGGTGGCCACCAACGCCCTCATCCGGCCCGGTCCGCTCGACTCCGGAATGACCGATGTCTATATCCGGCGCAAACTGGGACGGGAGCCGGTCACCTACCCGCATCCCGAGCTGGAGAAATTGCTCGAGCCCACCTATGGCATCATCGTCTATCAGGAACAGGTGATGCGCATCGTGAATATCCTCGCGGGATATTCGCTGGGCGAAGCCGATGTCGTGCGCAAGGCGGTGGGCAAGAAGATCCCGGAGCTGATTCGCGCCGAACTGGCGACCTTCCGGGAGCGCGCCACCGGCAAGGGGGTGGACCCCCGGATCGCCGCGGAGCTCGCCGACCAGATCGAGACCTTCGGGCGCTACGGCTTCAACCGCGCGCACAGCGCCGGATACTCGCTCCTGTCCTATCACACCGCGTGGCTCAAGTGCCATTATCCCGCGGAATTCATGGCCGCGCTGCTCTCGTCGGTGCTGTCCAATACCGATCAGGTGGTGAAATACATCCTCGAGAGCCGGGAGCTGCACCGTTCCATTCCGGGACTTGAGGAACCCATCGAGCTGCTGCCGCCGGACGTGAACGAGTCGGGGTGGAAGTTCACGGTCACCGGGGGCGCCCAGATTCGATTCGGGCTCGGCGCGGTGCGCGGGGTCGGGGCGGCCGCGGTCGAGTCGGTGCTGGCGGCCCGGGCGGAGGGCGGGCGTTTCGAGACGCTGTTCGATTTTCTGGATCGCATCGACACGCGGGCGCTCAACAAGCGAGCCTGCGAGGCGCTGATCGCGGCGGGGGCGCTCGACGCCTTCGGACACCGGAGCCAGCTGGTGGCCGGGCTGGATATCGCGTACGCCGACGTGACCGCGCGCCAGGCGGACCGGGAGGCCGGCCAGGAATCGCTCTTCGGGGGGCTGGAAGAGATCGACGATCCGGCGCCGGAGCTTCCCGCGGTCCCCGAATGGCCGGAACGCAAGCGGCTGGCGCAGGAAAAGGAGGCGCTGGGCTTTTTCATCTCCGGTCATCCGCTGGACCGCTTCAGCGATGCCGTGCACGTCTTCCGGCAGGTCAACACCTCCACGCTGGGCCGGCACGCGAACGCCTCGGTCGAGATCCCCTGCGTCGTAACCCAGGTGCAGCGGCAGATCTCGCGCAGGGACAGCTCGGAGTGGGGCCGGATCACCATCGAGGACTTCCACGGAACCGCGCAGGTGCTTGCTTTCCGCGACGCCTGGGCGGCCGGCAAGGAACCCCTGCGGCAGGATGCGGTGGTGCTGATCAGGGGCAAGGTGTCGGGCCGGGAGCGCGACGAGGAGGACCCGCCGATCTTCCTCGACGAGGTGGAGCTGCTGGACGACGTGCTCACGTCCGGGCGGCTGGCGTTGCGCATTGTGCTGGATGGGGAGGCCGAAGTCCCGGAAGACGCCTTCGCCAGGGCGAGGAAGATGCTCGCGGGGCATCCGGGAGACGCCCCGGTGGAAGTGCTCTGGCGGTCGGGCAATGGGGAGCGCGACCGGCGGTTGCGCTCCAGGACGCTGAGGGTGGATCCGGGAGCCGCGACCATGCGGGAGTTGCGGGAAGTGCTGGGGCAGACGCGGGTGGAGCTGGTGCGGGC
>JAAXGM010000017.1:14890-22541 GCA_012267435.1 Gemmatimonadota bacterium
TGATGTCTACTGGTGAATTACTGGTGATATGGTGCCCCGACGGCTGGCGTCGGTTCTCGGGACAACTCGCGCTGCTTTTCGTCCTGCTGGTGGCACCGGGATGTTTCCGCGTGAACACGCCGCGTGCGGCGCGGGTCGCCCTCCCCCCCGACGCGGAGCCGCGGCAGGAGTACAAGTCGCGTCTGGGCAATCCCGCGTTCTACGATGAGTTCGGCGTTCGCTACCGAGTGCTGCGGACCAGCAAGGACTTCGTGCAGCGGGGGATCGCTTCCTGGTACGGCCACCCTTTCCACGGGCGGGCAACCTCCACGGGCGAGACCTACGACATGTACGCCATGACGGCGGCGCACAAGACGCTCCCCCTCCCCACCTACGTGCGGGTCACCGACCTCGACACGGGCAACCGGGTGGTGGTGCGCGTGAACGACCGGGGGCCGTTCGTGGAGGGCCGCGTCATCGACCTCTCCTACGTTGCGGCGGTGAAGCTTGGAATCGCGGACAGGGGTATCGCGCGGGTGGAGGTGCGGGCGCTCGACCCGCCCGCGGTGGATCCGCCGCGGATGGGAGCGTTTCGGTCGACGGCGGCATTCGCGCCCCACTGGTCGATGATGGATCCGGGCCTCGAGGCGTGGCCGAGTCCGTCGGAAAACGGGGGCGGTGCGATGCGGCTTTTCCGTGAAAGTCGGTGGCTCACGACCGTTTCAGCTCGGGGGGCCAGCAGCCCCGGATGGCCATGAGTTGTTGGGCTAATCCTCTGGTCCCGCTTCTCCGCGGTCCCAAGTGGTGAAGGGGCGCTCCACAAGGTTGGTGTTCAGGTAGCGCGCATCGTCGGTGACCTCTTCGCCGAGCCAGGCGGGATGGGCGAACGTCTGGTCCTCATGGGACAACTCGATCTCGGCGACCACCAGACCGGCGTTCTCGGCGTGGAACTCGTCGACTTCCCAGATGTGTCCGTCGAGCCCGCGGATGTCGTAGCGGGTCTTTTCGATGAAGGGGCGCCGGCATAGCTCGCTCAGCATCTGAATGGCGTCCCCGAGCGGAATCGAGTATTCGAACTCGGAGGCGCGGGGGCCGACCTTGTTGCCCTTCACGTTCAGCGTGGCCCGCTCGCCGGCCGTGCGCACGCGCACCGAGCGGGTGTTGGAGGTGGACAGGTAGCCCTGCCGGATTTTGACCCCGGTCGCGTCCGTCTTCGACGCGGCGGCTCTCCATGCATCGGACCGCACCAGATACTTGCGTTCGATCTCGTGCGCCATCGCGGTCTTCGCCTGCTCCCCGGGTTGCGTGACGGATTCCCACTCATCCAAACTGCGGCTCGACAGCCTGTCCCCAACAGGGGCGGTCACGGCGTCACCCGGGGCCGCCGCGACGAACGGAGGAGCATGCCAAATGGATGGATCGTTGCAGGAGCACGGGCCGAGGAGGAAGTACCGCGGGCCGAAGGCGCGCGGGGCGCGCAAGCAAGGCGGCGTGCGCATCCGCCGCCGGGAATTTCTGCGTGCGGCGGCCGGGGCCGCCCTCCTCGGTCCCGCCCTGCCGTCGTGGCGCCGGGCGGATCCCTACGTGCTGGTGCTCGGGGTGGCCCAGGACGGCGGCATGCCCCAAGCGGGGTGCTACACGCCCCGGTGCGACCGTGCCCGCGAACGCGACCGGCCCCGCTACGTGTCCTCTCTCGCCATCGTGGAGCCCGACGCCGGCCGGTACTACCTGGTGGACGCCTCCCCCGATCTCCGGCAGCAGATGGACCTGATCGACGACCCGGGCTTCAGAGCGCGCGCCCAGGAACGGCGGCCCTTCGACGGCATCTTCCTGACCCACGGACACATGGGGCACTACCTGGGGCTCGCCCACCTGGGACGGGAAGGCCTGGGAATCGCCCCCACGCCGTGCTACTGCAGTCCCGAGATGGCGGGCTTTCTCGCATCCAACGGCCCCTGGAGCCTGCTCGTGGACGAGGGACGTCTCGACCTGCGCCCCGTCGAGTTCGACCGCTGGCACCAGATCGACGACAGCCTCTCCGCGATGGCCACCCCCGTCCCCCATCGCCCCGAGTTCTCGGATACCGTCGGCTGGACCTTCCGGGGTCCGAGTCGCTCCCTCCTCTATCTCCCGGACATCGACAGCTGGGAGGCATGGGACCGGGACGTCGCGGAGGTCGTGCGCGGCGTGGACGTGGCCCTGCTGGACGGCTCCTTCTACAGCCCCGGCGAGGTTCCGGGGCGGAACATCGAGGACATCCCCCATCCGATGGTGCCCCACACGATGGATCTGCTGCAGGAGGTCGCGCGGGACGAGAGCGAGGTCGCGTTCATCCACCTGAACAACACCAATCCGGCGTTGGAGGAGGATTCCGCGGAGGTCCGGGAGATCGCGAACCGGGGGTTCTCCGTGGCGACCGAGGGGCAGAGGTTTGTGCTTTAGAACGGAATCCTCGGTTGGAGGCCGGGGGGGGCGGAGGGATGCGGTGACGGGTAGGCGGGTGAACTCCTTGGCCTTCTTCGTCGGTAGCTATCGCGGGTCGCGGCGCAGGATCGCCCGTGCGCCCAGCACCGCACTGAACGCGACGGCGGAGCCGAGCAGGCCGACGACGCTGGCGGTGAACAACGGCGGTAGGTTGTCGATGAGGCCGGTGCGGACCGCAAACCAGAGCATCACTCCGAAGGCGATCGCGGCAAGAGCCTCGGGTGAACCCGCGCGGCGCGTGTAGAGGCCGCCCAGGACGGGCACGAACAAGCTGACGGCGAGCAGCGCGTAAAAGATCGTGAGAGCCTCGATGACGCCGGGGAGCACGGCCGCCAGGAGGATGCCCAGCGCGCCGCCGGAAAGCGCCGCGATGCGGGCCACCCGCAGGACGGAGGCGTCGGAGGCGTCGGGGCGGACGAAGCGGCGGTAGAGGTCGCGCGAGAGCGACGTCGAGAGCATGAAGAGGATGGCGTCCGAGGAGCTGAGCTCCGCCGAGAAGACGGCGGCGAGGCCGAGCGCGCCGAGCCACAGGGGAACGCCGACGGTGAGCACGAGCGGAAGGGCGAACTCGTGGTCGGCCAGCGCCGGGTCGTAGACGCGCGCAACCATGCCCAGGAGCGGCGGGACGGCGGCGAAGACGAGGAGGGCGACCGCGGTGCCGGCGAGGCCGATGCGGATCGCGCGGGCGTCGACCGCGCCGTAGGCCTTCTGGATGAGTCCGGGGGAGATGACGAAGCCGGGCGCCACCAAGGCGAGGTAGATCCAGCCGGATTCGCCTCCCCGCCAGAAGTTCAGACCGTCGGCGGGCGCGGCGGCGACCACCGCCTCCCACCCGCCCGCGGCGGCCATCGCCCACGGGAGGGCGATCCCGAAGCCGGCGACCATGACGACCAGCTGCACCAAGTTGACCCACGCGGCCACCATGAGCCCGCCCGCGGCAAAGTAGGTGGTGGCGACCACCCCGCCCACCACCACCCCCCACCCCCGCGGCCACCCGGCCACGACCGTGAAGATATCGGACATCGCGATGAGCTGGCCGGCCAGCAGGGCGAGGGTCCCCAGCCATAGCAGCACGGCGATGGTGGCGCGCACCGAGGGACCGTAGCGGTCGTCGAGGTAGTCGCCCAGGGTGAGGTGGCCGCGGGCGCGCGCGACCGCCCAGATGCGCGGCCCCACCCAGAGCGCGAGGACCAGAGTGCCGATTCCCGCGGAGCCCACCCACCACCAGCCCGCGAGGCCGTCCCGATAGCCCAGGCCGGCCGCGCCGATGGTGGTGCCCGCGCCGATGTTGGCGGCGAGAACGGTGGCGAGGAGCAACCCGGGGCCGAGTGATCGGCCCGCGACGAAGAAGCCGCCCGCGCTCGAGACCCGCCGCCCCAGCCAGAGACCAAGGCCGATCAGCCCGGCCGAGTAGGCGAGGAGGAGGAGAAGGGTGGTGTTCACCGGCGGCGGGTGGCTGGCGGGGCGGTGGGATGCTCGGATGGGGCGGTTGTGGGCTCCATGTGCGCGCGGGTCGGGGCGGTGGCCATCGGGGTCAGGAGGCTGGCGGGGCGGCGGGATGCTCGGATGGGGCGGGGTGGTCGCCCGGTGGAGGCGGCGGGCCGGCCGCGGTGGGGAGGCCGGGGAGCGGGGTCGCGCTGCGGACGGCGTCCAGAATCGCCGCCGCGACCACGTCGGCCGCAAGCGCGCCCACCTGCCCGGCGCTCGCCCGCGCGCCATCGGCGAGAGTGCCCGTGGCGAGCGAGAAGGTGGTGTCGCCGTCGCCGGGAGTGTGTACCGGATAGATCGCGCGGGCGTAGCCGTCCTGGGCCATCAGGGCCACCCGGGTGACCTCCGCCTTGGTGAGGCGCGCGTTGGTGGCGACGACCCCGATGGTCGTGTTCCGCCCGGCGGACCCGCTCGACCGGAACCCGGCACGTAGGAGGCGGCGGGCGTCCGCCAGGGTGCTTCCGTCCTCGCTGCGCACGCCCGCGACCACCTGGCCGGTCGCGGGGTCGATCACGTCGCCCACGGCGTTGACCGCCACCAGGGCGGCCACCACCAGCCCGCCGGGCAGCGTGATGGAGGCGCTCCCGACCCCGCCTTTCATCGCGCGGCCCATCCCCGCCAACTTGCCGACGGTGGCGCCCGCGCCCGCCCCGACGCTCCCCGATGCCACCGGGCCCTCGGTCGCGCCGCCTGCCGCCCGGTACCCGCACTCGGGTCCGGGACGCACGGTCCAGTCCCCGCCCACGCCCAGATCGTACAGGATGGCCGCGCTCACGATCGGTACGCGCACGACCGGGCCGACCGGGTACCCCACCCCCCGCTCCTCCAGGTAGCGCACCACCCCGCTGGCGGCGTCCAGCCCGAAGGCGCTGCCGCCGGCGAGCACGACCGCGTTCACGATCTCGACGGTGTTGACCGGGTCGAGCAGGTCGGTCTCGCGGGTGCCGGGCGCCCCTCCCCGCACATCCACGCCCCCCACCGTGCCTTCGGGCGCCAGCACGACGGTGCACCCGGTGGGACGCTCCGCCAAGGTGTGGTGACCCACGCGAATGCCGGGTACATCGGTCAGCCCGCCGCCAGGCGCGACGCCGCTTGCCTCCTGCGACCACGCCGGGCCGGGGCACAGGAACAGCAGGGCGGTGGCGACGCCCAGTGCCCACCCGCGAGGGCCCGCGGGAACAGGCGAACCGCAGGCATCGACGGGAAGCCGCCCGGACCGCCGACAGTTCCCGCACCGTTCGGCCGACCGTGGCGCGCACCACAACGAGACATACCGCATGGTGGACAATCTCCACCCGGGATCGCGGGATGGGAAGCCCGCGCCACTATTCGGCGGGCGTACCATGACCTGCCCATCCCGCAATGATTGCCGCCCTGCCTTCCCCAGGCGATCTTCCGACCTCTCCGCCGAATCCACTATCTCCGCGCCCCGACCCGTGATCACCATCCGCCCCATCCGCCGCGCGCTTGTTCCGGTTGACGCCCCCGCGGCCGCGCGCGTCAGCGCCCCCAACTACGACGAGTTCCAGAGCGACGAGGAAGTGCGCGCGCTCATCCGCCGGATGCCCGAGAGTGTGCTCCGCGTGACCATGCCGCACTGCGATCCCGGAGCGGAAGAGGAAGTTGCCGCCGACTCTCCTCCCGCGCTCGCGCGCGCCGCCGTCAACATGCGGGCGCTCATCGACAGCGACAGCGTGCGCGTCGCGAACGACATCCTCTACGCGTACCGCATCGACGACCCGTCCCGCCCCGGCACCGACCAGATCGGCCTCGGCGGCATGGCGCGCATCGACGAGATCCGGACCGACGCCAACCCGGCCGCCCCCATCATCCGCAACGAGGGTGTTCGCGTGCCGAAGGCGCGAGGGCGGGCGCTGCTCATCGAGGCCACATCCGCGTTCATCGGCACCGTCAACTGCGCCGTTCCGGATACATCGGGGGCGTTCGCCCACGCCCTTGAGCGGCTCGCGTCGGATCGCGCGCCCGACCACGGAGCCGACGACGACCGCGGCTGCCGCCACGAAATCCGGCTGATCGACGACCCCTCCATCCAGGCGCGCCTGATCGCACTCGCGGCCGCCGAGCCGGAGGCCTATGTCGCCGACGGCAACCATCGCAGCGCCGCCGCCGCGATGCTCGACCGCGAGCACTTCCTGTGCGTCTTCTTCCCTCTGGCGCGCATGTCGCTGGCCCCCTACAACCGCCTCGTCCGCGACGTCGGCCTGGAGGACGAGGTGGTGCTCGCGGGTCTCCGCGAACGCTTTATGATCGAGGAAGCCCCAGGAGCGTATCAGCCCGTCCGAACGCACCACATGGGCCTCTATACGGGACACGCCTGGTATCGCCTGAGTCCCCTCCCGGGAGGCCACGACGAGCGCAACGCGGTCGAATGCATCGACGCCGACATCATCCAGCGCAGCTTCTTCGACGCCGTCCTGGGCATCGCCGAACCGGGCGATCACAGGCTCAACTTCGTGGGGGGAGACCGCGACCTCGATTTCCTGCAGGCGAGCGTGGACAGTGGCGAGTACCGCTACGCCGTCACGCTCGCGCCCGTCACCCTTCGCCAATTCGCGGCGGTGTGTCGCCAGAATCGCATCATGCCGCCCAAGTCGACCTGGTTTCAGCCCAAGATCCGCAGCGGCCTGGTGATTGCGCTGGAAGCGGAGCCGCCGCAGCCGAAATAGCCCGACGCCGGACAGGCGCCGGGTACGGCCCGTCCGCTGCCGCTCCAACCAGGACCGCCGAGTGCCCGAGCTTCCCCCGGAGCCCGTCTTCGTCGCGCAAGGGCAGCGCGGTTGGCACCGTCGGCCCGTGGTTCCCATGTTGACGGATATCCCCATCAGACCGCAGGACCGGAGGTTCTCCCGATGCTCGACTCCAATTCCACCAGACGACGTTTCATGGCCCATTTCGCCGGAACCGGGCTGGGCGCCACCCTACTCCCCGGCGTACTCTGGGCCAGAATGCAGGAGGCCGGTGCCCGGGAAGTCACCGGCGAGATGCTGGGCGACGCACTGGCGATTTCGGGCCTCGAGTTCACCGAGGAGGAGCGCGAACGCATGCTTGAGTCGGTGAACGAGCGGCTGAGCGACTATCGGGAACTTCATGGGCTGAAGATCCCGAACGACATCTCGCCGCCCTTCCACTTCAACCCGCTGGTCCCGGGCATGCGGGTGGACCGGTCGGTCACACCGTTCAGGATGAGCGACCTGCCGAAGATCGAGCGACCCTCGAACCTCGAGGACGTCGCGTTCTGGACCGTGCGGGAGCTCGCGGAACTCGTTCGCACGCGGCAGGTGTCGTCGGTCGAACTGACCGAGATGTACCTGCAGCGCCTGGAGCGCTACAACCCGCTGCTCAACTGCGTGGTCACCCTCACCGACGAGCTGGCGGTGGCCCAGGCGCGCGAGGCGGACCGGGAGATCGCGGCCGGACGGTACCGCGGGCCGCTGCACGGGATCCCGTGGGGCGCAAAGGACATCATCGCGACCCGCGGCTACAAGACCACCTGGGGCTCACCCGCCTATCAGGACCAGGTCATCGACATGGACGCTTCGATCATCGAGATGCTGCGCGACGCCGGCGCGGTGCTGGTCGCAAAGCTCACCACCGGCGAGCTGGCCGGAGGAGACCAGTGGTTCGGGGGCCAGACGATGAACCCGTGGGATCCGTCGACGGGCTCCGGTGGTTCCTCGGC
>JAAXGM010000017.1:22638-24511 GCA_012267435.1 Gemmatimonadota bacterium
GGACCCTCGTCGCGTTGCGGCCTCACGGGCCTCCGGCCGACGCTGGGCCGGATCAGCCGGCACGGGGTGATGGCGCTCTCCTGGACCCAGGACCGGCTGGGCCCGATGTGCCGCTCCGCCGAGGACTGCGCCCTGGTGATGCGGGCGATCTCGCGCCCGGACGGCCTCGACCTGAGCGTGCGGGACCTGCCCTTCAACTGGGACGGCGCCCGCGCGGCGACCCGGCTGCGGATCGGGTATCTGGAGGGGGCTTTCGAGGAGATCGAGGAGGCCGACCACCGGAGCGCCCACCAGCGCACCCTCGACGAGCTCGATTCCCTCGGTTTCATGCTGACGCCCATTCACATCCCCGAATGGTCGATCAACGTCACCGCGCACAGCGTGGAGATGGCCGTCTTCTTCGACGAACTGCTCCGTTCCGGCAGGGCGGAGCTGCTGGGCCGCCAGACGCGGGCGGACGGCTTGCGCTCCGCGAGAGTGATCCCGGCGGTCGAGTACCTGCAGTCGCAGCGCGCGCGCACCATGATGATGATGCGGCTCGCGGAGGCGACCTCGGGGGTGGATGTCTATCTCATCCCGCGGGGGCCGCGCCGCCCACCCGGCCAGTCCTCCGACGAGCCGCCGCCGTACAGCCACGGCCGCAACGCGAGCAGCATGACCAACTACGCGACCCATCCCGCCCTTGCGGTGCCCAACGGCTTCAATGATGCCGGGCTCCCCACCAGCATGACCTTCTGTGCCCAACCCTTCCGCGAGACGGAGTTGTTGACCGTGGCGCGCGCGTATCAGGACGCCACCGATCACCACAGGAAATACCCGGATCTGGACAGCGCGGCGTCCGGGTAGCACCACGCCGCGAGGGACCGATATCCCTCCGCGGCAAGCAGCACCATCATGATCGATGCCTTGATCGGACGGACGCCGACGCTGCGCCTTGAGCGCGTCGTGGAGCCGAACATGGCGGAAGTGTGGCTCAAGCTGGAGGGCATGAATCCCGCCGGCTCGATCAAGGATCGGACCGCCCGGGCCATGATCGACGATGCCGAGGCGCGCGGGCTGCTCAAGCCCGGAGGCGCCATCGTCGAGCCCACCTCCGGGAATACCGGCATCGGCTTGGCGCAGATAGCGGCCTGGCGCGGATACAGGCTCATCCTCTGCATGCCTTCGTCGATGAGCGCCGAGCGCAAGCGGACCCTGTCGGCGTACGGAGCCGATTTCGTGCTCACCGACCCGGAGCGGCGCATGCTGGCGGCGCGAGAGGAAGCCGAGCGCATCGCTTCGGAGACCGGTGCCTTCTACCCGGACCAGTTCTCCAATCCGGCCAATCCGCGCATCCACTACGAGACCACCGGGCCGGAACTCTGGTCCGACATGAAGGGGCGCATCGATGTGTTTGTGTACGGGTCCGGAACAGGGGGGACGATCAGCGGGGCCGGATGGTTCCTGAAGGAGATGAATCCGCGCATCCAGGTGGTGGCGGTCGAACCGGCGCGCTCGCCGGTCATTTCGGGCGGTGAACGCGGGCAGCACCAGTTCCAGGGAATGGGACCGGGGTTCATCCCCGAGAACCTGGACCTGACCGTGCTGGACCGCGTGATGACGGTCTACGAGGAGGACGCGTTCCCATTGGGCCGGCGTCTCGCCCGCGAGGAGGGCCTGTTCCTGGGGATGAGCAGCGGGGGCATCGTGTACGCCGCGCTCCAGATCGCGCGCGAGATCGGGCCCGGCCATCGCGTCGTCGCCATCTCGCCCGACGACGGCGCGCGCTACCTGACCACCGCGTTGTATTCGCCGGAAGAGTAGCGGGAGTCGGCCGCATCCCGGCGCTGGCAGGGGAACTCGCCCGCGTCTAGTATTCCGGTGACTGCCCATC
>JAAXGM010000126.1:0-2394 GCA_012267435.1 Gemmatimonadota bacterium
TCACTCCGGGGATGCGGCGCATGAAGAACTGGGCGAGCAGGATGCCGGCCGCGCCGATCATGCCGCCGGTGACGAAGACGGACGCCAGCACGATCAGGATCTCCGGTTCCATGCCCTTCAGCCCCGTTCGAGGAAACCGGCGCCGGCGCCGCGGCTCGAAGCACCCGCGCGAGACTCGTTTATCGCGTGAACCCGCGGGATGGTTCCCCGACCCGTTTCCCCAGGTTCATCGAGGTGAGCCCCAACGCCCTTGCCCCGCTTTCGGCGACGGATTCACTTTGCGCAACCGCCCCCGGGCAGCCCCCGCGTCGTCCCTCCATCCGAACAGAGCCCTACCATGAACGCCATCGTCAGGTTTCTCGCCCGTCCGATCCCGCGCGCGCCGCGCGCGTCCTCGCCCCTCCTCATGCTCATCGCGCTCGCGCCGCGTCCCGCCGAGGCCGCTCCCGCCCCCGCGCCGCAGGAGTCGGATGCCGAGGCGGGTCCGGCGAACTACGAGCTCGCGGCCCGCTTCGCGCCCTACCGCATCCGGGAGATGGTGCACTCCACGTCCGTCGATCCGCGCTGGATCGAGGGCACCGACAAGTTCTGGTACGAGTGGGAGAACGCCGACGGCACCTTCTTCTACATCGTCGATCCCGGCGCGGGCTCGCGCACGCTCCTCTTCGACAACGACCGCATCGCCGCGGAATTGACGCGCATCACCCGCGATCCGTGGGACGGGCAGCATCTGCCCATCCAGGGCATCCGCTTCATCAGCGACAACATCCTCCACTTCGAGGTGGAGTCCTCCCAGGATGAGGAAGTGGAGGATGAGGACGAGGAGGTGGAGGAGGATCAGGACGACGAGGACGACGACTCGGGCAGCTCGACCCGCAAGCGTGTCCACCACTTCGAGTACACGGTTTCGACCCGGACGCTGCGGGAGCTCGACGACTACGAGGCCCCCGACAACCACCCGGACTGGGCGAGCGTGTCCCCCGACGGCCAGACCGTGGTCTTCGCCCGGGATCACAACCTCTTCATGATGGACGGCGACGACTACGAGCGGATTCTGGAGGCCCGCCGAGGCAGGTCCGGGGATGAAGCCGACGACGTCGAGGATGAAGTGGAGGTCACCGAGACCCGGCTCACCACCGACGGCGAGCGGTACTACACCTACGAGGCCAACCACACCGGGCGCGGCGAGACCAACGTCACCCTTGAAGAGGAGAAGGATGACCGCAAGGCCGCGTCGATTTCCTGGGCCAAGGACTCGCGGCGCTTTGCGCTGATCCGGCGCGACAACCGCGAAGTGGGCGAACTGTGGGTCGTGCACGTGGTGGGGAAGGGCAACGCCCGCCCGGAGCTCGAGACCTACTCCTATGAGATGGCCGGAGAGGAATCGGTGACCCAGGAGGAGATCATCGTCTACGACCTCGCCTCCAAGAGCCAGGTGACGGTCTCGCACGAGCCTTGGAAGGACGAGGACCTTCGCATCACGACCCAGCGCCAGTTCGACTACCCGGACTCCGAGGAACCGGACCGCTCGCTGTGGATCTCGGACGACTCCGAGGAACTCCATTTCGTGCGCCTGAGCCGGGACCGGCACCGGGCGGCGGTCATGGTCGCGGACGCGGGGACCGGCGACGCGCGCATGCTTTTCGTGGACAGCCTGAACACCTACATCGAGACGCGCCCGGTGGAGATGCTCGACAATGGCGACATGCTTTGGTGGTCGGAGCGGGACGGCTGGGCCCACCTCTATCTCCACGGGCCCGACGGGGAGGTGAAGCAGCGCCTCACCGAGGGCGCCTGGCACGTGGACGGCATCGTCGGCGTGGACGAGGCGCGCGGCTTCGTCTTCTTCACCGGGCAGGGCCGGGAGGAGGGGGAGGATCCCTACTACGCCCATCTCTACCGGGTGAGCCTGAACGGGACCGGGCTCACGCTGCTGAACCCGGGGAACCTCGACTTCCAGTCCGAGATGGGCGAGTCGAACCGATACTTCGTCAGCAACTACTCGCGCGTGGACACGGCTCCCGCGTCCGCGCTCTTCGACGCCTCCGGCCGGCGCGTCATGGACCTGGACGAGGCCGACTTCGGCGCCCTGGAAGCGGCCGGATACCAGTTCCCGGAGCCGTACCAGGTCGAGGCCGCCGACGGCGTCACCGACATCTACGGCGTGATGTACAAGCCCTACGACTTCGATCCCTCGAAGACGTATCCCATTGTGGCGTACGTCTATCCGGGGCCGCAGACCGAGTCGGTGTCGAAGTCGTGGTCGGCCAATCCGTACGAGCAGGCGCTCGCGCAGTTTGGCATGATCGTGGTGACCATGGGGAACCGGGGCGGACATCCGGACCGCTCAAAGTGGTACCATAACTATGGCTACGGCGACCTGCGCGACTATGG
>JAAXGM010000126.1:2536-8431 GCA_012267435.1 Gemmatimonadota bacterium
GCCATGCTCGTCTATCCCGACTTTTTCAAGGTCGCGGTGTCGTCGGCCGGCAACCACAACAACGACGTGTACAACCGGTCCTGGTCGGAGACCCACCACGGCGTGAAGGAGGTCGTGGACGACGAGGGCAACGTGAGCTTCGAGTACGACATCGAGCGCAACTCGGATCTCGCCGCCAACCTGAAGGGCCACCTCCTGCTCACCACCGGAGACAACGACAACAACGTGCACCACGCAGGCACCTTCCGCATGGCGGAGGCGCTCATCCGCGCCAACAAGCGCTTCGACTTCTTCATCTTTCCGGGTCAGCGCCACGGCTTCGGCGACATGAGCGACTACTGGTTCTGGCTGCGCGCCGAGTACTTCGTGAAGCACCTGCTGGGCGACACCCGCTGGGACGTGGACATCATCCCGCTGCAGATGAACTCGCCGCGGACGCGGTGATGGGGGGATGCCTACCAGGCAGAGAAGGGTGTCCAGCCCGTGGTTATGGCGGTCTCGCGTACGATGCGGAGGTCAGGCGGGGTGATGATCTCGCAGGTCGGCCCCGGGGCGCGGGCGAGACGACGGTCGAGTGTCAGCAGAGGGCGGGAGGCGGTCTCCGCGAGCGCTACATACCACGCGTCGTAGATGGTCAGGTTGTGGCGCAATTCCCATACGCGGTCCGCCAAGGGCGCGAACGGATAGAGGTCGATTTCGAGCGTGAGCAGGTCGCGGTGCGCGAGCGCCGCTTCAAAGCTCGGAAGATGCCCGGTCAGCTCCATGCGGCGAAGCGCGTTGCTTGCCTCGGCCAGGACCATCTGCGGAGCCGCCATGGAACCGTTCCGGCACGCCTCCGCGATCGCGGCTTCGGACCATGTCCCGTCCGGTCCCAGGTGAGCGACGGCCGCGGCGAGCACGGATCCATCGACGACGACCGTCATTTCCGATCGGCGTCCCGCGCGCGCAGAATCTCCTCCGTGGTCACGCGGTTCTTCATCGCGCGCTTGCGGGCGCGGACGCCCTTGAGCCACTCGTCAACGGAAGGATTGGCCACCAGCCGCACCAGCTCGCCACGCAGGTACTCCTGCATGGACTGACCTCGCGCGGCCGCGCGCGCGGCGATCTGGTCGCGCACTTCCCGGGGGACATTCCGGATGGTGATCTGAACGCTCATGACAGCATAGTAACGTCATCGCCATTATTTTGCAAGCAGCGGATATTGCGGTCGCTGGGTTCTCCGATCGGTCTGCGGAAGCCCGCGCCGGTCCGGTCCGGGGTGGTGGTCCAGCCTTGGGGGCGACTGGCGCGGGGTCGTCCTCTTCAGGGAGCGCGTGGGAGGCGGTTTATGCTACGGCGGGCCGCGATCCTCTCCGCGCGGATCCCGGCTCTCCACGCCGCCGCGGCCGCGCTGGGCATGCCGGTGGAGGTCGGCGTCGCCACGCTCCCGGACCCGGAATCCCGCGACTGAAGAGCACTTCGATCCCCGGGTCCCGTGTAACGGCGGTGTCCGCGATCGCCTGGGTCGCGACGGTCGGCGGAAGGTCGCGCAGGATGGCCCGAATCCGACGGCTGGCGGGGTCGCGCAGGATCGCCATCGGACGGCGGCTGTCCTCGTCCAGCGTGGCCGATCCGCCCGGTCCGGTGAGCGTGACGCTGGCCAGGCGGCCCTCCCAACCTGGTTGCGCCGGAAGGATGAACAGGAAGCTCGAGCCGCCGTCGCCATCGGCCATGACCGGCATCTCGAAGTCGAGGGAGAAGAGCGCCGTACCGTCGCCGGCCCGACCGATGACCGCGTACTCACCGGTCGAGCGGGGAAGCGCCGGCGGGGCGTCGATCACGAAGACGGGTTCCAGGAAGGGCACGCCGTCGGCGTCGATGCCGCCCCAGAGGAGGAGCGACTGGATGGGGATCGCATCCCCCGCGATGGAGGCCCCCCCCGTGTCGCTCGACTGGAAGCGGGCGTTCCCGGGGTCACGCGGACCGGGGCGGATGCGTTCCGAGTCCCGGGCCCCGAGCGCCGCGCGGGCGGTCAGGAGGAACAGGGCCGCGACCGCGACGCGGAAACCAGTGCCGTGCGGGATCCTCATTATGGTCTTCCCTACACGCTCGAGCGCGGTTCGGTGCCCGGGCCGCCCCCCCAAAGGCGGGCGCCCGGCGGCGGTTTCCATCCGGGCGCCGACACGATTCGTCCGGTCCCCTTCGCGCCGCCAGCCGCCGGCTACCTCCCGAAGCTTCTCCTCGGCGGGCGGCACTGGGGCCACGTCCCCCGCCTGCCGTTGCTCGGGTTCACCGGCAGCACCCGCTGGGTCACGTCCATGCGCTCCGGGTCCTCCGACGCCATGTAGGTGAGCATGGCGGCCAGGGTCGCGTTGTTGCGCAGGTCGTCGAAGACGATCTTGTCGAAGGTGTCGCGGTTGGTGTGCCAGGTGTACTGGCGATAGTCGGGATAGTTGGACTGGAGCCGGAACCCGGGCGCGGGCTTGCAGATGAACGACATGTGATCCGAGCCGCCGGTCTCCGGCACGCCCGGGACGTCCAGCTCGATGTGGCCGGTGATCTCCGGGGGAATGCGCTCGAACCAGCGGGCGAAGTGCTCCCCGGCGCCCAGGAAGCCCTGCATGCGGATGAAGTCGATGCGCCAGGTGCCGTTGTCCTGGTTGAAGGAGGCCTGAAGCCCGTCCACCACCTCGGGGTTGTCGGCGGCGAAGGCGTTCGAGCCGATCAGACCCTGCTCCTCGCCGCCCCAGTGCCCGACCGTGATGGTGCGGCGCGGGTTGGGGTAGGTCTCCCTCAGGATGCGCATGGCCTCGTGCATCATGATGGTGCCGGTGCCGTTGTCGGTTGCGCCGGAGGCGCCGTCCCACGAGTCCAGGTGCGCGCTCAGCAGCACGTACTCGTCGGGGAGTTCGGTGCCGGGGATGGTGGCCACCACGTTGAAGGCGGGCACGTCGCCCAGGAATTCGGCCTCCGCTTCCAGGCGGATGCGCGGGCCCTGGCCTCGTGATGCGAGCCTGTGGACGAGGGAGTAGTCCTCGCACGCGAGATGAATCGACGGGATCTCGCGGGTCGAGGAGGCGAAGATCTTGTCGACGCCCCAGCCCGCGGACCAGTTGCCGGTGATGAGCCCGAGCGCGCCCGCATTCTCCAGTCGCTGGGGGCCGGCGTTGGGGATGAAGGTCAGCTGATAGCTCGCCCGCCACTCCTCTCTTGCCGCCTGCCGGGCCTCGCTCATGCGCCGGAAGGACTCGGGCGTGGCGTGGTCGAGCCACGACTGATCCTCGCGGCAGGTCGGTTCGGCGAAGGAGACCGCGACGAACTTGCCCTCGACGGAAGGCAGCCAGGCGTTCAGCTCCGCGCCGTCGGCGAAGTTGGGCAGCGCGACGACCTCGCCCTCCACTGGTCCGTCGGTGCCGGGACTCCAGGCGAGCAGGGTGCCCTCGAGCGTGCGCCTGCGGGGCTCCAGCATGTCGATGTGGGCAAAGCCCCGCTCCCATCCGATCCAAGTGCCGTACTCCTGGCGCTCCGCCTCGATGCCCCAGCTCCGGTAGTTGGAGATCAGCCAGTCCGCTGACCGGGAGTAGGCCGGAGACCCCATCAGCCGCGGGCCGATGGAGTCGAGCAGCGCCTGGGCGAGGTCGAAGGCCTGGCTTCCCGGGCCCATGCCCTCCTCCCACATGGCCTGGATGACGGGGTCGTCGGAGGGGAAGGTCTGGGCGGGCAGGGGCGCCGCGAGCGAGATGGCGGCAGCGGCGAGAAGAATGCGTCTGGTGGTCATGGGATGGGGTTCCTTCTGGAGTCCGGGCGCGAGCGAAGGCCTCGGGCGCTCTCGGGCACACCGGAGGGCTCCGCGCCGTCAGGATGGGACACGGGAGGGAAAAGCGCTAGATAATATGATGAAGACATGCTCCGGGACCGCCGGTGATCCCACTGTGAACGGAGGGAGATTGTTACCTGCTCCGCTCTGCGCAAGGACTTGGCGAACGGTTGTGCTCGTGGCCGCGTGCTTCGCCGGATGCGGCGATGGTGAACCCCCAACGGCACCGGCGCCGGCGAACCGGGCGCCCGAGTCGGCAGCTTCGATTCCGGGCCAGACCTTGAACGTGGGCGACACGGCCTCGCTCGATCTCTCGTCCTACTTTACCGATGTCGACGGCGACCCGCTGAGCTACGCGGCCGCGTCGTCGGAAGCCGCGGTGGTCTCGGTCTCGGTGTCGGGCGCCACGCTGACGGTCGCCGGGGTGGCGGCGGGCTCCGCCGGCGTGACGGCGACGGCCACCGATCCCGCCGGCCTGAGCGCGGCGCAGACCTTCCATGCCACCGTTCCCAACCGGGCGCCCGAGGCGGCGGGCATGATCGAGGACCGGACCGTGCTGGTCGGCGAGACGGCCGAGCTCGACGCATCGGCCTACTTCACCGACCCCGATGGGGACGCGCTCAGCTACGGGGCGTCCTCGTCGGACCCGGCGGTGGCGGCGGTTTCCGTCTCCGGCTCGGAAGTGACGATCGGCGCCGTGTCGCCGGGCTCCGCCACGATCGAGGTGACGGCCACCGATCCCGCCGGCCTCAGCGCCATGTTGAGCGGCCACGTCGCTGTCGTCGCTCCGGTGCCGGACCTGGCGTTCACGGCCGTGTCGCCGGTCGCCGCCGTGCTGCCGCCGGGCGATTCGGCCACGTTCAAGTTCGGCATCCGCAACCAGGGCACCGGTGTTTCGGAGGCGACGACGATCCGCGCCATGCGGTCGCCGAACCCCATCATCAGCGTCCGCGACGACGAGCTCCGGTCCTGGTCGTTTCCGTCGCTGGCTCCATCCCAGGACCACATGTTCCCGATCACGATCTCGGTCGGCGCGGGCAGCGCGCCGGGGACGATCCACATCGGCATGTGCGTCGATGCCGTGACGGACGAATCCGATACGCGCAACAACTGCTCGGAGGGCGCTCGGCTGACGATCACCAGGGCGTCCAGTGCGCGCGAGTCGACCGACGGCGGGCCGGGCATCCGGGTCCGGGCCGTCTCCACCGCGCCACCGAGCCGCCCGCTGCGGCTGCAAGGAGGCGCGCGTCGAGATTGGAGAAACCACCAATGAGGCGCCAATGCCGCCTGCGCAGACGAGCGGCCACTGTTGCCCGCACACACGCACCCGGGCGAGCGGCCGCGCTCGCGATGGCGCTCCTTGCAGCGTGCGGCGACAACCCGGTGGTCGCTCCGCCGCCGGCCCTCGTGCCCGCTTCCGAATCGAGCGCGTCGCTGTCGGCCGCAACGACGAGTGATCGTGACATCCTCATGGCGCTCTACAACGCGACCGATGGGCCGAACTGGGTCGACAACGAGAACTGGCTGACGGACGCGCCGGTGGGGGAGTGGTACGGGGTGGATACGGACGCCTCCGGACGAGTTGTGGGTCTGGATCTCGCCGGCCAGTTGGACGAGGAGAATCAGGAATGGACTACGCATGGCCTCGCCGGCTCCATCCCGCCGGAACTGGGCGGCCTCGCCAACCTGGAGACGCTGTCGCTGGGCCGGAACGGCCTGACGGGCTCCATCCCGTCCGAGCTGGGCGGCCTCGTCAACTTGAGGACGCTGTCGCTGGGCCGGAACGGCCTGACGGGCTCCATCCCGCCGGAACTGGGCGAACTGGTCAACCTGGAGACGCTGTCGCTGGGCTGGAACGCCCTGACGGGCTCGATCCCGCCGGAACTGGGCGGCCTCGCGAACTTGGAGGCGCTGTCGCTGAGCGTGAACGCCCTTGCTGGCTCCATCCCACCGGAACTGGGCGGCCTCGTCGACCTGAAGACGCTATCGCTGGGCTGGAACGCCCTGACGGGCTCGATCCCGCCGGAACTGGGCGGCCTCGCCAGCCTGGAGACACTGTCCTTGAGCGAGAACGCCCTGACGGGCTCGATCCCGCCGGA
>JAAXGM010000127.1 GCA_012267435.1 Gemmatimonadota bacterium
GCCACCAGAAGGCCGCCGGGACCGAATCGGCTACCGCCGACGCGTTCACGGCCCTGCTACCCGGGACGGTCGCCACGCCCATCCAGTCGAGCTGCTGCGGCATGGCGGGATCCTTCGGGTACACGGCAAGGCACCTGCGCACCTCGCGCGCCATGGGCGAACTCGGCCTCTTCCCCGCCCTGCGGGCCGCACCACCGTCGGATGTCGTGGTCGCGAACGGCTTTAGCTGCCGTGCCCAAATCCGGGACGGGACGGGGCGCCGGGCTCAACACCTTGTAGAGGTTCTGGCGGGGCGGATCGAGGGTTAGCGGGCGCAGGTCCCCGGCCCGTTCCACCCCGATTTGACAAACCCGATTTGCCGTTTAGCTTATGCGCGCCCTGAACCACGATAGTCCTGAGTTCTCTCGGTGTTCATAGATGAAAACCCGCGCGCGGACCCGCCTGTTCGCGGCCGTCGCCGTCCAGCTCTGGGCGGTCTCCGGCTGCGCGACTCCAACCCCATTCCCTTCCACAACCCCCGCCTACTTCATGGAAAGGATGACCTGATGTCCCGCACGCATGGAGTATCCCACGCCCATCCTGGGGCCCTCCTGGCCGTTTTCCTGTGTTCACAGGCCTGCGAGTCCGAAGTCGGTCCCCCCGAAGAGGTCTTCGAGGAGGGCGAGATCGTCGTGGACGCGTCGTCGCCCATCAACTTCGTCTACCTGAACCTCGCCGACGGCGGTTCGCTGGTATCTCCCTCCGACCCCGGCGCGTCGACCGACTGGCACATGGCGTTCCGCAGGTACACCGTGCGCCTCAACGGCGGCGTCGCGGGCCCGGGTGCGGTCGCCGGGTTCAACACCGGCAACAACGCGCATCTGTCCGCCGAGGAAGTCACGGCCCTGACGGCGGCCGACGGCGAGGCGGCCTTCGCCGCGGTGACCGACGCCGACATTCCCGCCGCCTCTTCGTTCGCCGAAGACCTGCTGGTCCCCGACGACGGTTCCACCTGGTTCCGCTTCGACCCCCGGGTCGGGAACATCGTGGCCAACCCGGGAGCGGCGTGGAAGGTGCGCGAGGGTTCCGGACGGGGACACGCGGTCTTTCGCGTGGTGGATCTCCGAATGGACGGGAGACGGCCGCTCGGCCTCACCATCGAGTACCGGCGCCACGATCCGGGCGGCACTCTGGGGTCCGCGGACACTGCGGTGATAAGCTTCGCCCGCGGTCCCGTCTACCTGGAGCTCGCGGAGGGAGATCAACTCCAGACGGGCGATGGCTGCGGGTGGGATCTGAGCGCATCTCCCGAACTCGTCATCGAGGTCAACGCTTCCTGCCAGACCGGCACCTTCCCGCTGGACGCGACGGACGATTTCACGGCGCTGGAGCGCGCCGACGACGCCCCCGAGTACGCCGGGTTCCTTTCGGCCATAGCGGGCGCGTTTCCGGTCACCACCGGTGACGCAGCCGGAGTCTTCTGGTACGACATTCAGGAGAACAGCCGCATGTGGCCCACCTACAACGTCTTCCTCGTGCGCGACGGCGATGAGGTCTACAAGGTGCAGATCTTCGACTACTACAACGCCACCGGCCAGTCGGGCTTCCCATCGGTGAGGTTTCAGCGGCTGCGATGAGGACGCGGGCGCGGGTCCCGGTGCTGCTGGCCGCCATCTGCGCGGCGGCGGCACCGGGGCCGCCGTCCGTGGCCGCGCAGAAACAGGGCCTGGTCCACGACCGGGAGTCGGGCCGGGCGGTCGCGGGGGCGGCGGTGCGGTGGGTCGCGGAGGGGAACGTGGTCTCCGGCCGGGTGTCGGGGTCACGGGGCCGCGCCGCTGTCGTGACGGACACGGACGGGGCGTTTTTGGTCCCGGCCTCGTGGGGTCCCGGTGGCGCGGTCGAGGTGCGGGCCCTGGGCTACCGAACCCGCACGGTGGAGTGGGGAGAGGCGGTGGCGGCCGGGTGGCGGATCGGATTGGCGCCCGACCCGCTCGCGCTGGACGAGGTCGTGGTGACGGCGGGGGTGGGGGGGCGGCGGCGCGCGGAGCTGGCGATACCCTTCGAGACGATCGAGGCGGAGGAGATCGCCGTGACCGGGGCAGCCGCGGCGGATCGCCTCCTCGATCAGGTGCCGGGTCTGCAGGTGACCGGGGCAACGCCGGTGGGCTCCAACCTGATGATCCGCGGGATCGGCGGCGCACGCGTCCTGGTGCTCATCGATGGAAGGCCCGCTGCCGGCGCGCTGCTCGAGAACCGCGACCTGAGCCGCTTGTCGCTGGCCGGCGTGGAGCGGGTGGAGGTGGTCAAGGGGCCTCTGTCGTCGCTCTACGGATCGGATGCGCTGGGAGGCGTCGTCAACCTGATCACGCGTGCCCCCGCCGAGGGGTTTCGCGTGGACGCGCACGCCGCGTCGGGCACCGCGGGCCGCCGCGAAGCCGAAACCACGGCGAGCGGCGGCGGCGAACGCCTGCGATACCGGGTTACCGGAAGCTGGCGCCAGGAGGACCGGGTTCCCGGCCTGGACCCCGAGACCGGAAACCCCCTGGCACGGGTCTGGGACGTGCGGTCGCGGCTGCACCTGGACGCGAGCGAGCGCTGGGACCTGCGCGCGGACGTTTCCTGGCTGCACGAGCGGCAGCGCTGGCCGGTGGGCGGAGACTTCTCCGGCTTCAACGACAACGAAGGATACTCCGGCTGGCTGGAGGGTCGGCGGCGGATGGGCCCGGGGACGTGGACAGGGAGCGTCTTCGTGCAGGAATACGAGCACCTGTACCGCAGCGCCCGCGGCGACGCGCCGATCGCCGGGGACCGGGACGCCGCCCAGCGTGAGAGAATCTGGCGTGCCGGCAGTACCTACTCCGCCGGAGTGGGCGCGCATCATCTGGATGTGGGGGTCGAGGGCGCCCATCGCGCCATCCGATCGCCGGACAAGCTCATCGAGGAGCGGGTGGCGGACCGCCAACTGGCCGCCTTCGCACAGGACGCCTGGCGGCTGGGTGCCACCGTGCTGAGCGGCGGCGCCCGGCTGACGTGGAACAGCCGCTGGGGGACCAACATCGCGCCGGCGGTCGGATTGACGCACGCGGTCGGGACGCGGCTTCGCGTGCGTGCGTCGGTTGCGCGCGGGTTCCGCGCCCCCTCGTTCAAGGAATTGGCATGGCAGTTCGTCAACCTTGGCGGAGGGTACGTGCTGCAAGGCTATCCGGAGCTCGAAGCCGAGCGTTCGTGGAACGCGTCCGGCGGCGTCGAGTGGAGCCCGCACACGGGTCTTCATATCGAGGCCGACGTGTTCGCCAACCGGATCGAGGACCTCATCGAGCCGGGGTTTGTCGGGAACACCCCGAGCGGATTGCTCATCTATTCGCCGCGAAACGTCGCCGAGGCGGTGACGCAGGGCTTTGAACTCCGTATGCGCGCGGATTTCGGGAGCAGCCGCTTCAGCACGGGCTACGCCTGGCTGGATGCAAGGGCGACTCCCTCCGATACGCCGCTGGACCGCCGCGCCAGGCACACCGCGCACGCCAGGGTGTCGTGGATCGCCGGGGGATCCGGGTTGCGTGTCGATGTGACGGGGAACCTGACCGGGAGCGCCCCGATCGTGAGCGTGGGGCGCGGAGGGGGGAGGGAGGAGGCCGGGACGCAAGAGCGGTTGACGGCGGTCGATGTGCGGGTCGCGTGGGGGGTCGGGGGTGGGGTGGAGGTCACAGTCGCCGTCGACAACCTCTTCGACTCCCGGCCGGGGGGGTGGCAAAGCACGATCGAGCGGCGGTTGCGGATGGGTCTGGCGCTCAAGGAACTCTTCGGGAACTAGTGTCATGTCACACCCCACACGTCGGATAGAGGCGCTTGACGCGTGCGTCGTCCGTGGTGAATTGCCAGTCGGCGTCGGCTCGGGATTCGGTCTCCGGCCGCCTGCCAGGCGGAAGTCGGGTATTGCGCTGCTGCGGAATCACCCAGCCGGCGCGTCGCCACGGTTTGATGGCACCCGCCGCACCGTCTCGTGCGAGGCGCCGCACCTGACTTTGGGAGGGCGGCACGAATCCCGCCGGTGGCCTGTCCCAATCCGACATGCTCGCGTCCCGGCTTTTGCCGCGGCGACGGGTGGGCGCCCGATCACACCACCGCCTCCAGCGCCTCGAGTTCCAGCGACAGCGGGACCGCCGAGTCGACGAAGCGGGGGGCGCCGTTGGAGAGGCGTTCGGGGGGTGGGGTCGGGGGCTCCGGCAGTTTCCGGATGACCTCCGGCAACGGGGGCGACCCCCCGAGCACCTGACCCTCGCGCGTGAAGAACGCGGCCTTGCCGTCACGGTCCAGCGCCATGCGCGTCCCACCCTCGTGGACCAGGCGGTGGTGCCGCCGACAGAGCAGGATCGTGTTGGCCAGGCTCGTCTCGCCCCCATCGGCCCAGTGCTTGACGTGGTGGGCTTCGGTGAAGCGGCTC
>JAAXGM010000128.1 GCA_012267435.1 Gemmatimonadota bacterium
GGTGCCGGATTCGCCGGGGGCGCAGGCCGCCGCCGCGAGGACGAGGATGGCGCGGCCCACAGTGGCGCCGCCGGGCGCCGCCGGGAGGGGTCGGCGCGCCTTGTCAGGGGAGCGCCTCACCACCGCCGCCGCTGATGCGAGGTCTTGCCACGGGCCGCGCCTCATCGCGGGATCCGCCGCCCCGCCGGTCGCGGCGGCGCCTCCACGCGGCGGCCATCCGGGCCGAACAGGTGGCTGCGCTCCCAGGCCACGGAAACGCTCACCCGGTCGCCGGGGGCAACGCGCTGCGCGGGCGTTGCGCGCGCCACCCACGCGGCATCGCCCGGGCCGTCCAGGTGCACGAGCTGCTCGCTCCCCAGCGCCTCCACGCGCAGCACGGTGGCTCGGAAATCGCCGGAATGGACCGACCCGCTGGCCTCGGCCGGGGTTGAGCCGCCGGCCTCGCGGGATCCGCTGACCACGCTCGCATGGGCTTCTCCACCGGTCGCGTCGTCCTCTGCCTCTCCCGGTCCCGCCACCGCGAGATCCTCGGGCCGCACCGCCAGCGTGGCCTGATCCGGACCCGCCGGCCCCGCGAGCGCGAACGGACCCCCCGCAAGGCATCCCTGGTCATCGCGGGACAGCGGGATCCGATTGATTGGGGGCGACCCCACGAAGCCCGCCACGAACAGGTTATGCGGTCGCCGATAGACGTCGTCCGGCGTGCCCACCTGCTGCAGCCGGCCGCGATCCATGACGGCAACCCGCCGGCCCAGCGACAGCGCCTCCACCTGATCGTGCGTCACGAAGATCATCGTCGTGCCGAGACGCCGGTGCAGGGCGGCGATCTCATCGCGGGTGCGCAGGCGGAGCTCGGCATCCAGGTTCGAGAGCGGCTCATCGAACAGGAACACGCCCGGATCGCGCACCATGGCCCGGCCCAGAGCCACCCGCTGGCGCTGTCCCCCCGACAGCTGGCCGGGCTTCCGCTCCAGCAGTTCGGCGAGCCCGAGAGCGGCCGCGGTCTCCGCGACGCGCCGCTCGATCTCCGCGCGCGGCGTGCCGCGCACGCGCAGGCCGAAGCCTAGATTCCCGGCCACGGTCATGTGGGGGTAGAGCGCGTAGCTCTGGAACACCATGGCCACGTCGCGCGCGCCCGGTTCGACCTCGTCCACCCGTCGTCCCCCGATCCACACCTCTCCCGAGGTGGGTGCCTCAAGCCCGGCGATGAGGCGCAACAGGGTGCTCTTGCCGCATCCCGAGGGGCCCACCAGCACCATCAGCTCGCCGGGCCGGACCTCGAGGTCCATCGGCTGCAGAGCCACGACATCGCCGAACCGCTTTCCCACGCCGCGGAGCACTACACCCCGCCCGGCGCGACTCACGGCACCCATGGGACTCGCAGCGTCTCGCCGCGCGGTCCGTCGAACCGCTGGCCGTCCACGGCGACGCTCACTCGCCCGGGCTCCACCTCGACGCGCAGCGTCCGGCCCCGCGCGACGACCGGCCCCAGCGACACGCGGGCGGGACCGTCCGGCAGCGGCCGGACCTCGACGCCCGACGCATCCACGTGGAGCCCGGCGAATCCGCGCGCCAGCAGATCCAGGATCCAGGAGTGCTGATAGTCGTCGATGCCCCGGAAGTGGCACGCGCGACCCGTGTACGGGTTGTAGTGCTCGAAGCAGTTGGGCCGGGCGGGATCGCCATCCGTGAACATCATGCGCGCGAAGCGAATGAGCATGTCGGCCGCGAGTCTGCCCGCCCGCTCGCCCCCTCCGCGCCAGCAGCGCAGGAGCCCTTCGATCACATGGCTGGTCGTCATCGGCCACACCCGCCCGTTCCAAGGGCAGTTGCGGCGCTTTCCCCGCCAGATGCCCTCCGCGGAGAATCGCGGATCGTCCACGCTGGACGAAGGCAGGGGGAAGGGCGTGCCGAAGGTGGCGGGATCTTCGAGGTGGTCGAGCAGGGCGTCGAGGCGGGCGCCGCCCACGCGTCCGGTGAGCAGCGGGTAGAACCCCACCGCCGCCTTCACTCCGGTGCGCTCCCCGGTACGCCCGTCCACGTCGGTGAACAGCCGGGCCTCCGCCGACCACATGCGCTCGTCGATCGACCTCCAGCAGCGCGCCGCGAGCTCCCGCCACCCGGCCTCGTCGTCCGGCCGTTCCAGCCGCCGCGCCACCGAACCGAGGGCGCGGAACAGTTGATGCGCGTACACCGTGACGTCGATTCCCTTAAGGCGGAGCCGCGGACGCCACCCCGCCACGTCGGCCTCCCCGTCCACGGCCATGTAGCGCGACATGTACTCCTGTCCCGTCTCGAAGTGGTTCGTGACGGTGAACATCCCGGACTCCTCCGGATCGCGCGCCGCGGTCAGCCAGCGGGCGTAGCGCGACAGTCCGTCGTAGCAGCGGGCCAGCCCCGCCGCGTCGGGGTGCATGTCATCGACGGCGAGCAATGCGTCGCCCCAGTTGGCGTGGTAGAA
>JAAXGM010000129.1:0-2414 GCA_012267435.1 Gemmatimonadota bacterium
CGGAGGACGCGGCGGTGTCTCAGGGGCTCGCGGGAACATCCGTGCTGGCGCGCGGCCGCTTCGACGGCGCCAACACCCTGACCGACGTCGAGGACATCTTCGTCTCGGATGCCCGGGTCAGCGGCTTCAGCGTGGCCAGACT
This sequence comes from Gemmatimonadota bacterium, assembly GCA_012267435.1. GTDB lineage: Bacteria > Gemmatimonadota > Gemmatimonadetes > Longimicrobiales > Gaopeijiaceae > BD2-11. The sequence goes on from JAAXGM010000129.1 coordinate 143, forward strand.
GATCTTCGCCCCCGACGGCAAGATCTTCATGTCGATCGGCATGCCGCTGCGCGACCGGGAGCACGGTGGCAGCAATCGCATCGGCACGGCGGAGCAGTCCCAGGAACCCGGCAGTCACGCCGGGAAGATCCTGCGCCTCAATGACGACGGGACCGCGCCGGAAGACAATCCCTTCGTCGGCGACCCGGCCTATCGACCGGAGATCTACGCCCTGGGTTTCCGCGATCCGCTCGGCCTGATCATCCATCCCGAGACCGGCGAGCTCTGGGAAGTGGAGCACGGTCCGCAGGGCGGCGACGAGCTCAACATCGTCAGGCCGGGCCGGAACTACGGCTGGCCGGTCGTTTCGTACGGCCGCGCGTACACGGGCGAGGCAACGGTGGGCACGGGCGGGACGGGCCCGGAGTTGCCCGAGCCCTGCGCGCCGGGCATGGAGCAGCCGCTGCTCTATTGGTACCCGGTCATCTCTCCCGGCGGCATGGCCCTCTATACGGGCGACAGGTTCCCGGCGTGGCAGGGCAGCCTGTTCGTCGGCGGCATGGCCACCACGCAACTCCAGCGCATTGTCTTCAACCAGCGGGGCCTGCCGGTGCGTCACATCCCGCTGCTGACCGAGCTCAACCAGCGCATCCGCGACGTCAAGCAGGGACCGGATGGCCTGCTGTACGTGACGACGGACCACGAGGCAGGGGCAGTGCTGAGAATCGAGCCGGTCGAAGGCGAAGGGGCAAACTGAGGGCGGCCAGGAGTCTGCGCCCCAGAGCGCAACGAGGTGGGTTCTGAGGCGCAAGCTCCCGCGGCGGTGGGGCTGGGGCGACGGCGCCAAGTCCGCCTCGGCGGCCCTGCGAACAGCGCCGGGGAGCTGCGTGTCGTCGGCACGCCGCGCATCCCGATGGCGTGCATCGTCCCACCACGGTCGCGGTGAGATACACCACGAGCACGGCCGGCGCCAGTCGGAGACGGGCGCCGAATCGCCGCACCTTCAAACGAACGCTGCCCGCAAGAGAAGCCCTGATGGACCATGAGACGGCCGGCGACCCGGTCCGCGGCCTGAAGTGGACACGCCGCACGACCGTCAAGGTCGCCGCCGAACTGTGCAAGCTCGGCACCGACATCTGCGCGCGCACCGTCGCTCCGGCTCCTCAAGAAGATGGGATTCTCGCTGCGCGTCAACCACAAGAAGCGCGCCGGGGCCTCGCATCCGAATCGCGACGAGCAGTTCCAGCACATCACCGAACTGCGCGAGCGCTGCGCCGCCGACAACGTCCCGGTCATCAGCGTCGATATCAAGAAGAAGGAGCTCGTCGGCGCGTTCCGCAACCCCGGCGCCAAGTGGGACCACAGCCCCGAACGGGTCAACGACCACGTCCGCAGTGGCTCGCCGACGCGCATGCAGCCCTTGACGCGGCCGTGGGCTGCGGCGTACGGTTGGCCGACGGATATCTCCGACGATGACGTTCTGCGCGAGTTGCTGGCGCGGAACGGGGGCGGGGCGTGAGCAAAGGGGGGCACATGAAGGGGTCCGGCGGGCATGCGGCGGCGATGCGAAGCGCGGCGGCAGTCGTGTTGGCGGTCGGTTTCGCTGGCTGCAACGGATCGCCTGCGGCCCCGTCGGAGATGCCCTCGCTGACGGTGGACATCCACGCGACCGACTCGGGCATGAGGCTCGGTTCGGTTCTCGTCGAGGACACGGCTGATGGTGCCCGCTTCACGCCGAATCTGAGCGGACTGACGGCTGGCGAGCATGGCTTCCACGTTCATGAGAATCCGGACTGCGGGATGGCGGGGCAGAACGCGGGTGGGCACTACGACCCGGCGAACACGGGGCGTCACGAAGGCCCGGATGGCAACGGCCATCTTGGGGACCTGCCGCGACTGGCGGTCGACGGCGGCGGCGGCGCGGCCGTTCCGGTCGTGGCGCGGCGAGTTCGCGTCAGCGACGTTGTGGGTCGTTCGCTGATGGTCCATGCCGGCGGCGACAACTACTCGGACATGCCCGCACGGCTCGGGGGCGGCGGCGCTCGGGTGGCTTGCGGGGTCATTCCGGCGACGGCGAGTTGAGCCGTGTTACCCGCACGGCTGCGCTGCACGAGGGGAACGACTCACAGTGGGGGCATCCCCTGCCGCAACGTGATGGTGGAGGCTTTGCCACGGGAGGCTCCGTCAGGTCGCTCGATCACTACTATCCGTCCACGGTCCACGGGTCCACGGACGGCTGGGTTCGTCCGGTTCGATCCACTCGCAAATTGTGCACGGAACTGTGCACGGCCGC
>JAAXGM010000129.1:2488-3128 GCA_012267435.1 Gemmatimonadota bacterium
GGCCGTGAAGCCCTGTTCTTCTGGGCGGAAGCGGGGAGAACGGCGTCGTCGTATTCAATTCCATGCAGCAATCGACGCGTGGATTGTGTCGGACCCGACCCGGACGATCATCCCCGTGAGGCGTTCGCCATCCATGGAGTCAGAAGTACGGCATGTCCAGCACCGGATTCCCAGCGGGATCGTTCTGGGAGATCGGCGTCCGGGACCGGTCGTTGTTGCGCCTCCCCGAGTTGAAGAGGTTGCGCACGGTGCGGACGCTCTTCATAGGCGATCCTGCACGGGATGACCATCGTGGCGCCGGACGCCAAAATCGCCCGCTACCCGCCCCCGTGCTCTGGTAGCGGACGGGTCCCCGGGAGGGCCGCTGGGGGGCGGCCCCCCCTCATCAGCCATGGCGCCGTCACCGCCCGAGCTGGCGATGCCAGGCGCCGAATGCGACCTCGAAGGCGCGCGCCAGGGTTCCAAACGCGCCCCACGTTTCGAGGCCGGCCGGCGGCCGGAAGCTCGCCGCCGCTTCCGCGGGCGACTGCCCCGCCGCGAACGACCGTCGGCTCTCGGCCTCGATGGCGTCGAGCAGCGTCGTGTACTCGTCCAGGGCGTCGGCGTCGAGGAGCGGCCCGTGCCCGGGCACCATCGTCGC
>JAAXGM010000130.1 GCA_012267435.1 Gemmatimonadota bacterium
GGTCACCGTGGAGTTGGACGCCGCCTCCCACCGCTTCTCGATCCCGGTCGACGCTGAGCCCTCCGAGGTCCGCCTCGATCCGGATACCCGGGCGCTTTTCGCGGCGGAGTTCGAGAGAGCGGCCGGGGGGTCCTGAGCGCTAAGCGGCGGGAGAAGCGACCGGTCCCCTCTCGGTGAGACGGTGGTGCACCATGGTCAGCGCGGGCACGATCAGCATCAACACCGCCGTCGCAAACAGGATTCCGAAGCCAAGTGAAGCGGCCATCGGCACCAGGAACTGCGCCTGAAGGCTGCGCTCGAAGACGAGCGGCGCCACCCCCAGGAAGGTGGTCACGGACGTAAGCAGGATCGGACGGAAGCGCGCCTTGGCTCCGTCGATGATCGCCGCCCTGCCGGGCATGCCCCGCCGGAGGCGATCATTGATGAAATCGATCATGACCAGGGAATCGTTCACCACGACGCCGCTCAGGCCGATCACGCCGAACATCGACATCATGCTCATGGGCAGCCCCAAAAGCAGATGGCCCGCGATCGCGCCGATGATCCCGAAGGGGATGGCGGCCATGACGATCAGGGGCTTGGTGTAGGAGCCGAAGGGGACCGCGAGCAGGGCGTAGATGGCCAGCAGGGCCAGGGCGAACCCGCTCGCCAAGGCGCCGAAGGACTCCACCTGCTCCTGCTGTTCGCCTCCGAAGCTGTAGGAGAGGCCCGGGTCGCGGGCGGCCAGTTCCGGAAGAACGGTTGCGGCAAGCTGCTCCGTCACCTCACCTCCGGTGACGACTTCCCGGTCGACGTCGGCGGTGACCGTGATGACCCGTTCGCCGTCCGTCCGCCGGATCGTGGTGGGCGAGCTTCCCAGGCGTACCGAGGCGACTCGCCCCAGCGGTGCCTCCCCTCCCGTGGGCGTGCGGACCAGGTACTCCTCCACGTCCGCGATGGCGTTGCGTTCCTCTTCGGGCAGGCGAACGTAGACGCGCACTTCCTCGCGGCCGCGCTGTACGCGCACCGCCTCGTTGCCGAAGAACGCGGAGCGCACCTGGCGGGCCAGGGCATCCAGGGTCAGCCCCATGGTCCGGGCCTCGGGGCGCAGGTCGAGCTGGATCTCCCGAAGTCCCTGGTCCTGGTCCGCCCGGACATCGAACACGCCCTCGAACGCCCGCAGCCGCTCCATCAGGGTATCGGCGACCGATGTCAGACGCCCGGGATCCGGGTGGGCCAACTCGACGTGAACCGGAAAGCCGAAGTCGAGCAGCTCGGCCGTGATGGTGAGTGCTCTGGCTTCAGGCAGGGGACCCAGCTCATCCCGCCACGCCTGCTGGAAGTCGGCTGCGGAGACGTCGCGGGATTCCGCGGTCACGAGCCTGAATTCCACCGCCGCGAGGTTGGCGCGCGGGTCGGCCGCGGGCCCGGCTCCGAAGGGCTGCATCCGCCGGGCCTCCTGGCCCACCGTCACGTTGACGCCCTCGAGGAGCGATCCGGCGCCCCCGGCGGACAGACTCGCGATGGCGCGGTGTCCCGCCTCCTCCACATGATCGGCCATCTCGGAGGTCCGGTCCGCGGGCGTGCCTTCCGGCATCTCCAGTGTGGCCGTGACCAGGTCCGCCTCCACCGTGGGCATGAAGTTCACCCGGATGATGCCCGCGGGAACCATGGCGACGGAGAGGATGATGAGCGCGATCCCGCTCGTGATGACCAGCCCGGGCTGAGCCGTGGCGATCCTCAGGGACCGGTCGAGAGGCCCCGCGATGAAGCGCTTCAGCCCCCGATCGACCCCCCGCTGGATGCGGGCGACCAGGTGATCCCGGGACCGGCGCCGGCGCCTGCCCGGGACCGGCATGTGAGAGAGGTGGTTCGGCAGGACCAGGAGCGACTCGACGAGCGAGAACATGAGGACGGAGATCACGACGACGGGAAGCATGGTCATCAGCCTCCCCATGACGCTCGGGACGAAGAACAGCGGGCAGAACGCCACCACGGTGGTGAGGACCGCGAAGATGACCGGGCCCGTAATGCGGCGGGTCCCGCGGATGGAGGCGTCCACCCCGCGCCAGCCCCTCTCGCGCTCCGCATGGATGTTCTCTCCCACCACCACGGCGTCGTCGACGACGATGCCAACGGCGAGAATGAACGCGAAGAGCGTCATCATGTTGATCGACACGGCCAGCCAGTTCATCACGGCGAAGGTGCCGACGAACGACACCGCGATTCCGACCGCCACCCAGAACGCGAGCCTGAGATCCAGGAAGAGGGTGAGGGAGAGGAGGACGAGCGCCAGGCCGATGAGGCCGTTCTTCACCAGCAGCCCGAGGCGGCTCTCGAAGATCTGGCCGGAGTTGTTCCACACCTCGAGTCCCACCCCGGCGGGCAGCGACGGGATGACCTCCTCCTCCAGGTGCTCCTCGACGGCCGCGACGATGTCGAGCACCTTCTCGTCGGAGGTCCGGAAGACCTCCACATAGACCGCGGGCCGGCCCTTGAAGCGCGTGATCAGGTCCACGTCGCGGAAGCCGTCGCGCACCTCGGCGATGTCTCCGAGGCGCACCACGGTGCCGTCGACCCGGCTGAGGACGATGATGTCCTCGAAGTCGTGCTGGGTGTAGTTCTGCCCGGTGGTGCGGATGCGAACTTCCTCGTCCCGGGTGTCGATGCTTCCCGCCGACAGGTCGAGGGATCCGCCCCGCACCGCGCCCGCGATGTCCCCGAGGGTCAGGCCCAGCGCCCGCAGCTGGTGCAGAGGGACCTCGACGGAGATCTCGTAGTCGCGAATGCCCGTCGTCTCGACGTGGGAGACCACCGGAAGCGCCGAGAGCCCGTCTTCGGTGCGGTACGCCAGCTCCTTGAGCGAGCGCTCGCCCACGTCGCCGAACAGCACCACGCGGATGACGCTCTGGCGATTGGTTAGTTCGCTGACCTCGGGGCGCTCCGCGCCGGCGGGAAAGGTCTGGATCCGGTCGACCTGGGCCTTGACGTCGTCAAGTGCCCGCGCGACATCCGCGCCCAGCCGGAGCTCCACCGTCACCGACCCCCGCCCCTCGGCCGCCGTCGAACGGATCTCCTTGACGTCGTCCACCGCCTCGATCCGTTCCTCGATCTTGCGCAGGATCGACTCTTCGACCTCGTCGGGCGTGGCCCCGGGATAGGGAACCGAGATGATGACCTGGTCGAGGGAAATCTCCGGGAAGACCTCCTGAACCAGGCCGCGCAGGGAGAAGAAGCCGGCCGCCAGGATGAAGAACATGAGCAGGTTGGCGGCGACCCCGTTGCGGGCCATGTAGGCGATGGGGCCGCGCGCCTCCCGCGACGGGTCGTTCGGCGAGTACTCGTCCGGCGAGGGCTCGTCGAGGCGGCTCATCCGGGCCCGTCGGCGCTCGTCCGCACCACCATGCCCTCGGTGGCGAACTGGAGGCCGCTCAGCACGACCGCCTGTCCGTCCGCAAGGGCGCCAGTGACGTACACGAGCTCGTCGGCGCGCTGCAGGACGCCCACCGGGACGATGGTGACCAGGGTGTCCTGGCGCAGCGCCCAGACTTCGTTTCCGGTCCGCAGCGCGGAACGCGGCACGGTGAAGTATCGCTCCGGGGACGCTCCGGCGATGCGCACCTCCACGAACTGACCGACCAGGAGGGGTGGACCGCTCGGACCGTCGTCCGCTTCCGCGCCGTCGCCCTCAGGGGTGGCCGCCCGGCCGCCCGCGAACGGGTCGGGGACGCGGACCACCACGTTGATCGTGCGGGTCTGTTCGTCCAGCGCGGCTTCGGCCCGGTCCACGTATCCCGACCACGCGTACGTCCCGTCCCCGTACTCCGCCATCACCGTGGCCTCGACGCTGGTGTCGCCATCACCCGCATCCAGCGTCCAGAGGTCCGGGATGAGGGCCGCATCGGCGTCCGACAGGGGAACCACCACCTCCACGGCGTCGTCGGCGTAAAGCCGGCCCACGCCCTGTCCGGCGGCGACGAACTGCCCGATGTCCACCATTTCGGTCCGCACGATGCCGCTGAAGGGCGCGCGCACCTCCGTCCGCGAAAGCGCCAACTCCGCGTCGGCCAGAGCGGCGCTGTCCCGCGCCAGCGCAGCCCGCGCAGCGGCCAGTTGCGGCTCCCTGAGCGTAAGCGGGCTCGCTTCGGCTGGCGGGGTGTCGTTCGCCCGCCGGCGCAGAAACCCCTCGTACTCGGCGCGGGCAATGCGGGCCTCCTCCTCGGCCTGCAGGACCCCGACCAACTGCGCGGCGACGTTGGCGCGCGCCTGCTGCACGCGGTTCAGGTAATCGGCGTCGTCGATGCGGAAGAGGACCTCGCCGGCGCTCACCCGCCCGCCGCTCTGAAAGGCCGGCGCGACCGACGCGACCTTGCCATTGATCTGCGCGGCGACATCGATCTCGGCGCGCGGACGCACCGTGCCCGCGCTGTAGACCGGTATGGCGCCGTCCCGGCCGGTGGCGGGGGCGGTCGTGACGAACGGTGCCTGCGAGCCCGGCTCGCGCAGCGGGGGGTCGGGACGCAGGGCGATCATGACGGCCGCCAGGACGACGGCGCCCCCGAGGATGCCGGAGGCAATCAGAAAACTGCGGCGGCGACTCATCTATTCCGTCCCCCGGGTTGGCGTGTCGGCCTCTTCTTCGGATTCGGTGGCGGGCGCCATGCGCGGGCCTTCCAGCTCCTCCGGTGGAACGGTCCAGTCACCGCCCAGCGAGCGGTGTACCGCTAGGCGCGCCAGAGCGAGATCGCGGCGCGCCCCGGCGAGCGTCGACTCGACGTTGAGGAGCGCCCGCACGGCGTCGAGGTAGTCGACGTAGCCTCCCACTCCGGCGGCGTATCGGCGCGACTGCAGCTCGACCGAAGCGAGGGCCTCTTCCCGCTGCGATGCGAGGAAGTCGTGGCGCCGCCCTTCGTTGCCGAGCGCCGCCAGCGCCGCTTCCACCTCGTGAACCGCCGTCACCACGGTGCGGCCGTACGCGGCGGCCGCTTGGCCGAAGCGGGCGTGCGCGACGGCGATGTTGTTTCGGATGCGCCCCCCTTGGAAGATCGGAGCGGTGAGGTTGCCGAGCAGGTTGCGGAACCACTGGTCGACGTTGAAGAGCCCGTCGGCGTCCGCGGACTGCACCCCGATCGTGCCTGAGAACGACAGGGAGGGGAGCCTCTCGGCGCGGCGGGCGCCGATGCTGAACCGGGCAGCCTCGAGCCGCAGACCCGCCGAGCGCACGTCCGGCCGCTGAACCAGGAGGTCGGCCGGCACCCCCGCGGAGACGGGATCGCTCGACGGCAGCGGTGCCAGCGAATCGGGGAGGATCGCGTCGAGCTTCTCGCGGAAGCCGCCCACCAGAATGGCCAGCCGCCCTTCGGCGTTGACCAGCTGGCTCTCCAGCTGAGGAAGGGCGGCCTGCGTGTTTCGAAGTTCCTGGCGAACCTGGTAGAGTTCGAAGGAAGTGACCAGCCCGCGGTCGTAGCGGGTCTCCGCGAGCTCCTCACGTTCCAGGAGGACGTCGATCGTCTCGCGGGCGAGGGCTTCGCGCCGGCGCAGGTCGGCGATTTCGAAGTAGGTCGCGATGGCCTCGGACAGCACGCCGATGCGCGCCGCGTGGTAGTCCGACTCCGACGCCAGGTACTCCTGCCCGGCGGCCCGCGAGTCGTTGCGGGCGCGTCCCCAGAAATCCAGTTCGTACGCGAAGTCGACGCCCAGCGACCAGGTTTCGATGCCGAGGCGCTCGGGGAACTCGAAGCCGGGCAGGCGGTCGCCCGCGATTTCGCGGAACTGCTGGCCGAAGCCGGCGTTGGACGGGTTGTCCGTGTCGCTGACGGTGGCGCTGGCCTGGATGGCGGGAAGCAGGGAGGCGCGCGCGATCCCCGCCTGGGCCCTGACCTGCTGTACTCGGGCCACCGCTTCGGCGAGGTCGAAGTTGGCCGCCAGCACCGAGTCGATGACGGTGTTGAGCGCCGGGTCCTGGAAGGTGGTCCACCACTCGCTGGCCTCATACGCGCCCGACGCCTCGCTCCCCTCGAAACTGTCGGGAAGCTCGGCGACCGGCTCCGGCACCGAGGGCGCGGGCGCGAGAGAGCACGCTGCGAGGAGGAGCAGCGATGACAGCGCCGCAAGGCGCACGGGCGTCTGCTGAACGTTCATGACCGCGTCACCTGACTGTCTGCACGGATGCTGTCCGACGTGATGCGGAAAAGCTGGTCCGGGGACGGCAGTTGGCGCAAGCTGCCAGTGGAGCGCCGGCGTCAGGTCGCCCCTGGCTCGGCGCTCTTTGCGATCACGGGCGGTCGACCCGCCCGGCGATCCCTACCGCGCGACCTCGAACGGCACCGTCGCCACCTGGTCGTCCCACCAGATCGTGAACAGACCGCCCTGGGGGGTCATGTCCATGAAGGTGATGACGAGCTGATCGGCGGACATCGCGATCGTGGAGACGTCCATGGTGGTGCGCAGCACGTCGCGGTCGGGCGTGTAGCCGTAGGCGCCCCACAGGGCGTCCGGGTTCTCCTCGCGGAAGTCGTTCTTCACGCCCCAGTTGGCGAAAATGAGCGTCCACTCGTCCTCGGTGAGGTCCGCGAAGACGCTGTATTCACCGGCGGGGAGGCGCTGGCCGCGGAAGGTCAGGTCGGTCTCGGTCATGAAGCGGGTGGACTGGTCGGCTCCGACCCGCCACACCGGCGCCCCGCGCAGGAACGCCTGGCCGTACTCGTCGCCCGATCCGAACAGGTCGCGGCCCCGGAGGATGGGCCGGCCGTAGGTAACGACGACCCATGAGCCGTTTTCGTAGCGGCCCTCCGAGTTGTACGCGCCTCCCACATGGGCGGCGGCCTCGCCGCGGGGGCTCAGCGGCCTGTCCTGAGCCTGAACGGTGGTGGCGAAGGCGAGCGCCAAAGCGAGACAGCACAGCGGCCGAAGCATCTTCATCGGTTTTCTCCGGGGTGAGGTGAATTGCGAGGTCAGGGGCAAAGCGCGCTCAATCCTACATGAGCCGGTCATGCGGAGGAAGGGGGAGCCGATCCGGGGACGTGCCGACGGGCGGGGAGCCCCTTCATCCAGTACGTTGTCCCGAGTCCGGCATCGTCTCGCGAAGCCGGCCACGCCCGGTATCCACGCAAGACTTGCAGCTCACCGGAGGAGCCATGGCTCGATCTCCCCTGCGCCTGCCCGTCATCGCGCTCGTGGCTCTGTCCCTGGCCTGTGCCGAATCGGGCGCGCCGGGGGCGGGCTCTTCAGCCTCCGCCGAGAACCCGGCTGCTTCCGGCGACGGTCCGCCAACCTTCGAAGTCGATCCCACCTGGCCGCGCGAGCTCCCCAACGACTGGATCCTGGGCGCGATCACGTCGGTCTTCGTCGATGACCGCGATCACGTCTGGATCACGCATCTTCCCGAGACGCTGACGCCGGAGGAGATCGCCGCGGTACAGGATCCGCCCATCGGGGAGTGCTGCGTGCCGGCACCCGTCGTGCTCGAGATCGATCCGGAGGGCAACGTGGTTCAGGGGTGGGGCGATCCCGCCACCCAGGACGTGTCCGAGTACCCGCGCAACTCGCACGGGCTCTTCATCGACCACAACGACAACGTCTGGATCGGCACCTACCGCCACCATCGCGTCATGAAGTTCACCCGCGACGGACAGCACCTGATGACGCTGGGCGAGTACGACGTGAACGGCGGAAGCTCCGACACCGCGCTCCTCGGCGGTCCGGCCGGCATCTGGGTCGACCCCGAAACCAACGAGGTGTTCGTCGCGGACGGATACCGAAACCGGCGAGTGATCGTGTTCGATGGAGACACGGGCGCGTACCTGCGGCACTGGGGCGCCTACGGAGAGCGCCCCGACGACGAGGCCACTTACGACTACGGCGCCCGCACCGCCGACAGCCTGCTCCCGCCGCAGTTCTCCACCGTGCACGACCTGTTCGGTTCGGCGGACGGCCTGATCTACGTCGCGGACCGGCGCGGCAACCGAATCCAGGTGTTCCAGCGCGACGGTGCCTACGTGACCGAAAAGACCATCGCCCCGCTCACCCGCGCCTCCGGGTCGGCGTTCGTTATCGCGCTGTCGCCGGACGCCGCGCAGCAATGGCTCTATCTGGCCGACGGCACCAACCACAAGGTGTGGATCCTGCGCCGCTCGGACCTGGAGGTCGTGGGCGAGTTTGGCCGCGGCGGGCGGCAGGTCGGCCAGTTCCTGCGGCCGCACGGGATGTCGGTGGACTCCCGGGGCAACATCTACGTGGGCGAGGCCTCGACGGGCCGGCGCGTGCAGAGGTTCGCGGTGGGGGGTTAGCCGAAGCGGAAAGCATTCCTGGCGCAGCTGCGAGGCAAGCGCGGTTCGAAAGGGCTCAGGGAGACGACCACGGTGGCCGAACACCTGTTGACCTCCTTCCAGCAGGTGCGGAAGGATCGCGGGTCGTTCCGCAAACAGCTGGTCGACTCCGGCTTGGTAGTCACGGATTCCTCCCTCGGATATCCGCCCATGCCGACCACGTGCGCTGCCGATGGCTCATACGCCATCGAACGCCTGTTGATCACGGACCTCGCCGCCGCGACGGCGGATCGCCAGAGGCCCGAATCACGGCAGGGAATCGTCTAAACTCATACAGGACTGCACGATCTGCGCTTCCTGCCGTTTGACTGGACGCTGCTGGACCGAGCCGCCAAAGCGAGAAAACCGGAATGGATTGGCGGGACTCCCAACCCTCATGGTGGCCATCCCTACGGGGGCTCTATCCCTAGCCGATGGGCCAGCCGAAGCCAAGCAGGAACGCGGTGGCGCTGTTCTTGTGCTGTCCGCCGCCAAGCGCCGATACGAGACTCCATCGTGTGCAGGAAATCGAGGGAGATCCGGTAACGCCCGCCGGAAATCGCTAGGTCGAATCCCGCGCCGAGGGATGCCCCGATGTCCGTAGGTTGGACGTTCTGTTCGGCTTCATCGCAGTCGATCTTGACACTGATTCCCTCAGCGGCTGTCTCGATCGCGCAATGCGTCTTGATTCCCACGGCAGGACCGGCGAGCAGGTGCCCTGACACCATTGACCCCAACCGGGTGCTCGCCTTCAGCAGAGTGCTGAACTCCGCGTAGCCGAGCCGCATATGGCTGTCGTAGATCTCCCCCACGGTGGCCGCGCCCTTCTCGGCGTAGCCACCGTCCACGCGGATGGCGAGCGCGCCCGTCAGCGGAACCGCCAGAGTGGCGCGCATGGACTGCCCGCTAATCGTGGCATGGGAATGATCGCTTCCCCAGAACGACGAACGCACCGTTCCAACCTGCACTGACACGAGATTCTGGCCCGCGAGCGGAGTCGCGGCGGGCAGGAGGATGGTGGTCGCGACGAGAAGCGCGATAGAAAGGGGTTTCATGAACGGCTGACCTTCGGGTTGACGATGGATGGCGTCTTCCTCGCCACCAACGATAGCGGGTCAACCATCCGCCCGGTATCCAGAGTCTGTCATGCCACGGGCCGTCAGCGTCAGCCTGCCGCTCTCGTCAAGCACCGGTTGCCTCGATGCCGTGAACGACCTCCGACAGCCGGGCCGCCGTGACCGCCCGCCGCCGCGCGATCTTGGAGGTCTGGGCCGTGTAGCTCATCGGCCAACCTTGGGAGCGGATGTGAGCCGACGATTGATCGGCGCTCGGAGCCACCCCAATTGATCCGAAGGGGGTCTACGCTACGTTACATGGTCCGCCTCCGGCCTCGGTGAGGCTCGGGGACTCGACTTACGCTGCTGGCTCACACTGCCATGTTCTTTCACGACGTCAACGACGGGGACTTCATCGAACTCCTGCGAGCACTCCCAAGCTCACCGGCGATGACCCGTGCCCACCTCCTGGGCGCGTTCGGTGTCTTGGCGTCCGGCGACAACCCGGTGGAATGGTGGAACGCACTTACGCTGGACCGCGGCGAGGAGGGGGCAGCGAAGGCCGTCGCGCAGTTGGTCATCTCGAAGGGCGGGAAGCGTGTAGTAAGCCTTATCAAGGCCGAGGCCGCCGGTCGAGGCGTCGTTCCCCGAGCGCCCAGCTAACGTCCTACATGGGGAACATGGAGTCGAGCGGTGTACCTGCGGACAAGGTGCGTGGCATCTTGGTCGCACCCGCCTTTTCACAGAAGGTGCTCAACTCGGCGGGGATCGAATCCCGGATCACCCTCCTCCGGTTCAGCAGAGGGCCTTAGGAACGCCACACTTGGCCGGTCGAGTCTCAGAAACCAAATCGTGATGGACCGGGTCGACGCCCGGAGCGCGGAGGGTCGGCCAACAAGCCGACCACGGCGGACACGTGCCGGAACGCGATTCGATCGGCAGGGCCCTCGTGCGATGTCTTCGAGCGTCGGACCGAAGTGCGGATGCGCGGAACGGCGAGCGACCACGGTGCCAAGGTGTTTCACGGGAAGGACATGGTCGGGCGCGCCGGCAAGCAAGGTCGCGCCCTGGAGTAACGCGACCGCCAGATTCCGCAACGTCACTCTTGGTCGGACTTCGAGACCCTCGGGTTGGCGATGGAAGTGCGAGGTCCGAGAGTGCCAGTTGCGACATCTCATAGAGTATCATATCATAGGAGATGCGCCTCGTCCTCGACACCAACGTGGTCGTCGCTGCTCTGCGAAGCCCGTCTGGAGCGTCGGCGGCATTGCTCGAACGAGCGTTGGACCGCCGATTCACCCTGCTGCTGTCGGTACCGCTCGCGCTTGAATACGAGGGAGCCTGCCGTGATCCGGCCCAGCGAATCGCCTCAGGCCTCTCCGAGTCGGAAGTCGGAGCGATCATGTCAGCGCTGTGCGCGGTGGCCGAACCGGTGCAGGCGTGGTTCCTCTGGCGACCGCAACTGCGCGATCCCGCAGACGAAATGGTACTCGAGACGGCGGTCAACGGAACTGCGGATGCCCTCGTAACCTTCAACAGGCGTGACTTCGGCGATGCTCCCGGCACCTTCGGCATCGAGGTGCTGTCGCCACGCCACGCACTGAGCAGGATCGCCGGGGGACGGCAAGGGAAATCGAAATGACCGAACGAAGAAAGCAGCCCACCGTCTATCCCCTCCGGATGCCGTCGTCCCTGAAACAGGCCGTCAGGGAAGTGAGTCGCCGGGACGGGACGAGCATCAACCAGTTCGTCACCACCGCCGTCGCGGAGAAGCTATCCGCCATGCGGACCGCCGACTTCTTCGCCGAGCGTGGTTCCCAGGCGGACATCGACGCGGCGCAGCGGCTCCTGCGGCGGCGCGGTGGCCAGCCACCGGAACCGCGGGATCAGTTGGACGAGACGAAGGTGTGATGTCCCGCCGCTAACGCTAACGCCTAACGGTCCGTCCCGCCCGCCGGCAGCCGGTAGTCGAGCGGCGGGAAGCGGTCGCCCAGCAGCGGCTCGTAGACCCAGCCCTCGGGGATGCGGTCCGCGTGCTCCATCCTGGCCGCCTCCACCAGGCCGGGCCGGGTGAACACGTCGATAGCGGTCATGGCCAGCGCCTTGGCCGCCACCACCATGCCCTTGTCGCCGATGGGCGTCCCGCCCGCCGCGATGGCGTGCCACGAGTGCGCGGAGGTGCCGGGCACCCAG
>JAAXGM010000131.1 GCA_012267435.1 Gemmatimonadota bacterium
TTTCTGGCCGCAGGATCCGGGTTGCAATACATGCAGGTCGTGAACATGGGAGACCAAGGTACCATTGTCCCGGGTTGAGGGGGATGTTCGAGGGGGTTAGGCCCCACCGTCCCATCCGAGCATGCGCGTGTCCCTTGCTTTGCCGCGGCGTCGCGTCACCTCAGCGACACGTGCAGGTGGTCCGCCGTCCCGACGTGGCGCAGCGTGTGGAACCCCATCGCCTTGAACGCAATCTCCACCGCGCGGTTCCGCCAGTCGGAGCGGCCGATCGTGCGCAGGTCGAGCGCATGGACGAAGCCGCTCTCCTGCTCGAAGTGGAGTGACGCTTCGTTTGGCGGCAGTCCCATGCGCCGGTAGAAGTCCGGGGTGCGGCCCGCGTCGGTGATCACGGCGTCGGAATCGACCAGGATGAGCGCGCTCGCGCCGAGGCGCAGCAGCGGGTGCAGGGCGGTGTACTCGGCCTTCACCTCCGGGGACTTGACGTTGCCGACCGCGACGAACATCACCGAGTAGACCACGTACGCGCCCGCGAGGAGCGCCGCGGCCCGGGTCATCAGCTTCGTGAGGCCCTTCCCCGCGCCGAGCCGGCGGCTGGCCACGAGCGCGTAGATGGCCAGCAGGAGGGTCGTGGCGGTGGCCGAGAGCGCGAGCGCGAGCCACGGGTCCAGCGCCCACTGCTGGTATGCGAAGACGCCGCCCCGTAT
This sequence comes from Gemmatimonadota bacterium, assembly GCA_012267435.1. Classification (GTDB taxonomy): domain Bacteria; phylum Gemmatimonadota; class Gemmatimonadetes; order Longimicrobiales; family Gaopeijiaceae; genus BD2-11. Next base: position 705 of record JAAXGM010000131.1, read on the forward strand.
GAGGAGGAGGAAGGGGAGGATGGCGAGGACCACGGCGAGGAGCGCCCATTTCACGACCCGCAAAGGGAACCACAGCAGGCGGCGGCCGCGCTTCGAACGGCCGCCTGAACGTGTCCCGGGCCCGGCAGATGGTGCCGCGAGTTCACCGTAGTCGATCCTCGAGATGCTCATGCCGGATTCCTACGGGACTTCTCTCCGTCCTGCTTCGCCCCGTGCCTCCGCACGAAGTCCTCGGTCCCCTCCGGCAGAAGGAGGTTGTCGGAGATCTCCGCGATCTCCTCGGCCTCCTTCCACGCCTGCTCCAGCTGCCACAGCTCCCCTTCGAGCGCCCGGCGCTCCTGCTCCTCGTGGAGCGCCATCTCGAGGGCC
>JAAXGM010000132.1 GCA_012267435.1 Gemmatimonadota bacterium
TTTTGCCACGGGCTGCTAGGCGCGTTGGCGGCGCAGTTCTTGGTTGAAGGGCGACCGCGTGGTGAACGAGGCAGGAGTGTCCCGATCGGCTGACCGGCGGAATCACGCTGGCCGACGCGCCGAGGAGTCGGCAGAGGTCGATGAGCGGGCCGAGCGTTCCTTTCCACTCGGCGGCCCGCCACGTGGCGCTCAACGCCTACGGCGTCATGAGCCATTCAGCCTGGAGTACTGGAGTAGATGATGGCCTGCACCTGCCATGACGGGCCCGTCGACGTGCCTTGTGCATGGTGTTGCGGTCACCGCGGCATCGTCGGGTCAGCGGCGTGCGCCGTGCTTGTCACCGGCCACGCTCGTCCGAATTGACATGGCGACGCCGCCAACGGCCGGCGAGCGCGAACGCAGGTGCGCCCATGGTACACTCACTGACATGGCGGAACTCCGAGCGGCCCCAGCCACTCTCCCGCACGCGAGCTGCAGGTGGGCACGTCACTGTCTGGGCCTCGATCCGATTGCGCCAGTCGAGGCAGCCGCTGTGCGACTGTCCGTAGGCGCACGGTCCTTGGAGCTCTCGACCGGCCGATGGAGGTCGCTCGCAATTTGAGCCGATGCGACGCGTTCTCCTGCCTCCCGTGCTGCCCGCGCTCTTCACGTTTGGCGCCGGCGTCGTGGATCGCACCACTTGGCGAGTCGAGCTGTTGCCCGCGCCTTGGCCCATCGTCGCTGGGAGCATTCTGATGGCGACCGCGGGGGGCATGATCATGGTGGCGTACATCGGGTTTCGGCAACGCGACGAGAGTCTGGCCCCCCTCTCGCCGACCCGGCGGCTCGTGTCCGGGGGGCTCTATGGAGTATCGCGCAACCCCGTCTACCTCGCGTTCCTCGTCTTCATCGCCGGCATCGGATGCGCCAGCAACTCCGGCGCCGTCCTGCTGGCCCTCATCCCCGCCTTCGCCGCCTTCAACTGGTACACGATTCCGTACGAAGAAGCCTACCTCCGCCGCGCGCTGGGAGCGGAGTACGATGAGTACGCTGCCCGGGTCAGGCGCTGGATCTGATGCGACAACGCTGAACCCGTGGCGGAGGCGGGGGAAAACCCTGAGCAGTTCGTGTCTCACCGGTCCTTCGTTCTTGGCGCTGATTGCCGGCCTACCGCCCGTTGAGCGCCGGCACTTCGCGCAGGGCATCGTCATCGGAGATGTCGGCCGGCCAGCCGTAGGCTGCTGCGACGGCTCCATCCAGTGCGCGTTCGCATCCGCGAGCCAGCGCGGGCGGGCGTTGTAGGGGTTCGTCAACGGGCTCGTCAACCGACTCGACCCACTCGGGCGGATTCAGCCACCGGTCCCGCAACTCGACCAGCCGCTGATCTTCCCAGCTGCGATAGCGCCGCCGCCGGCATCGTCGGGCCCAACAACGTGAGCGTGTGCTCACCAGCGTCAAGGGGCTCCGCTACGCTCCGCCCCCGCTCCGCGGGGCTCACGCCCTTGACGCCGGCTCCGCGCACGCTCGTCGAGACTTGGCCCTTAGCCTAACCTAACGGACGGATCGACGCCCCCTGTGGTCATGACCGAGACGCGCGACGAGGCCGCGATCGGAGCCGGACCACGACGCACGCCACGCAGGCCGCGCCCATGAGCACGCCGGCCGCGTAGTCGGCAGCGAGCGGCACGGCGGCGATGATCTCGATCACGGTCCGCCGCGCGTGGCGCGCGGCCGGCAGCGGCTCCTCCGCAGCCGCCGCCCGGTCACGTCGAACTGCTACCGGGGCGCATGCAGCGCTTTCAGCAGCTCGCCGGCAGCGCGGAGCATCCGCACCGCGCACACGGCGGCGAGCGTGAGCAGCGCTACCATCGCGGCGATCACCAGCAGGACGAACGCGGTCACGGTGCGCCCCGCGCCCCACGCATGAATCCGTCAACCGCTCCCACGTCGTACTGGCGGCCTTCCAGTCCGATTCGGTGTGGGCTGCGCGCGGGACCGGCGGGGGCTACTCACCGTGGTGCCGCGGGCTGCCAAGCGGGTGTGCCCTCTTCCCAGCGGGTGTCCGTCAGGGACCGCTGCCCGGAGCCGTCGGACCGCATGACGAACAGTTCGCCATACGGTTGCGGGAGGTCGGTCAGCGGTGCCTCATCCTTGAAGCCGAGGCGCGAGCTACTGAACAGGATGTGCTGCCCGTCCGCAGACCAGGACGGATGTGAGTCGTTGCCTGCCGTCGTCGTGAGCCGGGCCAGACCACTGCCGTCGGGCCGGATCGTATAAATGTCGAAATCATCGTCCACTAGCCGGCTGAACACAATCCGGTCGCCCCGAGGCGACCAGCCGGGGAAGTTGTCGTAGCCCGTGGTCAGCGTGCGCACCGTGCCGTCCGCCAAGTTCAGGATGCGCAGGCCACCCTCCGTATCGTTCCAGAAGCGGTAGACCACCTCGGTCCCGTCGGGCGAGAAGTTCGGGAACCCGGCGTTGCCCTCGCCAGTGGCCAGTACCCGCGCGTCCCCGCCGTCGGGCCGCACCATCATCACCCGGCCGACAAATGATGGGAGGAAGGCAACCGCGCCTTGGGCTTCACGCGGGCGGGTCTCGAAGCCGCCGACCCCGAATACGATCCACTGACCGTCGGCCGACCAGCGTGGCGCTAACACCGAACCGGCCGCGCGAAAAATACGGCGTGGATTGGTCCCATCCGCATTCCAGATGGCCAGCTGCGTCTGGTCGTCCGGGTGCCCCCACTCCGTCCGTTCGCTCACCACCAGGCGCCGTCCGTCCGGCGACACGGCCGGGAAGCCGGCAGCATACACCAGCTCGTAGCTCGGGTCGTGGCTGGACAGTGCCTCGCCGATTACGCGCGGTGTCCGCATCGTTGCACTCGCGCCCTGGTGGTAGACCACCCGCCGTCCGTCGGACGACCAGGAGGGGTTCCCGATATCGCCCTCACTGCCGCTCTCGCCGGAGCTGAACATCAGCTTGGCCGTCGGTCCCGATTTCAGGAGGTAGCCCACGCGATCCGGTCCCAGAAACTGCGGTGACAGCTTGAGGCCAGGGCCCGCTGCATGCTCCGTGCGGCCGCCCGCGGCGATGTCCACTGACACGATGCGGGAGTGCACCGTGGATTGGTGCCGCAGTGTGCGAGCCGCAAAAGTGTCGGCCACGTCGAGCTCGTAGAACACAACGCGCCGGCCGTCCCCCGACCATTTTGGCGATCCGCCCAGCTGTCCTGCGGCGGAGATTCTACGCAGGCCGTTGCCGTCTGCGCCCACGATGTATACGCTCGCCGCGTGCACATGCTCCCAGTACCCCACCGCCTTCGGAAACCCGCTGCCGCGGTCGGACGAAAACGCCAGCATCGTTCCGTCGGGCGACCAGCTCGGCCGGAAATCGCCGCCCGCCGCGTCGGTCAGGTTCCGAACCTCGCGGGTTTCCAAATCCAGGATGTGGATGTCGGTCGAGCCTCGCTCCCGAGTCGAGACGAATGCCAGCTGCCGGCCGTCCGGTGAGAGCGCCGCCTGATCGTCGAAGGCGGGATCGTCGGTCAGCCGCTCGAGGCCGAGCCCGTCCGGGCGCACCCGGAAGATATCGGCCGAGCCGAACCGCTCGGAAGTGAACACAACCCATTCACCATCGGACGAGAACGACGCGTTGTAGTCGAGGTGGGAACCGGCCACGAGCTTACGGGGGGCGCTCCCATCGGTGTTGGCCACGTACAGCACCGACCGGGTTGGACCCAGCTGGTCGACGAAGATCCGGTCTTTCGCGCCCGGCGCCGCAGCGCCGGCCACGAGGAGCAGTAGCGTCAACGATACACACCTCAGGCTCATGGGGGCTGTCCTCCTTGAGGTACATCCAAGGACTTCTACCACGGGCTGCGTTGCCGGGACCGGTTTCCTTAGCGCGGGCTCCGGCTAGGATGCCCGGCATTGCGTAGTTGCCCTCGTGGCAGGCGTACTCGTAGATCGGCGTGTCTGAACGCGTCATGCGGGCCATCGCCGTCCACGGCCTCGTCCATGTCTTCGGATCGTCGATCGTCAACTCGTAGCGGATCGCGTCGTGGCCGGTGCGGGTGAACCGCTCGGTGCGATCATGCTGGGCGCGGCGCTGTGGTAATCCGTGACGGCGGTATTCCTGTACAAGTTCGAGGTTTCAATAACCAGCGTGTCACCGTTCCAGCGGCCCCGGGAGCTGCCCAGCCGCTGCGGAATCCCTACCCCCAGGGTGCGGGCGTCCGTCCGAGCGGGACGATCCGCGCATCCTGATCATCTCCAACCCCCGCCGAAGCTCGCGGGAACCCCGCGGCTACTGCCCCGCGGTCGGCTGCCAGGCGGGGGTGCCTTCTTCCCAGCGGTTGTCGGTCAGTGCGCGCTGCTCCGTGCCGTCGGCGTTCATGATGAACAACTCGCCGTACGGCTGCGGTATCTCGGTCAGCGGCGCCTCGTCCTTGAAGCCGAACCGCGAGCTGCTGAACAGGATGTGCGCGCCGTCGGCGGACCAAGCCGGATGGGAATCGTTGCCGAGCGAGGTGGTCAACTGCTGCACATCGCTTCCGTCGGGCCGGATGGTGTAGATGTCGAATTCATCGTCCGCCTGCCGGCTGAAGACGATGCGGTCGCCCCGCGGGGACCAGACGGGGAAGTTGTCGTAACCGGTCGTCAGCGTCCGTACTGCCCCGTCCGCCAGCGTGAGGATGCGCAGGCCGCCCGCTCGGTCAGTCCAGAAGCGGTACACCACCTCTTTGCCGTCGGGCGAGAAGCTCGGGAACCCCGCGTTGCCCTCGCCCGTGGTGAGCACCCGGGTATCGGAGCCGTCCGGGCGCATCATCATCAAGTGCGCCGGGCGCGTGCGCGCGTGGAAGTAATTGCCGACGCCCACAACGATCCACTCCCCGTCGGCGGACCACTGCGGCGCGAACACCATGCCGTCAGCGCGGAAGATGCGGCGCGGATCCGTCCCGTCCGTATTCCAGACCGCCAGCGCGGTGCGGTCGTCCGGACGCCCGCGGCCGGTCCGCTCGCTCACGACCAGTCGCCGGCCGTCCGGCGACACCGCGGGAAAGCCGCTCGCGTACACCAGCTCGTAGCGCGGGTCGCTGGCCGCAAGTATCTCGCCGGGGGGGCGCCGCGCCTCAATCGTCTCGATCGGCCCGTCGTGGTAGACCACCCGCCGGCCATCCTGCGACCAGGCGGGATTGCCGATGTCCCCCTCGCTGCCGGTCTCGCCGGAGCTGAACATCAACGCGGCTTGCGGACCGGACTTCGCGAGGTAGCCGACGCGGTTTCCGTCGAGGAACTGCGGCGACAGCTTTAATCCGCGGCCCGCCGCATGCTCGGTGCGGTCGCCAGTGGCCATGTCCACGGACACAATGCGGGAGTGCACCCGTGCTTGACGGGATAGCCAGCGCGCGTCGAAAGTATCCGTCACGTCCAGCTCGTAATACACGATGCGGCGACCGTCCGCCGACCACTTAGGGGAGCCGCCGAGCCGGCCCGGCGGCGAGATCCGCCGCAACCCCGTCCCATCCGCGCCCATGACGTACACGCTCGCCGGGTGGGCGTGCTCCCAGATTCCCGGCACCTTCGGGAAGCCGCCGCCGCGATCGGAGGAGAATGCCAGCATCTCGCCGTCGGGCGACCAGCTAGGCCGGAAATCACCGCCCTGAGCATCTGTCACGTTGCGCACCCTGGCGGTCGCCAGCTCCAGGATGTGGATGTCGGTGGAGCCGCGCGCGCGTGTAGAGACGAACGCGAGCCGGCTGCCGTCTGGGGACAGTGCCGCCTGGTCGTCGAAGGCCGGATCGTCGGTCAGCCGCTCCAGGCCGAGCCCGTTGGTGCGCACGCGGAAGATGTCCGCGGAGCCGTACCGCTCGGAAGTGAAGACGACCCACTCGCCATCGTAGGAGAACGACGCGTTGTAGTCGAGTTCGGAACCGGCCAGCAGCTTGCGCGGCTGCGAGCCGTCAGCTGCGGCAATGTAGATGACCGTGCGGGTCGGGCTCCACTGGTCGACGAAGATGCGGGCTTTCTCCTCTGCGGCGGCCCGGGCGCAGACAACCAGGAGCAGCAGCACCGGCAATATGCGCGCGTCCTTGCATGTCATCGTGTTGTCCTCCTTCGCACTCAGTGTATTCGGTTTCCCGTGCCGATCGCGGTCTTTGGTATCCTTCGGCCTACGAGTTCGCGGGGCGTCGGTGCGCCTGATCCGTTGCGGCACGTCTCATCATGACCGTGAACCGTGTCGCTAGCCCAAGTTTACCGACGGTAGATCC
>JAAXGM010000018.1 GCA_012267435.1 Gemmatimonadota bacterium
GCTACCTGTCGCCCTACTTCGTGACCGATCCGGAGCGGATGGAGGCGGTCCTCGACGACCCCATGATCCTCATCCACGACAAGAAGATCTCGTCGATGAAGGACCTCCTGCCGATCCTCGAGAAGGTCGCGCAGATGGGCAAGCCCCTCCTGATCATCGCCGAGGACGTGGAAGGCGAGGCGCTGGCGACGCTGGTCGTGAACAAGCTGCGCGGAACCCTCAAGGTGTGCGCGGTCAAGGCTCCCGGCTTCGGCGACCGGCGCAAGGCAATGCTGCAGGACATCTCGATCCTGACGGGCGGCCAGGTGATCTCCGAGGAAGTCGGCTTCAAGCTTGAGAACGCCGTTTCCTCCGACCTGGGCAGCGCAAAGAGGGTCGTGGTCGACAAGGACGACACCACGGTGATCGACGGGGCCGGGATGGCCGACCAGATCAAGGGCCGCATCGACGAGATCAAGGTGGCCATCGACAAGTCCACCTCCGACTACGACACCGAGAAGCTGCAGGAGCGGCTGGCCAAGCTGGCCGGCGGCGTGGCGGTCATCCACGTGGGCGCGGCCACCGAGACCGAGATGAAGGAGCGCAAGGCCCTGGTGGAGGACGCCCTGCACGCGACCCGCGCGGCGGTCGAGGAGGGCATCGTCCCCGGCGGCGGCGTGGCGCTGCTGCGGGCCCAGGGCGCGCTCAACGGCCTCGAGCTGGAGCGGCACGACGAGCAGGTGGGCGTGCAGATCCTGCGCCGGGCGCTCGAGGAGCCCCTCCGCCAGATCGCGGAGAACGCGGGTGCCGAGGGCTCGATCGTGGTCGAGCACATCCGGCGCCACGAGAACACCAACTGGGGCTACAACGCCCAGACCGACACCTACGAGGACTTGGTGAAGGCGGGCGTCATCGATCCCACCAAGGTGGTGCGCACGGCCCTGCAGAACGCCGCTTCGATCGCGGGCCTGATGCTGACCACCGAGGCCGTGGTGGTCGAGCAGCCCGAGGAGGAGAAGGCGGCCGCCGGTGCCCCCGGCGGCATGGACGGCATGGGCGGAGGCATGTACTAGCCCCCAACCCGCGCGCGGCCGGTGCCTGGTCCGGCCGACCTCCAGGAGCCCGGGCGACGATGGTCGTCCGGGCTCCTTGCCGTTCTGTCGCCGGCGCGCACAATTCCCGTTCCGCCGTGTATGTTCGGCGATGTTGTCGCGAAGCATCCCAACTCCCGCAACTCTCCAGATGACCGATGGCTGACGAATCCATCCAGGTGAAGCTTCCCGACGGCAGCCCCGTCGAGACGCCGCGCGGCAGCAGCGCCGCCGACATCGCGGCCGGCATCGGCCCCGGACTCGCCCGGGCCGCCCTGGCCGCCGTCGTGAACGGCGAAACGGTGGACTTGGCACGCCCGGTGCCGGGGGACTCGGAAGTGCGCATCCTCACCAGCCGGGACGACGACGCCCTCCCCGTGCTGCGCCACTCCGCCGCGCACGTGCTGGCCACCGCGGTGCGCGAGCTTCGTCCCAACGCGGGCATCGGCTTCGGCCCTCCGGTCGAGGACGGCTTCTACTACGACTTCGAAGTCGACGAGCCCTTCACCCCCGCAGACCTTGAGGCCTTCGAGGCGCGCATGCGCGACATCGTTGCCGCCGACCATCCCTTCGAGCGGCGCCGCGTCAGCAAGGAGGAGGGCAGGGAGCTCTTCTCCGACGATCCCCTCAAGCTCGAGCGGCTGGAGGAACTCGAGGACGACGAGGTGATCACGGTCTACCGGGATGGCCCCTTCCTGGACCTGTGCCGCGGGCCGCATGTACCCTCCACCGGCGGCGTGAAGCACTTCAAGCTGCTCTCCACCGCGGGCGCCTACTGGAGGGGAGACGAGAACCGGCAGATGCTGCAGCGCATCTACGGCACCGCGTTCTTCACCAGGAAGGCGTTGGACGAGCATCTGGAGCGGCTGGACGAGGCGCGCCGGCGCGACCACCGCGTGCTCGGCAGGGAGCTTGACCTGTTCAGCATCCAGGAGGAGGTCGGGTCCGGGTTGGTCCTCTGGCACCCGAACGGGGGCCTGGTGCGCCATACGGTGGAGGAGTTCCTGAAGACGACAATGCTCGAGCACGGCTACGAACTGGTCTACAGCCCGCACGTCGCGCGCGAGGAGTTGTACCGCATCTCCGGGCACCTGGAGGTCTTCAGCGAAGACATGTTCCCCCCGATGGCCGACGAGGGGCATCGATTTCGCCTGAAGCCGATGAATTGCCCGCATCACTTCATGATCTACCGCTCGAGCAGCCGCTCCTACCGGGATCTTCCGCTCCGCTATGCGGAACTCGGCACCTGCTATCGCTACGAGCGCACGGGTACGCTGCACGGGATGCTGCGGGTGAGGTCGTTCACGCAGGATGACGCCCACATCTTCGTGCGCGAGGACCAGATCAGCGATGAGTACCATCGCCTGCTGGACTTGGTGGCGTACCTGCTGGACGTGTTCGGCTACGAGTTCGAGGTGGCGCTCTCGACGCGTCCCGAGAAGGCGATCGGCGACCCCCGGGTTTACGACGCCGCGGTGGGCACGCTCGCGGCGGTGCTCGAGGAACGCGGGCAGGAGTACGAGGTCGACGAGGGCGGAGGCGCGTTCTATGGTCCGAAGGTGGACATTCTGCTCGTCGATGCGCTCGGGAGGAAGTGGCAGGGCCCGACCTTCCAGCTCGACTTTCTGATGCCCGAGCGCTTCGGCCTCGACTATGTGGGAAGCGACAACCAGCGCCACAACGTGGTGGTCATCCACCGTACCATGCTGGGGTCGATGGAGCGCTTCATCGGCGGGCTGGTGGAGCACTACGCGGGCGCTTTCCCGGTGTGGCTGGCACCGGAGCAGGTGCGCGTCCTCCCCGTCTCCGAGGTGTGGAGCGAGAGCGCCCGCGAGCTGGTGGACCTCCTGCGCGCGAAGGGGGTGCGCGCCCGTCTGTCAGACCAGGACACACTCGGCTACCGCATCCGCGAGGCGGAGGTGAAGAAGGTGCCCTACATGGGGGTGGTGGGGAAGCGCGAAGCCGAGGCGGGCACGGTGGCGGTACGCAGGCGCGGCGCGGGGAAGAAGCAGGTGGTCATGGAGCGCGAGGCGTTCGCCAGGCAGGTCGCCGAAGACATACGCACGCGGGCGCGCTGGTAGCTATCTCCGCAGCCCCCGCCGGGAGCTGACAAGACTTCGCAGCCGGCGCAGCGCCAGCGAAAGGCCGGTCCACACCATCAGCGTGGCCGCCAACGAGAAGAGTCCGGCCAACAGCTGGCCCCCCAACCCCCAGTACTCCCCGGTGTGCGCGTACCGCAGGAACTGCTGGGCCCGCCGTGCGGGCGAATCGTCGGCGAAGGACTCCCATGCGCGCCCGGCGCCGGAGGCCGCGTCCAGGGTGAGAAAACCGGTCCTGTGAGGCTGGCCCGCGCGGCCTCCCCGCACCTCGACGCGCACCTCGCTGTCCGCGGGGCGCGGCAGGTTCAGGATCAAGGTCCGCCACCCCGGCGCCCATGCCTCCGCGGTTGCGAGCACGGCGCTCAGGTCCGGCTCCGGAACGCGAGCCGGGTCCTCCGAAATCCCCGCCCCCTCAAACCCCGTTCCCTTGGACGCCGATGCAACCGCCCATGCCCCGGCGGACACGGCGTTCCCCGCCATCGGATAGACCCGATCTCCCACAGCCGGATAGGACGTGGTGACCCCTGTTGCCGCAATGGCGGCCAATGGCAGGACGGACCAGATCCCGACCACTTGGTGCCAGTTGAGGTCCCGCCGGGCGCCCCTCGCCCCGCGGTGGAGAAGGAGCACGCTGGCGAGCGCCCGCCGGGTGACGGGCCGCGGAATCCAAAGGATCGGTCCGGTAAGCAGCAGAAAGAGGAAGGCCACGTTGACCGCCCCCGTCATCGCCCGGGCACGACGCACCGAGCCTCCCGAGACGTTGAACCAGCGGTGCCAGTTGTGAACGGCTTCGAAAAACCGCTCGAGTCCGCCCGGTCCCGTTGCGAGAACCTGCCCCGTGTACGGATTGACGCGGACGTACCGGTCCCGCCCCTCGAAGACGCGCACGGGCGCGCGCGGATTCGACCGATAGCTCAGCGAGGTCGCCGTGAACCCGGCCGCCACCGCGATCTCCTCCGGAGCCAGCCGCTCCACACCCTCGGGCGCGGCCACGAAGTACCGCCGCTCCGCAAGCCCGGTCACCACCTCCTCGAGCGACAGGACCACCCCCGTCGCCGCCATCATCAGGATGACCAGCCCGGCGGCTGCGGCTACAGAAAGGTGCAGCCAGAAGATGATGGCGCGGATCATCCGCACTCGACGCCGCAGAGCCGACGAAGCCGGTGCCCCGCCCGCCCGCGCTCCGAGCCGCCTAATGCAACGTCACGTAGCGCTCGAACCGCGCGACCTCGTTCTCGTCCACGTACTTGCCGATCTCGCGCCGGAACTGGTCCAGGTCGGTGTACGGGCGGTACTCCTCGAACTCGTGGGCCATGCGCTCGCTCATTCCCGGAACCGCCATGATCTCTTCGCGGGTGGCGCTGTTCAGATCGATCGGGACGTACACGTACCGCGCGAGCCGCTCCACTTCCTCCTCGTCCACGTATTTCCCGATCTCCATGCGGAACTCGCCCAAATCCACGTATGGGCGGTACTCTTCGAACTCGTGCGCCATCCGATCCCCCACGCCCGGAATCAGCAGGATCTCGTCGCTGGTCACGTCGTTGAGGTTGATCGGCAGCCAGAGCGCGCGGTAAGCCCCAAACGCCGCCTCTTCTCCGACCGCCCCCGCCAGCACCGCGTGCAGATCCGCCGCGCGCAGGTAGGGCCGCCCGCCGACAACCGCCGCGGCCACCTCCGCCGTGATCCCCGGGACCGTGGTCAGCTCGTCCTCAGTGGCGAGGTTGGGGTTGGAGAGGGCCATTGCATCGGCGGTCTCCATGCCGCCCATGGCCTCGACGGACTCGGCGGGTTCGGACTCCGCCGTATCGCCATCCTCGGCACAGCCGACCGAGAGCACCGGAATCATGACAAGGGCGAGTGTTGCGGTGTGACTACGGGACATGCTTCCTCCGTTTCCTGTGGTGAGTCTCGTTGCGTGTGGCGCCAATCGCGCCGAGCACGATCCGGCATAAAATGAGACTCATTCTCAACTAGCTCTGAAGATCCACATGCACCGGGTTCAAGTCAAGTCAGTCAAGTGCCCGGCACGTCGAATTCGATCAACCGGCATCGGGCTTTTCGATGCTCGGCCGATTCGGGTCGGCCGCGAGGCCACTGGTCAGCAGACGCTTGTCACACCCGCCCGCCGGGCCGTCGAGTGGTCACCACGATCGCGCCCCACATGTGGCCGGTTCCGTAGATCGTGGTCGCGTCCCGGGAGGAGAGGAAGCGGATCCGCTCCACGTCCTGCACGGGAATGCTGCGCAGATCGTCCAGCGCGAGCAGCTTCGCCTGGTCGACGTACACGGCCGGCTCCGGATTGGGGTTCGAGATGGTGGGGGTACGCCTGTAGAAGAGCCAGGAAGGCCGCAACTGCTCGACGGCCTGGTAGGCGCTCTCGCTCAGAATCTCTTCCAGTTCTGGACGCGTGATGTCGCCCTGTGACGTGCTGCGCGCGGGTCCGGGGGCACCCACGACGCAGGCGGAGGCGACCGCCACCGCCAGCGGCAGCACTCCTCGCGGCCAGGATCGCGCTTTGTCCGGGCGGTGCTTCACCCGTGTGGATTCCATAGTCACTCCTCCGAGCCGCGCTCCACCGTGGCCCTCAGGAGGCGGGTGAGCATCGGGAACTCGCGGTCGAGATAGTCGTTGCCGCCCGCCGCGATCGCGCTCTGGTCGCCGCGCCGCAGCCCGCCCCCGGAGCTCTCGCCGTACCCCGGGTAGATGCGGTCCACAACCTCCATCCCCTCCACCACCCGGCCGAAAGGCGGGAAGCCCTGCGCGTCCAAGCGGCTGTTGTCCACGAGATTGATGTACACCTGTGTGGTGCGGGTGTGCGGCTCCGTGAAGGCGAAAGCGACGGCGCCGCGCACGTTTCTGGCCACCACCGCCTCGTCGTCCGGGATGGTCTCGCCGATCCAAGGGGCCGTGACCTCGGGGTCGCCCGCCAGCCCCCATTGGACGATGAAGTCCGGCACGGTGCGGTGGAAGCGCGAGTCGTCGTAATAGCCGTGGCGCACCAGGTTGTAGAACCGGTCGGCCCCGACGGGCGCCCAAGCCCGCACCACCTCGATGGCGAAGTCGCCGACGCTGGTCTCGAAGCGGGCCAAGAAGGTGTCGGGTGCGGGTTCACGCCACGCCGGCAAGGAAGGGTCGAGCAGGATCTCGCGGTTGGAGGGGGCCGAGCGGCCCTCGGGATCGCCGGACCGGCCCCCGGAGGCCCCGGATGTGGCACCGGCCCGCTCGTCGCCGGCCTGCCCGCCGTCCGGAGGAGGGTCGCCAGGCCCGCAGCCGGCTCCTACCAGCACCACCAGCGCCAGCGCCCACCACCGGCGGCCGCGCTCGCTGCCCGCTGCTGGAGCCACCGGCCACCTCCCGGTTCGGCATGGATGCGTACGGGGCCTGCTTCACCCGCCTCCCTCATTCTGGCCGCCCCGGTCGGGCATGTCCACCGGGCGAGCGGGCCGTTGCCGGTCTAAGCGCCCACCCTGCGCGACCACCGCCGCACTTCCGCCGACCCGGCCGGTTCGAGCATCAACGGATGGGCTACCGGGCAGCAGGCGGTTCCTACGGGGAACCTATCGGCAAGGCCAAAGGTAACATTCTTGTAACAACAATTCCGGGAAGGCCGCCAAACTCAACCTTGCGCGCGAAGGAGGATACCCGACCCGAAGCCGTCAGAATCACTGCGCCACAAGGAGGCTGCCATGTGCGTTTTCGCCGGAGCCCCGAAGCGTCCGATGGGGCCCGGGGCTCGCAGGACCCGCAAGCGGTTGAGAACAATGGAACAGGGGAGGGTATCATGAGCAGGTTTGGAAATAGCCTTCTTGCCGTGGGCGGCGTGCTGCTTGCCTCCGCGTGCGGTGACGATCCGGTGAACATCGACCCGCCGTCCGGAGACGAGGCAAATCTGGAGGCGGCGTTGGGCGCCTCGTCCCAGAGCACGCAAAACACGATTCAAGAGATGTTCGCGGTCATCGACGCCCACGAGTCGCTGCCCGAGCACTTCACGGATCCACAAGCGTTGGTCGAGGCGATCCGTGCCGCGGGCGGGGTAGCGCTGATCGGCGTGAAGCCGGAGGGCGCTCCTCGCTACGCGGAGCGCGTGACCGGCTCGCCCGGCGCGCGCATGGCCACGGTCTTCCGGGTGGGCGAGAGCGAAATGCTGGCCGTGCGGCGCGACCTGCGGTCGGCCGGGGCCGAGGTGCTGAGGACGTTCCGGAGTCTGCCCATCGTGGTGGCCGGAATCGATCCCGAGCAGGCTCTGCGGCTGGATTCGCTGCCGTTCGTCGACTACATGGAACCCAACATCGAGTACACCCTCGCGATCTCGGAGGGGTCTCCGGGCGCCGCGCGGGCGAGCGCGTTCCCCGGCCAGACCACCCCGGAGAACATCCGGAAGGTTCGGGCCGAGTCCGCGTGGGACGTGAACGACGGCGAGGGAGCCTGGCTCGTGTTTCTTGACGGCGGTCTCGTGGGCGGGGAGTCGGGGCACCACCCCGATCTCGCCGACGTGGACGAATGCTGGAGCACGCACAGCGACGCGGACGACACCGATTGCACCGACGACTTGGGCTCGTCGCATTCGCGGTACAGTCACGGGACCAAGGTTGTCGGCGTGGCCATGGCCGGCGATAACGCAAGCCATGTGGTTGGCGTCGCGCCGGGAGTCGACGACTGGGGGATGGTCCGGGTGTGCGCTCCGGGATGCGAAATGGACGCCGTCATCGACGCGCTGGATTCCCTTGCG
>JAAXGM010000133.1:0-1306 GCA_012267435.1 Gemmatimonadota bacterium
CGGAAGGAGCGGCGCATCTCCTCGTTTTCCCCGCCGACGTCGACGCGCGCGTTGAAGGGCGGCGGAAGCGCCGCCAGTCGGTTGTCCACCGTGGCGATGGCGCGGTTGAGGCCGCCGGAGATCACGTCGGCGTAGACGGTGACCACGCGCCCCTGGTCCTCGCGGTGGATCTCCGCCGGGCCCACCGCCTCGCGCACGCTGACCAGCTCCCGCAGCGGCACGCCGCGCACCACCAGGGTCTCCAGCGTCTCGGCGGAGAAGCGCAGGGCGTCCGGCAGCCTCACCACCACGTCGATCTTGCGGTCGAAGTCGACGAACTCGGTGGCCCGGTCGCCGCGCATCGCCCGCTCGATCTCCTCCGCGATGAGGCGCGGATCCACGTTGTGGCGCGCGGCCACGTCGCGCAGGATCTCGATCTGGACCTGGGGCTGGCCGCGGCCGGCGCCCACGCGCACGTTGCCGACCTCCGCCAGCGTCGCCAGCTCTTCCCGAACGGTCTCGGCGTAGGCGTAGCTCTCCTCGAGGTTCTCGCCGCGGATGCGCACCGCGATGTCCGCGTCGGCGCCGCCCAGGACCGTGCCCAGGGCGGTCGCCTGGCCGGCCTCGAAGGCGAGCGTCCCCGGTGGGAAGCGGGCCTCGACCTCGCGCACACGCTCCAGCACGTCGTCCGTGGCGATCCCCGGGTGGAGGCGCACTTCGAGGGTGCCCGTGTGCGCCCCCGAGGTCTCCTCGCTCTCCATGTAGGAGCGGACGTCCTCGCCCACGCGGGAGAAGACGGTCTCGACGCCGGGGTCGCTCTGAAGCGCCCGTTCGATCTCCTCCACCGCCAGCGCGGTCGCGGCCAGCCCCGTTCCCTCCGGCAGCTCGAGGCGCACCCGGAACCCGCCCTGGTCGACGTCCGGCAGCAGATCCCGGTCGAGGGCCAGCGCGAGCGCCAGCGTGGCGGCCAGCGCGGCGGCGGAGACCGCCATCACCCGCCCGCGGTGGTCGAGCGAGAATTCGAGGAGCCGGTGATAGCGGTCGGCGAAACGCTGGAACCCGCGGTCGAAGGCGGCGAGCAGCGACCCGAACAGGCGGCCGCACACTCCCGCCAGTCCCTCCCACCAGAAACCCACAAGCGCGCGCGCCAGCGCGAAGGCTCCCGCGATCAGCCGGAAGGGCAGCACCACCACCCACAGGATCGCCCGCCCGATTCTCGCCAGCACCCCCCGCCGGCGCTCTGGTCGGGCTCGTTGAGGCCGGTCCGACGAGCGTACCCGGTCCACGAAGCGCGCCGCCATCCCCGGCAGCAGGGTCAGCGCCACCA
>JAAXGM010000133.1:1344-4949 GCA_012267435.1 Gemmatimonadota bacterium
CGGAAGATGTTCTCGAGCACGATGATGGAGTTGTCGACCAGCATCCCCACCCCGAGCGCCATCCCTCCCAGGCTCATGATGTTGAGCGACACCCCGAACGCCTCCATCAGCGCGAAGGCGCCCACCACGGAGATCGGAATCGCGAGCGCGATGGCGAACGGGTAGCGCGGGTCGCGCAGGAAGAAAAAGAGCACCAGGAACGCCAGCATGCCCCCGAACACCAAGGCCTGCACCACGTTGCTGATGGAGTCGGATATGAACCCCGCCTGGGAATAGGCGATGTCCACGGTGATGTCGGGGAACTCGAGCGCCAGGATCCCGAGCGCCTCCTGGATCTGGTCGGCCACCGCCACCGTGTTGGCCCCGGACTCCTTGTATACCAGCAGCCCCACGGCCTCGGCGCCGTTGTAGCGGGCGATGGACTCCCGGTCGGCGAATCCGTCCACCACCCGCGCCACGTCGTCCAGCCGGACCAGCCGGTAGCTCCCCTCGTCCTCCTGTTGCCCGCCCGTCTCGGTTTGCTGGCGCCCCACCACCACCTCGCCGATCTCGCCCACGGTCTGGAACTCGCCCAGGGTGCGCAGCGGGTAGCGGTAGCGACCCCGCAGGATGGATCCTCCGGGCGCGGAGAAGTTGGCCCGGTCGAGCGCGACCGCCACTTCCTCCATCTCGAGCCCGTACGACAGGAGCAGGTCCGGATCCACCTCCACCTGGATCTCGCGGTCGAGCCCCCCCGTAACAGCCGCCTGCGCCACCCCGTCGAGCTGCTCGAGCCTGCGCCGGAACACCGTCTCCACGAAGTCCTTGGTCGCCCAGAGATCCGCGCCTCCGGCAACGGAGAGCACCATGATGGGTTCGGATTCGGGATCTATGCGCAGAATGCGCGGCCGCTCCGAGGTCTCGGGGAGGAACTCGCGGATGTTGTCGACGCGCTCGCGCACGTTGAGCATGGCGAAATCCATGTCCGTGCCCCAGGCGAAGCGGAGCGTCACCAGGCTCACCCCGTCGCGCGATACCGATGTCACCTTCTCGACCCCCGGGACCGCCGCGCCCTGAGCCTCCACCATCTCGGTGATGAGCCGCTCGACCTCCGCCGGCGCCACGTCGGGGTAGGTCGTGTAGACCACCAGGCGCGGGTAGCTCACGTCGGGGAGCAGGTCGATGGGCAGCCGCAGGAAGGAGATGATGCCAAGCAGGGAGATGGCCAGGAAGAGCATGGCCACGGCGACGGGCCGCCGCGTCGAGATGCGGGGAATCGACATGCGTCAGGGAAGCGGGGTGCCGCCGTCGAGCGGCCCGCCCACGACCTGCTCGAGGGCGATGCGGGCGACGGCGAAGTCGTAGCGGGCGTTGATCGCGGTGCGCCGTTCGTTGGCCGCACCCTCGATCGCGAGTTGCAGGTCGGAGAAGGTAACCGTCGTCAGGCGGTACCCCTCTCGCGCCAGCCTGAGGCGCTCCTCCGCGATCTCGCTCGACCGTTCCGCCAGCCGGTAGCTGTCCCAGGCGCCGCGCAGGTCGATGAGACGGGAGCGCACGTCGCGTTCAGTTTCCAGACGGGTCTGGCGCATCTGCTCCTCGGCATTGGCCAGCTGAACCTGAGCTTCGGCGATATTGCGCTCGGTGGAAAACCCGGTGAAGACCGGAATCGACAGACTCAGTCGCGCGCTGGCGTAGCGGGAATCGCTGGAGAATGGCTTGAAGGCTGCCTTGTACTCCGGTCCGTACGCGTCCTGGAAAAAGAAGGTACTCAGGCTGATCGTGGGGAGGCGCGCGCTGCGGACGGCGCTCAGCGACGCGCGGCCCACATCCATCTCCGCCCGGTTCTGCAGGATGACGGGGCTCTGCTCAAGGGCCCGGCCGATGAGCCCCGCTTCGTCCAGCGCTACGGGGTCGAAGGGTTCGGGAAGGGTGCCGCGGGTCGTGAAATCGTCCCCATCCGTCGCTCCGGTCTCCGCGCGCAGAGCCAGCACAGCCTTGGCGTACTCGTTCTCCGCCTGGCGAACCGCCCGCTCCTGCTGCTGCACCTGTAGCTCCGCACCCAGCACGTCGACCCGCGTCCCGATGGCAAGTTCAAAGAGCCTGCGCGTGCTCTCCAGGTCCACGCGCTTGCCCTCCAGAATCGCCAGTTCGAGTTCCAGGAGGTACGAATGCCGGATGGTCTGGTAGAAGCTCTCCGCGACGCGTGCCCAGGTGGCGGTCATCTCCGCCTCGACCCTCCGCTCGCGGGAGATGCCCCGGGCACGCTCCGCTCCGCGCTGATGGAAGCGTGCGCCGCCCTCGAACAGATCGATCTGAGCGGACACCGACTGGGAGGATGACGATGCCGTGACCCACTCCACGTTGGGATTGGCGATCGGATTGCCGAAGAAGTCCTCGGCTTGCAAACGCCGGTTGAGGTTGACGTTGGTGCCGAGACTCAAAGAGAGATTGGGCAGGAAGGCCCCCCACGCCGCCCGCATGCCCGCCGGCGTCAGCTCCAGCTCGTTGATGGCCTGGCGCAGCACGGGGTTGTTCTGTCTCGCCAGCTCGAGGGCGTCTTCCAGAGAAAGGACGCGCGGCTCCTGCGCTTCCAGCGGAGCCGTGGCGAGCACTACGGCGAGGACACAGCGCCGAAACAGCGCTTCCCGCCGCCTCATCGTCCCGACCCTGTGGAAGATCCCGCCCCCGCCGGCATGTCTCCCTCCGCGAGCTGGACGGCCGCGTCGTGCCCGAGGAAATGGTGGCCGTCGACGAGCACGATCTCCCCGGGATCAACCATCGAGGTCTCCGGGTTGTCCACGATCTCCACCACCCGGTCGTTCTCCAGCCCGGTGGTCACGTAGCGCCACTCGGTGCGGCCGATTTCCCCCTCCTCCTCGTTGAAGACGAAGAGCATGGTGCGCCGGTCGCGCTCGAGCACCGCCGAGCGCGGAACCAGGATGCGCTCGGTGAAGTGCTGCGCGTCCAGCGAGACGCTCGCGTACATCCCGGGCTTGATCCTCCCGCCCGGGTTGGGGAGCAGCACGGTCACGCGCGCCGAGCGGGTTTCGAGGTCGATGACCGGGTTGATGGTCTCCACCGTACCGGTGAAGGTCTCGCCCGGGAACGCGGCGAAGGTCATGGTGGCGCGCCGGCCCTCCTCCAGGAGGCCGATCTCCCCCTCGAGCACCTGAGCCTCGACCTTGATGGGATCCAGCTCGACCACGGTGACAAGCTCGTCACCCTGGGCCACGAACTGGCCGGGCACGACGCGCAGGTCCGCGACCCGGCCGGCGAAGGGCGCGCCGATGCGGGTCCACGATAGCTCCAGTTCCGCTTCTCGGACGCCAACCAATGCCTCGTCCAGGCCGCTCCGCGACCGCGCCACCCGCGCCCGCTCCGCCCGTACTTCGGGATCGGCGATCTCGTCGTCGAAGAGCACGATCTGTTCGTAGTCGGCCTGCGCTTGGGTGAGGGTGCTGTTGGCGCGCGCCAGCGCCAGCGCGTACTCGGTGGTGTCGATCTGGACGAGGAAGGCGTCGGCTTCCACCGGATCGTTCTCGCGCACCCGCACGTCCCGCACCTGGCCGGCAACCCGGGCGGACAGGGTGGCGCGCCGGAACGCGGCCGCGCCCCCCGAAGCCGTG
>JAAXGM010000134.1 GCA_012267435.1 Gemmatimonadota bacterium
GGGCTGCTGTTGTCCTCGTCGTTTACAGGTCCCGACGAGACGGTCGAGGGCGTCCCTCCCGCGCCGCCGCAGCCCGTGGATGACCGCACGGGCCGGTCGCTCGACGGGCGCTTGAGCGACGAAACCGACCGTCAGAGCCAGCAGGCGGCGGCCGATGCGGACCGGGAACGGCGACAGTCCGGTGCCGGGCAGGACACGGCCGGGCAGGAGACGGCGGCAAGTGCGGGCAGTGCCGGGGGCGGCATGGGCCGGGCCGAGTTCGAGCTTCGCGAGGCGCTCCGGCTGGAGGAGGTCGAGCGCCGGACGCGCTCGCTCCGCTCATTCCCCGTCGCGCAGTCGCACCGGGATCCGAACGGACCCCCGGACGCCGCGGCGTCTCCCTTGGTGCCCGAGTCTCCCGACGCGGCACTCGACGGCGCGCTTGCGTCCCTCGGGCAGTCCCTCGCCGCCCTTGAAGCCAAGATGGCGGCGGGGCTGGCCACCGGAGAGTTCGCGCCCGGCGTCGGAGGCCCGGCGCTGCGGGCGGATGTTCCCCCCGCGTCCCGCACCTCCGAGCCCGGCCGTTTGGTCCGGTCGCACGACCCGCCCGGATGGGAACGCATCCACCAGGGCTCGTTCCTCGAAGCGGTGCTCCTGACTCAGCTCTCGGGCGAGTTTCCCGGCCCGGTGCTCGCCATGGTGTCGGTGCCGCTGTATTCAGCCGACCGCCAGCGGGTGCTGATCCCGCGCGGCGTGCGCGTCGTCGGCACGGCCCGGGCCGTCGAGACCCAAGACCAGAGCCGCCTCGCCGTCTCGTTCCACCGGCTGCTTCTGCCCGACGGAAGCTGGGTGGACCTTGAGTTCACCGGCCTGAACCAGGCGGGCGAGAGCGCGCTCCGCGACCGGGTGAACCGGCGCTACCTCTCGACGTTCGCGGCCGCAGGGGCGGTCGGCGCGCTGAGCGGTCTCACGCTCGCCGGAGCCTCGCCCTTCGGACTCCGGGCGGGCGTCGGCCGGGGACTCGGGGGCAGCGCGACCTCGATGCTGGACCGGTACCTGAACCGGCTGCCCGAGATCACGATCCGCGCGGGCCACCGGCTCCGCATCTGGCTCACCTCCGATCTCCTGATCCCAACCCTCATCCGCGCTGAACACCGCTGACACGAAAGGACTCTTCCATGCTTCACCGCATCCTCGCCCCCGCCCTTCTCGTCCCCGTTCTGCTCCTCGCGGGCGCCCG
>JAAXGM010000135.1 GCA_012267435.1 Gemmatimonadota bacterium
GGCCTTTTGCCACGGGCTGCTAGCAGTGGCCCGGAAGGATCTAACGCGCCCCTTGCGCCTCGGCTTCCTCCAGCCGGGCGATCTCGAGGAGGGCGGTCATGCCGGTGTTCCCCTCGTGACAGGCGAACTCGAACATGTCTCCCTCCGTGGGCGGCATGAGAATAGAGGCCGTCCAGGGCCGCGTCCACAGGTCCGGATCTTCAAAGGTGACGTCGTAGCTCACCGTATCTTCGTCCACGCGGGTGAAGCGCTCGACGAGGCGCATGCCGCCCTGCGACAGCCCACGGAACCACTGCTTCGGGCTGAAGTTGGTGGTCTCGACGACCAGCGTGTTTCCCTCGAAGTGCCCTCGCGAGTCGCCGAGCCACTGCCGCATGTGCCCCGGCAGGTGCGGCCGGCCGTCGAGCGGGATGATGCGGAACTCGTGGACCATCTCGAAGAGGAGGAGAACGTGGTTCGGCGTCTGTGCGATGTGGATGTTCTGGTTGTAGGGGCCGCCGAGCCGCGGGATACCGTAGGAGATGCAGCGCTCCTGCGGACTGCGGCCCTCGGGACCCTCGCTCGTCTGCCCCGGGCGGGCCCGGACGCGCTCCAGACCGGCCGCGGAGTACGGGATGCGGCCGTCCGGCGGGTCGACGATCATCGAGGTGCGGCCGTCCGACAGGCTGCGCTCCCACCACACCACGCGGCGCGCCCCGACGCCCTCGGTCGACCGTTGCGCGGCGTTGACCTCGGCGATCTCCGCCTCGCTCAGGAGCTCACGGTCCACTTGATGCTTGGGGCGCTCGAGGGGCGTCGCCGTCCCGTGGCTCCAGATGCCGTTCAGGTCCGGCGCGCCCCAGGGCGTGCGCGGCGTCGCCGCCTGCGCCCAGGCCGCGACGGGGATCAGCGTGAGCGCGGCAAGGGCGGAAACGCTGTGCAACCAGCGGCTTCTTGAGCTGTGCATCGAGATCCTCGTCTGGAGACGCCTGTCGATCCTAGCCTCGGCATGGAGATTCGGAATCAGGTCTCGCGTATTCTACGGCACAACCTCGCGCGCCTGCGCGACGTGTGCTGGATGGGGCGGTCTCGCAGGGCATTGACGGCCTCGGGCAGGTCGCCGATCGCGTGTGTGAAGCGTTCGATTTCCGCGACCGGGCACGGGCAGAGCTAGCGGTGTCATGAGCCAGCCTTCGTGTCCTCCGACCCTGCGCCCGGCAGTTCTCCTCGTCGTCGCCGGATCCTTTCGTCTCCCGGCCCTCGTTCGATGGTGCTCTCTCCTTTGGCGCCTGATGTCGGTGCCGCCCGCCGATGCGCCCGGGCCTTCGGGGTCTTCGGCAAGGTCGGACAGACGCGGACCGCCACGGACCAGTGCCAGCGTTAAGGCAGGGTGAGTTTCGTATACTCCATAAATCATTCACAGCAAATGACTTAATTCAGGTGTGCCAGCCACGGTTCCCCCGCTCGTTCCCTCATTTTAAGCGGGAATCCAGTGGCCCTTGCAGGCCCGCCGCGAACGATTCTGGCACGACGCCTGATGGTCTCCAGCCCCGTCTCGCGAAGCTCGATCCCGCCGCCGAGCGCCTTGTGCAGCCTGCGGGCAGCATCGAAAACGCGCGGGCCGTCCGTCCAGGATCGTCCCAGCATGGTGCAGCGCGTTTCCCACACCGCCCTGGATGGGCGCCCGCGACCACCGACGGGCTACACGGGCATCTTCGTGCTCGATCTCGATCAACCGGACGGAACGAGTCTATCGCGGCTCCGCCGCGCTTGAGCCGGCATGTCGCGGTCGAACGCCTGGGCGTCGGGTCCGTAGTCGTCCCGGACTGCGCCCGTCGGGCTCTGCGCGAATCCCGAGACGGCGGTGAGCCGGTCCCGCACCCGGCAGATCCCGCGACGGACGATGTCCAGCTCGCGCCAAAGGCCACGGCCCTGCAAGGCTCGAACCGTCGCCCGCAAGTGGGCCGTCCGGAAGCGGCCCGACAAGGCCGACCGGCTGATCCTCCTCTTGCTCGACCTGTCCGGCGTCGCGGCCGTCGCGGCGTCGGCCGCCGCGGTGGTCGGTGGTCGTCCGGGCGGTCGCCGCCGCCGTCGGCGTCTCGGCCAGGGTCCCCGCGGCCCTGGCCTGGCCGCGGCGCTCGCGGCCGAGCGCGCCCCCCGGGTCCCCACAATGCCGCAACCCGTCGTCCGCGCTGAGCGACCTCCGGAAAACGGGGCCTGTGGCGCACAGGGGGGGCTGATGTGGTACCCCGCCCCTCTGCTCAGCCGGGCGGCTGGAAAATCGGCGCGCGCTGTGCGCGCCCTTGCCGTTGCCGCGCTGTGCGCGGCAACGGAGACGAGTGGCCAGGCCGGCAAGGGCACACTCCACCGCGACGAAGGGACGCTGGCCGGCGCTGGCGCCTTGGGGCGTCCTCGATGGTCACCGAGACCGCGCCGGGAACAACGCCGCCCGCAGCGCCGGCCGGGCCACCCCCCTGTGCAGTCCGCCCGACTCGAGCTATCGCGACAAAAAACTGCCGACCTGCCCGCACTGCATCGGATCGGTGAGGACCGAACCGGTCCCTCGGGGGCCCGGCTGGCCTCACACGGTCAGACCTGGACGGGAGCGGTGAGAAATGGACAGAACTCCTTTTGTTGCAAACAGTTACAGCGCTTGATACGCTCCGATCCTGCCTGTTCGCGGACGGATCACAGTAGTCCACATCGAGGAGCGCATCAGATGACGACGAACCCACACGCCCCACCGGTGCGGCCGAGCGCCGGCGCCATGCCCAGACTCCTGACCCTGCGCGACGTGACCGCGACGACCGCCCTGTCCCGCTCGGCCGTCTACGCGTTGATGGCCGAGTCCCGGTTCCCGAAGCCGATCCGTGTCGGCACTCGGGCCGTCCGCTGGGTCGAGCAGGAAGTGCTCGACTTCATCGCCAGCCGTCCCCGAGCCGGCTCGGAGCGGCCCCCGCGCAGCCAAGGATGACACTCCGGTTCACGCGACCGGCAGCATGAGAACTCGGCCGTGTCGAGGAGCCAGAGAGCACCCGTGGCCGGAACCGGCTCATGGTTCGTTGGTGAGCATGAGCCAGCCGACCCAATGTGTACACATTGGGGCTGGCGAGGGGGAGGCTCCCCCCCTCGACCCCCCCGGCGGCGCGCCCGGTCCTGTCGTGACGGCGACCGAGCGGCTCAGCCCTCTCCCGAACCGCTGGCCGGCGCGGATGGCCGAGCGCCACAGCACCGCGAGCACGGTCGGCCGTGTGCTCGGCGCTCACTGGCCGAACCGTGGCCGTGGCTCCGGCCACGGCGGCTTGGCCGTTCTGGTGGTCATATTCGCTTCGCACAATCCCCGGTCAACGGGCATTGGGCGCAGTCCGGATCTTTCGGATGGCACCAAAGCTGGCCGATCCGCCACGCTGGCCAATCCAGTGCGCCAGGAAACTCCGGGTTCAGGCGTCGAGCCGCCCGGATCGCCTCGTTCGCGGAGTCGTCGTCGATGATCCCAAGTCGCCGGAACACGCGCACCAAGTGGACGTCCGGCTTAACGTCGATCTGCCGCTCCTGCCCTCTGAAGCAGTCGAAGTCGTCGCGGAGTATCCGAGTCGCCATCGACGCGATCCCGGCCCCGATCCCGTGGATCTCCTGTAGCGTCTTCTCCACCTCGGCGGGAGACGCATCCCTCCAGATAGCCCCGGCATCGCCGCCGAACCGTTCCTGGACCAACCTGGCCGCGTCCGACAACGTCCTGGCGCCTTCCGCTGCACCCCACCTGGGCTGCACCGCCAGCCGCTTCAGCAACCCGATCAGCTCGGTCTCATCCTTGGTTGCCAGCAGCGCCGGATCCAGACAACCTTGCCGATCGATCTCCGTCGGAATCCGCCATGCCTTCTCCCACGGCATGTTTCGATCGAAAGCCACAGCGAGCAGGAACGCGAAGGGATTCCCTCGAATGAGCCTTTGGGTATCCTTGTCCAGCTCGCTCCAGTCCGAACCGGCATCACGCTCCTTGCTGAACTTCTTGAGTCCCTCCACGACCACCCTTGATTCCATCGACAATGCTCGCTCCAAGCCGGCTACGCCCACACGTTCCGAAGTCTAACCGACATGTCGCCGGTCGTCCCGTCCCTCCGCGTTGGCGACCGCGCGTGGCTAGCCTCTGCGAGCGGCGGGGGCCGCAGCGCCGGCGACGACGTGGCCGCTCCTGGAACCTTCAGCGCGTCGACTGCGTCGACCTCGAGCCGCGGCCCGCACGGCGAGCGACGCCGCGGCGACGGCGAGGACCAGCCCGGTCGTTCAGGGGACGAGGAGTTGCCGCGAGATGGCCGCCCCGTCGTCCATCCCAGGCCGCCGCCGCTCGAACAGGTTCGACCGGGCGCAGGCAGCCTCGACCTTGTTCTGGATCACGTGGGCGAGCGCGGCCTCGATGAGTTCGCGCGGATGATCCGTTTCCTCGGGCGGCCCAGTCCCGGAACGACGACCGGAAGCCGTGCGGCACGGCGTCGACCTCGTGCTGCTGGAGCATCTTCGGCAACGTCGACGTGGCTATCGACCTCCCGCTCCCCATGGGGAACACGAGCCCGTGCCGTCGCCGAGCGTCCGCACCGCGTCGAGGACCTCCAGCGTCCGGCCGCCGCAACACGCCGTCCGCGCGCCGAGAGAACGCGCCGCGCCAGACGGTCGGACGAGTGCGCTGCCGACTTCCGGCCGGCAGTCCCCGCCGGACCTGCCGCGGGTCGCGCCGAACCCCGCCCCGTCACGGCGCCATCGCCCGGGCGCTCCTGCCCGACCTGGACACCCCACGGCGCGCGCGAGACGACCACGATCCTCGGTCACCTTGCGCCCTCGGGGTAGGCCCCGGGGGCCAACCCCGGGACAGGAACACCCCGAGAATCCAGATCCGCCGGATCTCGGACCTCGAAACCCTCGGGAACCACGAACCGTAAGTATCACTAGAATAAGCACATACCGCTGATCTCGAAATCCTCGGGGGCCTACCCCGAAAAGGGTCTGAGTTACCCTGAGCGACCCCGGCCCGGGTCGTAAGAGGCTAGGCCCCCAACGAGTTGGGGACCGCGCCTCTCACTCCCGAGCCGACGGGGTCGCTCAGGGTCCATTTTTCCATGCTGGAAGGCTTCAAGAGCGCGGTCGTGTGCGACCACGACGACGGCGCGATGCAGCCAGTTGGCGACGAATCGAACGACACCGCCCGCAGCATCCCCCGGCCGCGGCCGGCCGCAAGACTCGAAGTCGGGGGCGGGCTTCCTCCCCTGTGCTCCGGGCCGCCGGCACGTCGATACGCCGGGACACGGCCTCTGCGCGCCGTCTGACGACCTCCGCGACGTCGCCCCCCCAACGGCGCCTCGAAGCGCGCCCCACGTCCGCGCCAGCTGTCCTCAGCGCCGATCTCAGCCGCCACACCGCAGCCATGAACGACGACGACCTGGTGAACCTGACGCTCGACAACCGGCTGGATGGCGACGAACACCGAACCCGGCAACCTCAGACCGCCCCGCCGCCAACACGGGACCGAACCGAAACGCCGACACCGCGACCGCACGGAAACAGCTGGCTCCTGACCTCTCGGGGTCAGGAGCGAGGGGGACGCTGCGCCCCCCTCGAACCCCCTGCCCGGTCGCGGCCAGCCGGCGCTCATGGCTGTCGTTCGCCTTGTCGCCGACCACCTGCATCACGGCACCGTCGCCGGACTTGGCGATGGCCGTGCCGGTCCGCTCACCGTTGGCGCCGATGCGGTCCCCTGTCGGGCCGCAAGCCTGCTTGCGGGCCGCGTCGGCGGGCGGCGGGTCACCCGTCATGGGCGCAGCGCCAGCGCAGCATCCGAGCATCGGCTTGAGGCGCCGCACGACGAGGGCGGTTCCTCCGGTGTCCAGCGGGGTGCTCCGCGCGGCCTTATCAACACTCCCGTCCGCGACCGTCACGGCTCTTCGGGCCGAGCCGTTGGATCGCAAGTCGGACAGCGACGTATGTGAGCATCGCAGCTATTGGCGCGCACTCTGTGACCCTCCGGGCATTTCAGCACCCACACCAGCGCGAAGGGATGCGTGGAGCTACGGTCATTCGTCTTCCGCACGAGGACCAACCCGTTCGGATTCCTCGTCATTGCGACCGTGTACCCCTCCGTCGGCTTCCCGAGCTCGCGCTGCTGCCGCTCCCACTCCAGTGCCGCAGCACGAGTCGTGCGACGTCCGACCTGCTCGATGTGTCCATTCACGCCTGACCCCCGCCGATGCCGTGCCTCACGGCTCACGAGGTCGTTCGTGATTCCGGTGTGGACGATTCGGTTGCCCAACTTGAAGTGGTACTTGTAGGTGTCTCGGATCATGACCTCTAGATTCTGACATCCACGGCGGCTTCACAGGCCAACCGTACCACCGCCGACGAGCAGCCGCTCGACAATTGGCCCAAACGGTCCGTCACCCGGTCAGATTCCCCGTTGCTGCTCGAACAGCTCATGTACCCATTCGATGACTCTCGGCGTGCCCTCGAATACGAACTCCTGCCCCTGACCGCGGACATCGACGTGAACCCATGGTCCCTGGCGCTTCGTGTACTGCTTGGGACGACGGTGACGCCACGCCGACCACATTTCCCAAGGGAGTCTCCAGCGCGACATCGGTTCGCCGTATCGGGTCAACACACCCCCGCGACTGGCAGTGGCACTTCGGAACACGCCGGCACCGTCAACACCGATGTCGGTGCCGTCAATGCATAGCTTCGGGGTCGCGACGTAGATGGTGTTGTTCGGCGGCCAGGACGCACCGTTCACGTGGGGATGGGCACGTAGCCAAGGGCGCTGCTCCACGGCGCCAGCCGTGTTGGCACCAACGCAAACGATATCGGACACCTGAAGCCACCCGAACACCCGGTGCTCGTTCGGAGCGCTCGGAGCGTACCGCCACCCGCCTCCCGGTATCTCTTCCACCCTACGGAACCAACCGAAGAACAGAAAAAGGTCGCCGTAGCGGATACGCTGGTTCTCAAGTTCCGTCTGCGCGCCGTCGACCTGCCCGAATGTCGGTCGCCACTCGGGCAGCCGCTGAAGTGCATCGGCGCGTATGTCTGGATCGAGGTGACACATGTCCTCCCCTCGAATACACCCTCTGGTCAGGCACTCCACAATTCGTGCAAGTGAGCTGTCACGCCAACGAACGTCCCGATACCGAGTGGGACTGCACGGGTACTTGTCCGGCACCGGAATGGGCAGGGAGAGAGTGGAGCCATCTGGCAGGATGGGACTAGCCTTCCTGCCTTGTGTTGAATCGAAGCCCTTGCGGCTCAAGATGATCTTCATCGCCACCCACCGTTCACATAGGCCGCCCAGTCGTCCATCAAGAGCCGACGCCGCTCGAACAGGTCCGACCGCGCATACGCCGCCTCGACCTTGTTCGGCACCACATGCGCCAGCGCCGCCTCGATGACCTCCCGCGGATGGTCGGTCCGCTCCGCCGCCCAGTCCCGGAACGACGACCGGAAGCCGTGCGCCACGGCCGCGATGCCGTGCAGATGGAGCATCTTCGGCAGCGTCGACGCCGCGACTGGCCTGCCGCTCCGCATCGGGAACACGAGATCGCCGTCGCCGAGCGTCCGCGCCGCGTCGAGGATCCCCACTGCCCGGCGGCAGAGCGGGACCCGGTGCTCCCGCTTCGCCTTCATCCGCTCCGCCGCGATGGTCCACACGCGCCCGGCCACGTCCATCTCGTCCCACGTCGCCAGCCGCACCTCGGCTGACCGCCCCGCGGTCAGCACCAGAAACTCGAACGCCAGCCTGACGGCCGGCGCCGCCGAGCCCGATGTCCGCACCGTCTCGACCGCCGCGGCCACCTCCCCGTGCGGCAGCGCCTGCATGTGCCGCACGATGTCGCCCTGCGGGCCGAGCACCGGCCCGATGCGGTCGCACGGATTGTCCGATCGCCACTCCATTGCCACGGCCCACTCCAGAACCGTCCGCAGGCGTTGACGCACGGCCCGCGCCGTCTCCGCCTTGCTGTGCCAGATCGGCGCGAGGATCTCGAGCACGTCGGCGCTGTTGACCTCCGACACCGGCCGCTTGCCGATGCGCGGGAAGGCGTACCGCTCCAGGCTCCGCAACCAGTTGTGCGCGTGGTACTTGCCGCGCCAGCCGCCCTGCTTCTGCTCGACGACGTTCCGGGCCGCTTCGGCAAACGTAGGAACGCCCTCCGCGCGCCGCTTGTCGGCGAGCGGGTCGCCGCCCGAGCGGGCCAGCTTGCGGTTGGCGAGGGCAACGTCGCGGGCCTCGGCGAGCGAGACGAGCGAAACGGCGCCGAGTCCGAGCTCACGGCGTCGGCCGCGGATGACGAGCCGCTGGATCCAGCTTCTGGTGCCTTCGGACTTGACGTAGAGGAACAGGCCGTTGCCGTCAGCGTGCCTTCCAGGCGGCGCGGACCGGATGAAGGCGGCCGACAGCGCCTTGTCTGGGTGCCGACCTCGGGGCTTGGTTCTGCGGGGCTTGGCGCCGATTCTCGATACAGTATCCATTCCCACATCATATACAGGAATGGACCGCATTTCACAGCGCCGGTCCGACCGGCCCCGGATTTACGTCCGCACAGTAAATCCCTGCTATTCAGTTGGTTATGGACACATTGGAACGGTTATGGACACCTCACCATGCACCATGCACTATTCAGGCAGGGCGAACACGAAGAGGTTGTTCCCCGTGCCCGGCTGCAGCTCGGTCGTCAGGCGCAGGTTGTCGCGCGTGCTCAGCGACGACCCTGTGCTGATGGCGACGTACTGGGTGCCGTCCACCGCGTAGGTGATGGGGAAGCCGGTCACCTGCGAGCCGAGGTTGACTTCCCAGAGGACCTCGCCGGTCTCGTGGTCGAGGGCGCGGAAGCGGCCGTTGCTGTCGCCGCCGAAGACGAGCCCGCCGGCGGTGGCGACGAGCGACGTGGTGCCGGCGCGCTGCTCGTGGATCCACGTGGTCTCGCCGGTCGAGGTGTCGATTGCCCGCACGGTGCCCACCTGATCCGTGCCGGGAGCGTTGACGATGCGTTGCGAGAGGTTGTAGAGGCTGCCGTCGGCGATGGCCAGCATCCGGGCGCAGGCGTTGCGCAGCGGGAAGTACATCATGTTGGTGAGCGGGCTGTAGGCGCCCGCTTCCCAGTCCTTGCCGCCCGTGACGAAGGACGGGCAGATGAGCATCTCGTTGTTCTCTCGCGTGAAGATGAGCTCCGGGTTCTCGGTGACGGCGCCGGTCGCCCCGTCGATGTGGGTGATGACGTTCTGCGCCGTCGTCGGCGTCGCCCAGAGGAACTCGCCGGTGGCGCGGTCGAGCGTGTAGACCACGCCGGTCTTGCCCGGGATGCCGGTCATCACGCGGTACTCCTCGCCGGGCCGCAGCCGCGGGTTGATCCAGGAGACATGCGCCGGGTCGGGCGTCATCACGGCGTCGACCAGCAGCCGCTCGTACGGATGGTCGAGGTCCCAGTGGT
>JAAXGM010000136.1 GCA_012267435.1 Gemmatimonadota bacterium
CGAGCTTTACAAGAGTCGCAATCTCATTGAGCGCCTGTTCGGACGCCTCAAGGATTGGCGACGCATTGCCATGCGATATGATCGTTGCGCGCACACCTTCTTCAGCGCCATCTGCATTGCTGCCTCGGCGATCTTTTGGTTATGAGTCCTGAGCCTAGACTGTGTGCGGCCACACCGTAGGGCTTCGCTACGCTGAACTGTACGACGTAGCATGGAAAGCCCCGCGGCCCCTCCCCTCATCCCTCCCATCCCGCCAACCCCAACCGATCGCAAGGCGTATCGTGGAGGTTCTGCTTGAGTCCCAGATACCTCTCCGTGGTCTGGATCGAGGCGTGGCCGAGCGAGATCTGGATCTGCTCGAGAGGCGCGCGGCCGAAGTGGGCGAGCTTGGCGAAGGTTCTCCGTAAATCATGCGGGGTGATCTTTCCCAGCCCGGCCTTTCGCGCATACCCCACGACCGCCTCGAAGACCCCCTGCGGGGTGATCGGACCGGGACCGACCCGGCCTGCCTTGTCCACACGCCGCAGCACGGCCCCGGTTGAGATCCCGGCGGCCGTGGCCCAGCCATCGAGCGCCGTCTTGGCCCAGGACGGCATCGGGACGGTGCGGACGCGGCCGTGCTTGCCGACGAGATCGACGATCGCTCAGCGGCCCTCGCGCTGAGCCACATCCCGAAACTCCAGCCCCGCCAACTCCCCCCGCCGCAACCCGCACCCCACGAGCAGCCCGAGCAACACCCGGTCTCTGAGCCCTTTGGTCGTTTCCGGATCGGGCTCGGCCAGCAGCCGCTGGGCCTGGGGGAGGGTCAGCCAGTTGCCGGTCCGGACTCCGGAGCGTCGCGCGCCGCGGATCCCGGCGGCGGCCTCAGTTGCGAGCTTGCGCAGGGCGGCCAGCGCGAGGTTGACCGAGGCGGCCGAGAGCCCGCGCTCGAGGAGATGCGAGCGGTAGCGCCCGAGCGTTGCCCGGGTAAAGCCTTCTCCGGAGGCGTTGGCCGCATACCAGGCAAAGAACTCACTCAGCGCCCGGCCATACGCCCGGCGGGAGTGCCCGCTGGCCAGGGAGTCGAGGACGAGCTCCACCAGCGGCACCGGCGAGACCGGGACCAGCGCGGAGGCGGCACTTCCCTTCCCTGCCGTCTCCCGCATCAGCGTGTGGGAGGCAGCTGCAGCTGGCGGGGCGCGCCGGGGTGCTGCTCGGCCCAGAGTTTTTCCAACAGGTCGGGGACCCAGCGGTCGATCGCGCGGAGGCGATGGAGCCGCGCGTGGCAGGCCCGGCAGAGGGTGATCAGGGCCGAGGGGCGGTTGGCGGGGGTGCGGTGATGAACGACCAGGGGCGCGGAGGCCCGGCAGACGCGGCAGAGGTGATGGTCGCGGGCGAGGACCCGTTCCCTGCCCCCGCCGAAGCGGGCCCGCGAGCGGCGGCCGCGGTTGTAGCAGAACTCGCACAGCCCGCCGCGGTAGAGATCCCCGGACCCGCAGGGGCAGCACAGCGGGAGCTGGGTTTGGGTGGGGGTCATGAGGAGCGAGAGCGGATTTTTCTCCCGTGCGCGAAGCGCGGGCGGCGCGTGGCCCGGCCGGCGAAAGAGCCGCCCGGACCGTCCGGAATATCACCATTGATAATGCCGCTATCGGAGGGGTTCCCGGGCCCGGCCCGGGCCGAGTTTTCGCCGGCTGTCGCTGGCCAGCGGCTACCCCGATGAGGAGGCGTTCGCGGCGGTGTATCGGGCGCTGCGTCCGCCGGGACCAGCAACTCTTTGACAACAGTGAGCGAACCGAAAAACGGGGCTGTCGGCAGCCTCAGGGGCGAAGTGTTTCTCAAATCGGCCACAACCCGAAA
>JAAXGM010000019.1 GCA_012267435.1 Gemmatimonadota bacterium
AGGCCACCTTGCAGGATCCGGGGTAACAACTTCCCCGAGCGAGGAACTCGTCAGTCGCTGCGCCCGGAATATCGACGACGGCTATCGTCCGCTGGTGGTCACGCTCAAGAACGGAGTGATCGTGGCACACGAACTCGCCAGAAGACGGGTCATCGAAGAGCGTATGGACGTTCTCGACATTGAGCAATTCATAGCCGCGAGGATCTATCAGATGGGGAGATTCACGGCCGAAGGACGACGCATGGCCCTGTCAACGATGATCGATCGGTACAACCAGATCATCGATGAAGTCGAGACCGATCCGAGCATGAGAATCGAGATTGCCTGACAACCGGTTGACCAAGCTTGCGGGCGCCATGACCGCCGCCGCATGACCATCCGGCTCGCCGAACCGGATCGCGAGCAACGTCTGGCGGCCGGAATCCCGTGTTGGACCGCCTCCCGCGCCGGCACCCACCCGAACCAAAGGAAGGACCCATGCGCCATCTCGCCGCCCTTCTCCTCTGCCTCTTCGTCTGGACCTGCGCCGAGGCCCCCGAGGCCGCCCAGGAGCCGGGAGTTTCAGCTGAAACGCCTTTGCCGCCGGGTTCCGTTTACGAGGGTCCGGCCTTCGAGTTCGAGGAAGTGGTCCCGGGGATCTTCCACGCCCGCGGCACCGGCTCCCTGAATGTCGGCTCGCACGGCGCCGTGGTGGTGAACGATGACCACGTGCTCCTGGTCGAATCACATATATCACCCGCGGCGGCGCGCGCGGCCCATGACGAGGTGCTGGCGCTCACCGGGAAGCCCCTCCGCTATGTGGTCAACACCCACTTTCACTTCGACCACGCGCACGGCAACAGCGCCTACCCGGACGAGGTCCAAGTTATCGGACACGAGTTCACGCGCGAAATGATCGAGAACGGCGGCTCCATGGGCCGTTCTTGGGAGAACTTCGTGGGCGGTGTCCCGGACCAGATCGGCGAGCTTGCGGACCAGGTCATGCGCACCGACATCGAGGAGGAGCGTCTCGAACTCGAGGACCAGCTCGCCTTTCTGGAGAACTACTACGCGAGCCAGGAGGGGCTGGACCCGGAGAGCCCGAACACGACCCTCTCGGAGCGGATGACGCTGTTCGCGGGCGACCGCGAGATCCGAATCCTCTTCTTCGGGCGCGGTCACACGGGAGGCGACGTGGTGGTCCACCTCCCCGCCGAGCGCGTGCTCATTACCGGCGACCTGCTTCTACCCCGGCTGCCCTTCATGGGGGACGGCTACCCCGGCGAGTGGGCGGAGACGCTCGAACACCTGAAGGGGCTGGACTTCGACTGGGTGCTGCCGGGCCACGGCGATCCCTTCCAGGACCGTGAGCGCATCGACCATCTGCAGGCCTACCTGCGCGACTTCGAGGAGCGGGCAAAGGCGCTGCACGCGCAAGGACTCTCCCACCAGGAGGCCGCGGCGCGGATCGACATGACCGACCACGCCGACAACTACCCGCAGATCACCGGGCCGGGGGTCGCGGAAATCGCCATGCAGCGGATGTTCGAGTTGCTGGACGGAACGGCGGGGTAGGCATCCCAAGAGCCCCGATGTCCTCAAGGGGAGGGTCACCATTCCCGACAGCTTCTTCGATCCGTTGCCGGAGGAGGAGTTGAAATCATGGGAAGGCGAGTAACGTTGCAGTGCGGGTGTTGCTGGATACCCATGCCTTCCTCTGGTGGATCGCCGACAGCGGCCGCCTGTCCGTGGCGGCACGCCAGGTGATTGCCGACGAAGCGAACCACATCGTATCTTCCCCCATGCAACGCCCCTTCGCCCTCCTCGCCTTCCTAGCCCTCTCGTGGTCCCACGTCGCCGCGGTCCGCTGCGCGACGGGCGGATCGACGGCCCAGGGGCCGGCCGAAGCCCCGATGGCACACCACCACGAAGCCTCGCACCCCACGGGCGAGAAACCCTCCCACTCCCATCCGCACGAAGATCCGGGGCATGGAGAGTGCGCCATGATGTTGGCCTGCGCCGTCACCTCGGGTGAACCTTTGCGCCCGGCTGACATCCGGTCGTTCCCCGGTGTCGCCTTCCGGGCCGGCCCGTTCGTCCAGCAGGTCCCCGCCATCGTCGTATCGAGCGTCGATCCTCCCCCGCCTCGCCACGACATCTGAGCGTCGATGGCGCCCGTCCCGGGCGTCTCTCTCGGATGTCTGTCCCAATGGCGAGGTACTCATGCACATGCATCGATCCGTGGCGACCCGCGCCGTCGCCGCGTCGGCCCTCTTTTTCCTGTTTCTGCTCCCGCGGGAGGCGCCCGCTCAACACATGCACCCCGCGATGGAGTCCGAGGCGGGGCACGAGATGCGGCACCGGATGTTCCGACTCCCGCTGGGCGACTGGCACGTCGTCGGGATGGGCCAGGTCTTTCCCGTGGTCACCACCGGCGGCCCGGACAATGGGGAAGGCGGCGAGCTCCGCCGCACCGAGTGGTATCTGACCCAGCCGGCCCTGATGGCGAACCTGGAAAGCCCGTCCCGCCGGCTCGTCCTGCGCACGACGCTCAACCTCGAGGGGGTCGCGCTCGGAAGCGGTGAACTCACCTGGGGCGGTTGGGGAGAAGGCTTCCTCGACAAGCGGCATCCGCACACGCTGCTTCACGAGGCGATGCTTAGCTGGAACCTCCGGGAGACCGCCGCAGGAGGACTGTCGCTGTCCGCGGGCAAGGGCTTCGCTCCCTACGGCACCGACGATCCCATGTCCCGGCCCGGGCTCAAGTATCCCACGAACCATCATCTCTCGCAGGTCCTCGAGCGCTGGACCGTGAACGCGATCTGGCGTCTCGCCGGATGGAGCCTGGAAGCGGGCGTCTTCGGCGGCACCGAACCGGAGGGGCCGTACGACTTCTCGAACATCCGCGGCTTCCCCGACTCCTGGTCGGGCCGGCTGACGCGGAGATGGACATCGGGAACGGGTTCCGCCACCGAGTGGGAGGCGTCCATCTCCCGCGCCCTCGTCACCGAGCAACACCATGGCCACGAGGAGACCTCCAGCCTATCGAACGCGGCGCTGCGTCGCTCGGGACCGGCCGGCCCGGGGATGCTCTATGGGTTGGCCGAAGCCTCCCGCAGCGATCCCGAAGCCTTCGAAGGGTACTTCAGCCTTCTCACGGAGGCGCGCTACGACGCGAACCGCCACCAACCCTATCTGCGGCTGGAATACGCGACGCGACCGGAGCACGCCCGCATGGGGCCGGCCGGCTCGGACGACTTCTTCCGCTACGATCACGGCGGGCACGCGACCGGCGCGACCCGATGGTTCATCGCCACCGCGGCCTACGCCCGGCAGTTGAGGGAGTATCCGGTGAGCGTGCGTCCCTTCCTGGAAGTGCAGTATCACCGGGTTCGCGCCGAGAGAGGAAATGTCCCGCGGGGCGGATTCCCCGGGAAGGAATCGTCGTTCTGGGTGCTGTCCCTGGGAACGAGGCTCTTCCTGGGAGGTGGCCCCATGAGAATGGGGAGCTACGGGCTGCTGGATCCGATGACCATGATGGGGCGGGGGATGTCGAACTGATGGGCCACGCGAGAACCCTGACGTAGCGTGAGGGTTCAAAGAGGAGTGTCATCTTTGTGGCAACGAGCGGAGCGCGCAGAACATGGTCATCGTCAATGTCCACCAGGCCAAGACGCAGCTTTCCCGGCTGCTGGCGCAAGTCGAGGCAGGCGAGGAGGTCGTGGTCGTAACGCGAGCATCCGATCCGGCGAAGCGTTGTTCGTTTTCCTCCAACTGGCGCTCGATCTCCCGATCTTTGATGCGGTCGGTGACGGGTTCAGGCCGAAACGGCCGGGTAAGCACCCGTGTCAGTTCCTCGCCCTCCCTGGTCGTCCATCGCACGCAGGTCGCCGGACTGGCCGAAGCCGACCGCGCTGACCCGGCTGCACCGCTCCCACTCGTCGGCGGGCCCGCAAGGCGGAGCAACGCGCCTCCAGGCGCGACAAGGCTTGGCGGCATCGTAGTCCGGAGACGGCATCCGCGGCACTGGTTGATGCGGGTCACGACCAACGCCATCTTCACCGCATGAGACTCGCGACGGCGGTTGTGCTCGCCTCCCTGAATTGGTTCGCAGCCCCCCTGGCGGCGAGCGCCCAGGGGCGGGACGGGTTCTATTTGCGGGGCGATTTCGGGGACTCGGACGCGTTGACCGTCCAGGGGCTCATCGAGGGCATCGATCAGCCGACGCGCTGTGACCGGCTGTTGCATCCCGATCCGACCACCGTCCCGCGCGATCCGGCATGCTCCGCGGGCGCATCCGAGGTGTTCGCGACGATGCGGTTCGATCGCGGCGCGGAAACCATGACCAGCGCGACCGCGCTCGCGCTGGGGTACTCCCGTGGCCGGCTCCGGCTGGAAGTCGAATTGAGCAACACGATGCTGGGCGGCACCACGGCTCCGCTGGTGGACGCGGGCCCGCTGGCCGGGGAGCGGGCGCACGAGTGGAGCAGGGTCGAACACCCCGAGGCCAGCGTTTCCGGGTTCAGCATCACGGACTTCTTCGTAAACGCGCACCTCGACTTCGACAATGCCTCGACCGTCACGCCGTTCCTGGGCGTCGGAGGTGGCGTTTCCACCGTCATTCTCGCTTTCGACGGCTCGCGGGTTCGCCGAACGCTCGCGAACGGGTTCGCGCCCGCGGGAGGCGTGGATCCCGCGACGGACACTGCCATTCCCGTATGGCAGGCGCGCGCGGCGGGCACCGCCGATGCCACGTCGCTCCTCCTGGCTGAGTCGACACTCGGAGCGAATCTGATCGCGGGGGTGGCGTTTGAGAGGAACGAGCGATTCAGCATTGCGCTTCGGGGGCGCTATGCGCGCTACCGCGATGTCCACAAGCCGGGAAAATGGGATCTGATGCGGAGCCACGCGCCGGTGCTCGCAGACGGCGCGACGCCCGCGACCTTCGATCTGACGCTCAGCGACATCGCGTTCTACTCGGTCGCCATCTCGTTCGTGTACGGCCTCTGACTTCCAACCCCGTGTCAACCCCTGGTCACGCGATGATGTCGTGAATCACCTCGCCCGCGACATCCGTCAGCCGGAAATCACGACCGCTGTAGTTGTAG
This sequence comes from Gemmatimonadota bacterium, assembly GCA_012267435.1. Taxonomy (GTDB): domain Bacteria; phylum Gemmatimonadota; class Gemmatimonadetes; order Longimicrobiales; family Gaopeijiaceae; genus BD2-11. Next base: position 5,088 of record JAAXGM010000019.1, read on the forward strand.
GTGAGCTTCTCGTGGTCGATGCCCATCAGGTGGAGGATGGTCGCGTGCAGGTCGTGGATGTGGACGGGATTCTCGACGGCCTTGAAGCCGAAGTCGTCGGTGGCGCCGTAGGTCATGCCGCCCTTGATGCCGCCTCCGGCCAGCCAAATGCTGAAGCCGAACGGGTTGTGGTCGCGGCCGTTGACCACGCGGCCGCCGGCGCCCCCGCCCCCCGTCTCGAGCACGGGCGTGCGTCCAAACTCGGTGCCGCAGACAACCAGGGTCTCGTCGAAGAGGCCCCGTGACTTGAGGTCCTTTATCACGGCGGCGAAGGGCTGGTCGGAGTCGCGGGCGTTCTTGCGGTGCTGGAAAATGTCGGTGTGGGCGTCCCAGGGATCGCCCTTGGCGTAGTAGACCTGCACGATGCGCACGCCGCGCTCGACAAGTCGCACCGCCATCAGGCATCCACGCGCGGTGCTCCCCGGGCCGTACAGCCTCTGAGTCGCCTCGCTCTCGCCGCGGATGTCGAACACGTCCGGCGCCTCGGTCTGCATGCGGTAGGCGGTCTCCATCACCTGGATCGCGCCCTCGATCTGCGGATCCTCCTCCTCCAGACGCCGCATGTGCAGCCGGTTCAGCTTCTCGATCAGGTCCACCTCGCGGCGCTGGGCGTCGCCACGCGTCTCCTCGCCGCGGATGTTGGGGATCAGGCGCTCCGGGTCGAAGTCGTCCTCAATCCTCGGCACCTTGTCGGAGATGTAGGTACCCTGGTGGATGGGGGGCAGGAAGGCGTTGCTCCAAAGCGGCGGGCCCACCACCGTGGGCTGGTCGGGGCAGAGCACCACGAATCCGGGCAGGTTGCGGTTCTCGGTGCCGAGCCCGTACGTGAGCCACGATCCCAGCGAGGGCCGGCCCGGCTGGATGTGCCCCGTGTTCATCATGAGCAGGGAGGGCTCGTGATTCGGGATCTCGGTGTGCATCGAGCGGATCACGCAGATGTCGTCGGCGCATTCGCCCACATGCGGGAAGAGCTCGCTGATCTCCGTCCCCGATTGCCCGTAGCGCTTGAAGCCGAAGGGCGACTTCATGAGCGCGCCGGTGCGCCGCTCGGTCTTGATCTCGCCGGTCGGCAGCGGCTGCCCGTGATACTTCTCAAGCATCGGCTTGGGGTCGAAGGTGTCGACCTGCGAGACGCCCCCGTTCATGAACAGGAAGATGACGTTCTTCGCGCGCGGCTCGAAATCGGGCCTGGGCAACGGCGTGCCCATCGACGACACGAGCCCGCTCGAGGCCTCGAGCATCGACGTTCCCACGAGGCTCGCGAACGCCATCATGCCGAAGCCCGCGCCCATGGTCTTCAGGGCCTCGCGCCGCGTGCGCGGCTCCCCGTGGATCATGCCGCAGCCGTGATGATCGTGATCGGACATCAGTCCACAAACCTGAATTCCGCGACGCTGAACAAGGCGCGCGCGTACTGGATCCACGCCTGCATGGAGGCGCGGTCCTCGGCGGTGTCGGCTTCGGCGTCCGCCGAGGCGTCGTCCTCTGCCTCGTCACCGGATTCATCTTCGAGCTTCGCCAGCTCTTCCGCCAGGAACGCGGCGCGGCGCTCTTCGAGGAACTCGAGGCCCGCCGCGATCTCGGGCTCGGTGACGTCGCGCGAATAGAGGAGCGGATATGCGGCCTCGATCATCTGCCGATCGCGGAAAATGGGGCTTTCCGGTTCGTTTGCACCTCTATCGGCGTTCATTTGGGCACTTGACGGCGTCTCTCCGTTGCTCCCGGACGCGTCCCCCGCCGCGCCGTTGCCATTCTCCGCGCCAGCCAGCCCGTCGGCTGAACCACGGCTGCCCGAAGCCCCATTGCCATTGCCGACTGATCCATTCCCTTTACCGACCCCACCGCGCCCTTCATCCGCATCCTCCGCAACCAGATCCTCCGCCGCCGTCTCCTCCAGCAACCGCTTCACGAACAGCTCCGCCTGCCTCCGCACGAACGGGCTGTTCATGAAGTAGAGGCTCTGGCCGGGGACGCTGGTGGTGTAGCGGCGCTCGGCGGACAGGCTCGGGTTGGGGAAGTCGAAGGTCTGCAGGAACTCGTCGACCTGGAAGCGGCTCACCTCGCCGTAGATGGTGCGGCGATCGTTCTCCTCGTCGCGCAGGCTCTTCGAGGGCCCGCCCACGGTCGCATCCAGATCTCCGGACACGGAGAGGATTGCGTCGCGGATGCTCTCGGCGTCGATCCGGCGACGGTCCGCGCGCCAGTAGAAGCGGTTGGGCCCGTCGATCCGCTCGTTGGCGGCATGGCGGCCGCTGGCCAGCTGATACGTCGCCGACAGCATGATGTCGCGGTGCAGCTGCTTGATCGACATGCCGCTCTCGACGAAGCGCGACGCCAGGTACTCGAGCAGCTCGGGGTTCGTGGGCCGCTCGCCCATCATGCCGAAGTTGCTGGGGGTGTCGACGATGCCCGTGCCCATGTGCCAGCGCCATACGCGGTTCACGATTACGCGCGCGGTGATCGGGTGCCCGGCAATGGCCTCCGCGAGCTGGAGCCGGCCGCTTCCCTCGGCGTACGGTTCGGCGCCTTCCTCGTCCAGCACGGTGAGGAAGCCGCGCGGCACGGCCTCGCCGAGGTTCGTTGGGCTGCCGCGGATGTGGAGCGCGATGTCGGTCAGGTCCTCGGATTCCTTGTCGGCCACACCCATCGCGAAGGGCAGGTTCGGGAGCTCCTCCTCCAGCTCCTCGATGCGCTCGCGCATGGCCGAAATGTGGTCCATCGCCACGCGCCCGAGTTGCCGCTCCAGCCCCCATCCGCGGAACCGGAACAGTCCCGGCGCCGGGAAGAAGGTGTCCAGCTGGTTGTCGAGGTCGCTCCGGAAGATGTCCGAGTAGAGGTTGAAGCGCTCGCGCTCCATGGTCTCGAGCTCGAGCTGGTGCTGGTCGAAGAAGCTCTCGAAGCCGTTGGGCATCGGCGTCGACTTGACTTCCTCGAGCGGCATGCCCTTGGCGATGATGCGCCGGTTGCGCTCCTCCAGCTTCTCCTGCTCCGCGACCAACTCGAGCACCAGGCGCTGGAAGGCGTCGGCCAGCTCGCGGGCTTCGTCCTCCTCGGCGTCGCCGCGCGCGATCATCTCCCGCCAGTCGATGAGATACGGATAGTGCCTCGGCTCCTTGCCCAGGAAGCGGATCCAGCGCTGGAGCGTTTCAAGGTCGACCTTGGCCTGTGACGCGGCCTGTTCGGGCGGAAGCCGCGGCCTGCCGGTCACCTGCCACGCGGCCATCATGTAGCGCGATACCTGGAGCGAAAGCACGCGGGCCAGCTGGTCGCCCTCGGTGCTCAGGTACTCGCCCAGGCTCTTCCTGAGGCCGTCTATGAACTCCTTTTCCTTCTCGTACGCCTCGGCTTCGTCCTCCTCCGCAATCGGATATTCATGATAGTCGGAGTTGTTGAAGATGCCGGCGAGGGCATAGTAGTCGTGCGTGCCGATGGGGTCGTACTTGTGGTCGTGGCAGCGGGCGCACCCGACCGTGAGGCCCAGGAAGCCGCGCGTGGTCACGTCGATCCGGTCGTGGCGCTCGTCCGCGCGCGCCACCGGGGGATCGGCGATGTCGTAGTACCAGGGACCGCCCCCGAGGAAGCCCAGCGCCGGGATGGCGCGCTCGCGCTCGGCCTCCTCCAGCAGGTCGCCGGCGATCTGCGCCTTGACGAAGAGGCCGTAGGGCATGTCCCGGTTGAAGGCCTCGACCACCCAGTCGCGCTGGATGTAGGCGTTCGGGTAGCGCTCGCGTCCCGAACCACCCGGCGCGAGGCCGCGGGTGTCGTCCTCGCCGAAACGGGCCACGTCCAGCCAGTGACGCCCCCAGCGCTCGCCGTAGTGGGGGGAGGCCAGCAGCCGCTCGACGACCTTGTCGAAGGCGTCGGGCGAGGCGTCGCCGATGAAAGCCTCGACCTCCTCCGGGGCCGGGGGCAGGCCGGTCAGGTCGAAGGTCGCGCGCCGGATGAGCTGGCGGCGACCGGCGGCCCGCAGCGGCTCGAGCCCCTGCTCCTCCATCTTCGCGAGCACGAAGCGGTCGATGTCGGTGCGGGCCCAGCCGGAGCGCGCGGGCTCGGGGATGGCGGGATCGGCCAGCGGCCGGAACGACCAGAAGTCGCGCTCGGCGGCGGTGACTCCCCGCCTGGGGATCGCCAGCGGCGCGGTGCTCTCGGCCCACTCCGCCCCGGCCTGGATCCAGTCGATGAAGCCCTGGAGCTCGGCCTCGGGCAACTGGTCCGCATTGCGAGGCATCCGCAGGTCCTCGTCAACATGCCGGAGCGCGGCGATGATGAGGCTCTGCTCGGGGTTGCCGGGGATGATCGCGGGACCCCGGCTGCCTCCCTGAAGCATCCGCTCGCGGGAATCGAGCCGGAGACCGCTCCGTTCATCGTCGGTGTGGCACGAGAAACAGCTGCGCTCGAGGACGGGACGCACCTTGTCGACGAAGAGGCGCGCGCCGGGCGAGAGGCCTTCGTCGGCCAGCGCGAGGACGGCTCCCGCGGCTCCTTCCGCCCCCTCCGCCACTTCGGGCCAGGGCGCATCCATGCGAATCCACTCGATGAGCCCCTCGATCTGCCGCGGCGTGAGCGGATCCTCGTCGCGAGGCATCTCCTGCCCCTCGATCTCGTGGCGCACCGTCCGGATGAGTAGGCTCCCATCGGGATCTCCGGGGAGGACCGCGGGCCCGGAGTCGCCCCCGCGCAGCATCGCTTCCCGGGAGTTGAGGCGCAGATTCCCGCGCCGCAGCCGGCCGTGACAGTCCATGCAGCTCTCGGCCAGCACCGGACGCACGCGATTCTCGAAGAACTCCTCGGGGGATTGCGCGGAGGCGGGAACGGCGGGCGCCAGCGTGCCCACCAAGGCAAACGGCAGCGCGCCGAAAAACATGGGGAAGGCGAGCCTGAAGACTGGCCTCATCGCGCGGACTCCCTCGACGGCTGACACGTGCCTGGCAAAACGGGATACCAGTCTGTCATTATGCGGCGGGGATGCTTCGGACGCAACGCGCACGCGCGTGTGACAGCCGCTGAGGAGCGCACGGCGGGCTCCATCCGGGCGAGTGTCCCGGCACGGCCACCACCGGCCACGAGCGATCATCCCCTCGCGCGCGCGGCTTATTTATTGGGTTCCCATTTCCCGTGAGCTTGATCGGCTCGACGCCGAGCGGAATCCCCGGCCCCGCCGAATAAACGTCGCGGCTTCGTGTACCCCTTGGCGTACACAGGTCACCACGGACTGCGAAACGGGCGCCTGCGACAATTGGAGTCATGATTGAACACCTCGGAGGCAACCGACCGCGTGCTCGTTGTTCGCGCGCAGCGTGGCGAGCGTGCGGCCTTCGGCGAACTCGTAACACGATACATGCAGCGTGCCTACTATGTCGCGCTCGGCCTCGTGGGGAACCACGACGACGCGCTGGACCTATCTCAGGAGGCTTTCGCGAGGGCGTTCCGCGCACGCGCCGGCATAGACCCCGAACGTCCCTTTTTTCCCTGGCTCTACCACATCGTCCGACGACTCTGTTTCAACCATGCGCGGGATCAGCGGTCACGTCGCCTGACGCTGGAAAAGGCGGGCGGTTGGCTTACCGACACGACGATGGGCCGCTGCCCTCTTAGCCCTGATCGGGCGGTGGAGCGCGCCGAACTGCGCGAACAGGTCGGCGAGGCCATCGAACGCCTGGCGGAGCGGGAGCGGGAGACGCTCGTCCTGCGAGAGTTTGAGGAACTGCGCTACCAGGAGATCGCCGAATTGCTGGGGATTCCCATCGGAACGGTGATGTCCCGGCTCTATCGGGCGCGACGGTCCCTGGCGCGCGAGATCGAAACGGCGAGATCCCGGCTCCGCCAGGAGCGAGGTGCCGGCGAATGAGTGAGAGCAAGGTGAGCCCTCCCAGCGACGAACGCTTGCGCTACCTGTTGATGGCCGCGGTAGATCAGGAGATCTCGGGAGAGGGACGCCGCGAACTCGAGTTGGCGCTCCAGGGGAACCCGGATCTTCGCGAGGAACTGGCGACGTTTCATCGTCTGAAGGAGGTCACCGATACCATGACTCCGTTGAAACCCCCGGAGGAAACCTGGGACACCTACTGGGAACACGTCTATCGCCGACTCGAACGCGGCATCGGCTGGGTCCTGGTCTCGCTCGGAACGATCACCGCGGGGACGTGGGCACTCTGGACCGCCGTCGGTCAGCTGATTCGGGACATGACGATGCCCGCCTACGTTCGTTGGGGCCTGCTCGCGCTCATCGCCGGTTTCGTGATCCTGTTTGTCTCGGTCGTTCGCGAACGCCTGTTCGTGCAGAAGAAAGACCCGTACAAGGATGTGGTCCGATGATCCTCACTTCCCGAAACGACCTCGCCGGATACCGGATCGTGGAGGAGTTCGGCCTCGTGCGCGGCAGCACGATCCGGGCGCGCCACCTGGGCCGCGACATTCTCGCCGGCCTGAAGACCATCGTGGGGGGCGAGATCCAGGAGTACACGAAGATGATGGCCGAAGCGCGCGAACAGGCGATGGATCGCATGAAGAGTGAAGCGGCGGTGTTCGGCGCCAACGCGATCCTCTGCGTCCGCCTCTCGACCTCCTACATCATGGGAGGGACGGCGGAGATTGTCGCTTACGGCTCCGCCGTGCAAGTCGAGGAGAACTGACCATGGTCCTGAGAATGATTCTGGCGGCCGGGTGTGTGATCGACTCTCCGGCTCTGGCGCAGGAACCGGATCCCGAGCCCCGCGGGAGCATCGGGGGAAAATGGGTGGGAGCCGTTGCCCTGCCCGTGGGAGAGCTACCGTTTTCGGTCATCTTCGAGGAGGCCGACGGCGTGCTTTCCGCCACGATGGATATCCCGGCGCAGGGCGCGATGGGCCTGCCGCTCACCGCCGTCTCCCACGTCCACGGCCGCGTTCATTTCGAACTCGACGCCCCGATCGGGCTCGCCGCATGGGACGGAGCCCTCGAGGGCGACACGATCAAGGGCGAATTCAGGCAGGGAGTCTTGACGACCACATTCTCCGTCTCGCGGGCGGATGCCGGAGAATCCGAGGCCGAGGAACCGGTTCCGTACGGTGTTGAAGAGGTGTCGTTCGAGAACGGGGAAATCCACCTGGAGGGCACGCTGACGCTGCCGGAGGGGACGGGGCCGTTCCCGGGCGTGGCCCTGATCACGGGGTCGGGACCTCAGGATCGGGATGAGGTCGTATCCGGCTTCCCCGTCTTCCGGGTTCTTTCCGACCATCTCACGCGGCAGGGGATCGCGGTCCTCCGTTACGATGATCGCGGCGTCGGCGGTTCGACGGGGAGCACCCCCGGCTCCACGACGGCCGACTTCGCGGGGGACGCGCTTGCCGGCCTCGCGCGGCTGTCGGCGCATCCGGCCGTCGATCCCAGCCGAGTGGGTCTCGTGGGGCACAGCGAGGGAGCCATCGTGGCGGCCGTGGCGGCCTCTCGTTCGGGCACCGTCCGGTTCGTCGTGTGGCTGGCGGGTTCGACCGTTCCCGGCACTGAGGTCCTGTACGAGCAGTCCGCGGCCATCGCCCGCGCGAGTGGCGTGAGCGAGGACCGTATCGAACGGAACACCGACTTCCAGCGCCGACTGTTCGCGGCCGTGGAAGCCGGAGAAGATCTCGACGCCTACCGCGAGGAGCTGGGAGTCGCGCTTCGAGAAGGGTTCCACGAGCTTACCGAGGAGGAGCGCGGGGCGATCTCCGACGTGGAAACCTGGGTGCAGTCCCAGATCGACGGGCAGATCAACCGCGTGGAAACTCCCTGGTTCCGCTTCTTCCTCACATACGATCCGGTCGAGAGCCTTCGCGGCACGCGGGTGCCTGTGCTTGCGCTCTTCGGCGGACTGGACCTGCAGGTGGTCGTCGACCAGAATCGCCCGCCTCTGGAAACGGCGCTGGCCGCAAATCCGGACGTGACCGTGGAGGTGTTCCCGCGCGCCAATCATCTCTTCCAAGCCGCGACCACCGGATCACCCTCCGAGTACGGACTGCTGGAGCAGCACTTCGTCGATGGCTTCCTCGACAGGATCTCCAACTGGATCCTCGTCCGCTTCGGCGGCCAACAACGGCGGGGACCCGCACCCTGAGAGGTCCTGGCGGCCTACAAGCCGCGGTCCTGGCTCCCCCAGCCGCACCTTGTCACCGAAGATCACATTGGTGGGCGAGTGCGCTCATGACCACCGAACGCTCTGGCGGGGGCGCGGCCGAGCGGGTCCCGATAAGGCCCAGGTGCAACAAGCGAAGTCGGGGCCGTTGCTCCAACCCGGGTGAAGCCCTACGGGACTGCGGCCGCGTCAATCGGATTTGTCGCGTAAAACAACGAATTTTGTAGCAGCCTCGCCCTCCACTTGGAGGACGGTCTCTTCGGGCGCTCCGGGCTCAGGACGCTCCCTGGTCGGGATGGAAGACTTGCAGGCGCGTCCGTCCTCCGGACACCGCCCTCGCGTCAATGACCGATGGCCTCGCGCCCGCCGGGATTCGGGCCCGCCAGAGGTACTCGCCGTACCAGCGCATCGGGACAGTCCCCTCGCCGTTCGCGGATTCCCACGTCACTTGGACGGATTCCCACTCCGCCGCGAGAGACGGGCTCTTGCGTTCGTGGATGCGGACCAGAACGAGAGCGCTGTCACCGTCCGGCACGATGAGCGGATCGCCCACGACGGGCACACCGTTGTAGGCGTCGAGCCCCCGGCCCAGGAAGATGCGTTCCTGTATGGCCGTGGGATGCTCGCCCTGGGACTGCACCACGTCGACGCGGCCGTCGCCGTCCAGGTCGGCGATGGCCATGCCGAGCGTGCCGGGCGTATCCGCGCCGGTGAACACGTCCGTGGCCACGCTGAGCCGGCCGGTTCCATCATTGATCAGAAGGCGGTCGGGCCCGCTCAGCGAGCCGATCAGGAAGTCGGCGTCGTAGTCGGAATCGAAGTCCAGAAAGGCCACGACGTTGTCGTCCTCGCCGATGTTCTCCCGGATCGGCCACCAAGCGTCCGTGACGTCCACGAATCGGCCGTCGCCGTCGTTGCGAAAGACGTGCTCGCGCCGGCGGGAGCCGCGTTCGCCGACGATCTCGCCATCGTTGATGGTCACGAGGTCGAGGAAATCGTCGCCATCGAGGTCCATCGCCTCGAACTCATAGTTGTTGGTGTACCGCGGCAGCCCGCGCGGATCCTCCTCGAAGGTGCCTCTGCCGTCGTTGCGGAAGAGCAGGCTGCCGGCGCAGCGCTTGCACGACACCAGCACGTCTAGGTCGAAGTCGTTGTCGACGTCCACCAGCTCGAGGTCCCAAGAGAAGCGGACCAGGGTCGCGGGCATGCGGCCGTCGGTGGCATCGGTGAAGCGGCCCGTGCCGTCG
>JAAXGM010000137.1 GCA_012267435.1 Gemmatimonadota bacterium
ATTTCTATTGGGGCGCGACACCCGGCCCCGGACATTCATTGGGGCGCGACACCCGGGCTCACCCGGACCCGTGCGACCCCACTTCCAGTCCGAAGACGACGGCATCCTCGGCAGGGTCCCCGTAGTAGCCGGGATGACGGCCGATCTCCCGGAAGCCGAAGGCGCCGTACAGGGTAGCCGCCATCCGGTTCGAGGCGCGGACCGCGAGAAGGACCCGGCGGGCCCCCCTGTCCTTCAGGATCTTCAGGCACTCCCGCAGCAGCGCCGAGGCGATTCCCCGCCGGCGGTGACCGGGATCCACGGCCAGGTTGGCCAGTTCGGCTTCGCCCGCCTGGGCGGTCAGCACCGCGTAGCCGACAACCGTCCCGCCGAGCGACGCCACGAGCACATCCGCGTCCGGCCGCTGGAGGAGGGAGGCAAAGGTCTCCGTGCGCCAGGGACGGTGAAAGCTGGAGGCCTCGATGGACGCGATCGCGGGCAGATCGCCGGGCGCCGCGCGCCGCAACGTGAGGGGGGGCGTCATCCCGGGCGCCACTCCCGGACGTACCGGGGCTCCCAGGCGGCCGTGTCGACCGGGCGCCACGAGCAGCATTGCACGACGGCGTCCGCGACGGGGATCCCGGCGGGGAAGGATCGGACGGTGTAGCCGGCGGCCCGAATCAGGGCGGCGTGCGCGACGGCGCCATCCCCCATGAAGACCGTATGCAGGGGGGGACGCGCGTTGATCACATCCAGGATCGTTCCCGCGTGCGGCGCAGCGACCTCCACCGGCCCGCCGGCGCCCACATCGTAGGCGGCGCCGTAGACCCTGCCGCCGCGCGCGTCCAGGAGCACGTGCCGCAGTTCGCGCCGATCGCCTGTCAGGGGCGATGGCGGGTTGCGCCAGCCGGGCGGTCCGTCGCGGTCGCACATCTCGGGAGGCAGGATGACATCCGGGCCCAGCGCCTCCAGCGCGAAAGACGCGGCCCGCAGGCTCGAAGTGGCATAGAGCGGAATCACCAGACTCGCCGCCAGCCCCTTCGCCGCGGATCCGCCGATGCGGACGCCCGTAAAGGAGCCCGGCCCGGCCCCCACGACCACCCCGGCAAGATCGCCAACGCCTATCCCCGCCTCCCCCATCACCTCCTCGACCGCCGGGATCAGCCCCGACGCGTGCGCGGCAGGGGTCGTGAGAAAGCGCCGCCCCGCCACCACCCCACCCGCGGCCAGCGCCACCGAGCCCACCCGCCACGACGTCTCGATCCCGAGAACCCATCCCGCGGGCCGGCGCCCACCCCCCATCCTCACCCCGCCTCCACCCTCGGACGCGGCAACGCCACCGGCTCCCCGACCCGCGCAATCTCGACCGCCCGCACCCCCCCCTCACCCGGCACAAACGCCAGCCCGATCTCCCACCGGTCACGCGGCAGCGCATCCCCCGCCCGCTCACACCACTCCACCAGCACGATCGCCCCTCCGTCGTCCACCAGGTCCTCCCACCCGATCCCCGCGAGCTCCGCCTCCGAGCGCAGCCGAACCAGGTCCGCGTGGATCACGGCGCCTCCACCCGGCAACCCATACCGGAAGACGACGTTGAAGGTCGGCGACGGCAGCGCCCCCTCCACCCCCGCCCCCCGCGCCACCGCCCTCGCGAACACCGACTTCCCCGCCCCGAGCGGCCCCCTCAGCCCGATGAACACCGGCACCTCCACCCCGGCGCCCACCCGCCTCCCCCACGCAACCAGCTCCTCTTC
>JAAXGM010000138.1:0-7062 GCA_012267435.1 Gemmatimonadota bacterium
GCGGAGGACGATGACGGTGTCGAGGTGACCTACATCGTGGTGGATGTCTTCATCCCGGCAGAAGCGGACGGAATGGCGTTCCGGGATTCGTTCTTCGGGGCGCTGGTGGACGCTCTCGGCACAAGTGACTTGGGACGCCTGGCCGTGGGGGTGGGGCGGCTGGGTCCGGTCCCCTGACGGTCGACACGAGTGGCCTTCGACCCAGCAGGTTTCCTGGAGATCGGACGGCGTCTTCTGGAGGAAGCTCCGGGTGCCGAAGCCGCTGCCCGCACCGTTTGCGGAAGAGCCTACTATGCCGTGTACGGAACGATGCGAATGCGACTGTGCCGAGCAAAGGACGTGTCGGCGAGACATCTCTTCGGGCGCGCGGGGCGGCATACCGACATCATTGCTGCCCTTGGTCGGGCACCTCGTGAACTTAAGAGCGTTGGAGTCCAGTTCCGGCGACTGCACTCCACGCGAGTGAGAAGCGACTACCGCTACTCGGGGGAGGTGACGCGCCAGGACGCCGAGCGAGCTCTCGATGATGCCGACTGGGTCGCCAGGCAGCTGACCAGCATACCGGACGGGGACTTCAGGGCGCTGCTGCTGGTCCCTCGTCGGATGAGATGACGCCGCTTCGCCGAGTGACAAAACGCGTGGAGGCCCCGCCGGGCTTGACCCCGCGTCTCGTCTGCTGGATGGAGCTGAACGACGGCTGACTCGATGCCGACCGGGCTACGGTGGCTGGGCATCCGCCTCACGGGCGTGAGCGCAATGATCCCATGATGCGAGCCTCTGCTATACTGTAGGATCAGCCGCGCCACAGACATCCGCATCCGTGTGGAAGCCGAGAGGTCGCGCAGACAAGACCGATGCGTTCTCGTCTTGACGACCAGTGGTGGCGACGCGGATGCCGCCTACCTGATCGCCCGCTTCCTGCGCAGCACCCACGAGAGCGTCACGGCCTGCGTGTTCGGATACTGCAAGAGCACCGGAACTCTACTGGCACTGGGTTGTCACGAGGTCGCCATCGGTCAACGGGGTGAACTCGGTCCTCTCGATGTCCAGATCTCCGAAAAGGACGAACTGGCCCGCTTCGGTTCCGGCCTTGAGACCGTCACGGCACTCAACTCACTGGCCGAGACCGCGTTCGCCTCGTTCGAGAGCTATCTTGTTACCACCGTTCAGCGGAGTGGCGGTCAGATTTCCACGAAGACCGCAGCCGAGCTCGCCACGAACCTGACGGTCGGCTTGGTGGCGCCGATCTCGGGGCAGATCGACCCGATCAGACTCGGTCGCGAGCAGCGTGCGGTGGAGATCGCGAGCGCCTACGCCGAGCGACTGAAAGTTCCTCCTCTGGCGATCGCTCGTTTGACAACCGACTATCCCGATCACGGCTTCGTCATCGACCTGACCGAGGCCCGAGAGTTCTTGAATCACGCCAGGGACCTGAAGCCAGCCGAGCAAACCTCGAGGTTGCGCTAGCCAGCGCTATGCCGGAGTCTACGTTCCAAGCGCTGGCGACCATGTGATTTGCCTGACGGGGCCCAACACGGCTGCAGTTCAGCCCAAACTAAACGGAGCAGAGACAGGTGAAGGAATACCAGCGACTCCAGAAGGAGATCCTGGAGAAGCGACGGGCGAAGACGCGGGAGCGCGTTCGCCGGAGTCGGCACACCAACTGCCCGAATTCCGAGCGGAGGACTGACTCCGTTCACCCATCCCACAGTGTCCGGCGCTGACCTCTTGCCGAACCACCTCCGCCGCAGCCTCGCTGGCATCCGGCGCTTCGACCAGCTCATCGCCTTCCTTCGCGACGAGCTCGACTGGCCGATTGGGCGGACCGACTTCGAGGACCTCACCTTCGACTACACTCCCGACGAGCTCGGGATCGACGCCGGCAGCGCCGCCAAGATCTAGGAGATCAAGCGGTTGCGGCCCTTGGCGGCGGGTCAGCCGTGGGGCGTCTTTTTCGTCAAGTTCCAGCCCAAACGGCTGCCGGTTGTTGCGCTCCGCCGCATCCTGTCGCAGGTGGCGATCAAGACGCGCCCGCAGGCCCACGCCGCCGATGGACCAAGCTGGGCTCCCGACGACCTCCTCTTCGTCTCCAGCTACGGTGACGGCAACCAGCGCCGGATCGCCTTCGCCCACTTCTCCAAGCCCCGGGCCGCCCGCGACCTGCCTACCCTCAAGGTGCTGGGCTGGGACAACCTCGACACGGCGCTCCACTTGGACGATGTGGCTCGCAAGCTCACCGGCCACCTCGCCTGGCCCGACGACGACGACGACGCCAACGCTTGGTGCGAAAAGTGGCGCGCGGCGTTCCGGCTGCGTCACGGCGAGGTCATCGACACGTCGAAGGCGCTTTCGGCGCGACTGGCCGAGCTGGCCCGGCAGGTCCGCGACCGCGCCCGCGGCGCGCTGGAGATCGAGTCCGAGTCCGGGCCGCTCACCCGGCTCATGAAGGCGTTCCAGACCGCGCTCCTGGACGACCTGGACGCCGAGCGGTTCGCCGACATGTACGCCCAGACGATCGCCTACGGCCTGCTCTCGGCGCGCATCGCCAACCCGGCCCAACGGTCCGCCGACGGCCTGACCGCCCACTTGCGCACCAATCCCTTCCTAGGCGATCTGATGGAGGCGTTCTTCCGTGCGGGCGGACATCGGGACGCGGCCGCGGCCGCCGGCGCGCGCATCGACTTCGACGAGCTGGGCGTCTCGGAGGTCGTGGAGCTGCTTGACGACGCCAACATGGCGGCGGTCGTCCGCGACTTCGGCGACCGGAACCCGCAGGAGGACCCGGTCATCCACTTCTACGAGCACTTCCTGGCCGCGTTCGACAAGACACAGAAGGTGAAACGGGGGGTCTTCTACACGCCGAGGCCGGTGGTCTCGTACATCGTGCGCGCCGCAGACCGGCTGCTCAAGGGCGAGTTCGGACTCGAGGATGGGCTCGCCGACACGACGACCTGGGGGCAGATGGCGGCCAGGGGCGATGTGAAGGCGATTCCGGACGGCGCGTCGCCCGATCAGCCCTTCGTCCAGGTCCTTGACCCCGCCACGGGCACGGGCACCTTCCTGGTCGAGGCGATCGGCCTGATCCACCGGACGATGGCGGACAAGTGGAAGCGCCAGGGCCACGGCGAGCGCAGGATCCAGGCGCTCTGGAACGACTACGTGCCGAGGCACCTGCTGCCGCGCCTGCACGGCTACGAGCTGCTGATGGCGCCCTACGCGATCGCCCACCTCAAGATCGGCCTCAAGCTGTACGAGACCGGCTACCGCTTCGGCAGCGACGAGCGCGCGCAGGTCTACCTGACCGACGCGCTCGAGCCCGCGGCGGACACGTCCCAGCTCGCCATGGACTTCCTCCCGGCGCTTGCGCGCGAGGCGGAGGCGGTGGGCCGGATCAAGAGCGGCCGGCGGTTCACCGTGGTGATCGGGAATCCGCCGTACCTGGGTGAGGCCGGACGGGGCGGCGAGTGGATCGCGTCGCTCATGCGCGGCCAGGAGCTGCCGTCGGGGCGAGCGACCGCCAGCTACTTCGAGGTGGACGGCGAGCCGCTCGGCGAGAAGAACCCCAAGTGGCTCAACGACCTGTACGTGCGCTTCACGCGGCTGTCGCAGCACCTGATCGAACGATCGGCCGCGGGTGTGCACGGCTTCATCACCAACCACAGCTACATCGACAACCCGACCTTCCGCGGGATGCGCTGGGCGCTGCTGTCGGCGTTCGACTCGCTCGCGGTGCTGGACCTGCACGGCAACACGAAGAAGAAGGAGACCGCGCCCGCCGGTGGAAGGGACGAGAACGTCTTCGACATCGAGCAGGGGGTGGCGATCAGCATCTTCGGTAAATATTCGGGGGGGGGAGGGAGGGATTCCGCGCCGTTGCCAGCGAGGTGCACCACGCCGACCTCTGGGGTGCCCGGGCGGACAAGTACAGCCGACTGCTTGCCGGGCCAGCGGCCAAGCGCACCGGCTGGGCCGAGGTCCAGCCTCGACCGAAGTTCTTCCTGCTCAAACCATTCAGGGGAGACGCGGCGGAGTACGGCGAGTGGGCTTCCGTGACCGAAGTGCTCCCGGTCAAGTCGGTCGGGATCGTGACCGCGCGCGACGCGCTGACGGTGCGGTGGTCGAAGCGGGAGATCTGGGGGGTCGTGCGGGAGGTGGCGGAGGGAGAGGAAGAAGACGTGAGGGCCAAGTACCGGCTTCGCGACGTGCAGGACTGGAAGGTCGGGTGGGCGCAGCGCGACTTGCGGGCGTCCGGTCCGGCCCAGGCCAAGGTCGCGCCGATCCTCTACCGCCCCTTCGACACGCGCTACACATACTACACGGGGCGGTCGCGCGGATTCCTGTGTCGTCCTCGGGCCGACGTGATGGGGCACATGCTGGGCGAGAATGTGGGGCTGATGACCTGTCGCCAGTCGATCAGTTCTGGTTGGCAGCACGCCCTCGCGACAAGCCTCATCACGGACGACTCAATGGTCTCGAACAAGACGCGGGAGCGAGGGTACCTCTTCCCCCTCTACCTCCACCCCGGCGTCGGCAAGTCAGGCGTCCTCCCCTTCAGCCCATGGCCCAACGGCAGGCACGGCCGCAGACCCAACCTGGATCCCGGTTTCGTCGACCGCCTCGCCGAGGCCGCCGCCCTACGCTTCGTCAGCGACGGCGCCGGGGACCTCCGCGACACCTTCGGCCCCGAAGACATCCTCGGGTACATCTACGCCGTCTTCCACAGCCCCGGCTACCGCGCCCGGTACGAGGCCCACCTCAAGCTCGACTTCCCTCGCGTGGCGCTCCCGGGCGCGCCCAAGCTCTTCGAGCAGCTGGTCCTGGCGGGCCGCGACCTGCTCGGACTTCACCTGATGGAGTCACCCGACCTGGACGACCCCATCACCGACTACGCCGGCCCCGGAAACCCGCAGGTCGGGCGCGTGGGCTGGTCGAACGGCACCGTCTGGCTCGACGCCGCAAAGACCAACGCCCGCCAGCGCCACCGTGCCACGGGTCCCGGCCAGTACGGCTTCCACGGTGTACGCGAGGGGGTCTGGGACTTCCAGATCGGAGGCTACCAGGTCTGCCACAAGTGGCTCAAAGACCGGAAAGGGCGCACGCTCTCGGGTGCCGACATCGCCCTCTACCAGAAGATCGTCGTCGCCGTGAGCGAGACCATCCACGTCATGACCGCCATCGACGGCTTGATCGACCACTTCGGCGGCTGGCCGGGGGCGTTCCAAGCGGAAACGCAACCCGCCGGGAGGCCGGCGGGCCTAGCCGTTGCGGCCGAATCGAGGCCGGCGTACGAGGTCGGGCACCCGACCGGTGATTCCGATCGGTAGACACGCTCAGAGCATAGTATCATCGGGTAGGATGAGTTGATACTATGTCGTCCGGGATGTGGAGGTTGACGGAGATTCTTTGACGCCCCCGGGAGCGTGATGTCATCATGTGACCGTACTTGGCGGCATCCGCACGAGGTCACCACGACGACGGAGTTCTCATGAAGGCCACAATCGTCCCCAGCGTGCCACTCCTCCGGCCATCGCTCGCACCCCTCGCCCTCGCCTTGGCCCTCGGGGCGGCCGCATGCGCGGACACCGCGCCCCACTACGACATCGTGCTGTCCGGCGGCCGGGTCATGGACCCCGAATCCGCGACGGACGCGATGCTCAACGTCGGCATCACGGGCGACCGCATCGAAGCGGTCTCGGAGGAGCCGCTGACC
Source organism: Gemmatimonadota bacterium (assembly GCA_012267435.1). Taxonomy (GTDB): domain Bacteria; phylum Gemmatimonadota; class Gemmatimonadetes; order Longimicrobiales; family Gaopeijiaceae; genus BD2-11. The sequence continues at coordinate 5,711 of JAAXGM010000138.1, forward strand.
GGCCTCCGGGTGATCGACGCAGCGGGCCTGGTGGTCGCGCCGGGCTTCGTCGACCTGCACCAGCACGGCCAGACCGACGAGACCTACCGCTTCATGGCCCACGACGGGGTGACCACGGGGCTGGAGCTCGAGGTCGGCACCGGGGACGTCGCGGCGTTCTACGCCGAGCGCGAGGGCGGCCAGCCCGTGAACTACGGCGCGAGCATCGGCCACATCCCCGTGCGCATGCGCGTGATGGGCGACACGGGCGACTTCCTGCCCGCGGACGCCGGCAAGGACGACCTCGCCACGCCCGAGCAGATCGACGAGATCGCGCGCCGCATCCGCGAGGGGCTCGACCAGGGCGCGCCCGCGGTGGGATTCGGCTTCCCGTACACGCCGGCCGCCACCGACGAGGAGCTCCTCGCCGCGATGTCCGTCGCGGGCGAGGCGGGGGCGTCCGCGCACGTGCACACCCACGGATGGCCCGACGGCGCCCGCTACGCCATCGACTTGGCTGCGCAGGCCGGAGCGCCGCTCCATATCGTGCACGCCAACTCCACCGGCGGCGCCGCCACCGCGGAGTTCCTGGCTGTGGTGCGGGAGGCCGTCGAGGCCGGGCGGGACGTCACCACCGAGGCCTATCCCTACGGGGCGAGCCAGAGCCGCATCGAGTCCGCGCTCTACGACGACTGGGAGGGATGGGACGACGAGCGCTTCACCGTCTTCCAGTGGGGCGCCACCGGCGAGCGCCTGACCCGCGAGAGCTTCGCCCGCTACCGGGAGCAGGGGGGCAGCGTGATCAGCCATGTGCGCACCGAGGAGATGACGCTCGCCGCGGTGGCGAGTCCGCTGACCATGGTGGCGAGCGACGGGGGCGCGCAGGTGAGCCATCCGCGCTCGACCGGATCGTTCTCGAAGGTGCTCGGCAAGTACGTGCGCGAGGACGGGGTCCTGACCCTGATGGAAGCGCTCCGCAAGATGACCATCGAGCCGGCGCGGCGCCTCGAAGGCTACGTGCCCATGATGGCGAACAAGGGACGCGTCCGGGTGGGGGCGGACGCCGACGTCACCGTGTTCGACCCGGAGACGGTGAGGGACCGGGGGGACTACACCAACGCGGCGGTGCCCTCCGACGGCATCGAGTACGTGTTCGTCAACGGCGTGCTCACCATCGAGGGCGGCGAGTTCGTGGAGGGAGCCCGCGCGGGGAGGCCGGTGCGGCGTTAGGAAGGTGGTTCGTTAGAAGAACCTGCCTCCCCGGTTCGACCCCATGCGCGGGTTGACCACGTTATTGAATACCGAACCGAACGTGAAGCTGAACCCGAGTTCCAGCTCGTATTCGAAATCGGTTCCCAGCTGGCGACGCTCCA
>JAAXGM010000138.1:7134-10916 GCA_012267435.1 Gemmatimonadota bacterium
TCAGACCTCGGACGATCCGGTACTCCACGCGCGCGTACAGGTCGATCCGGTGCAGCGAAGGGTCGTGGAGGAACATGGAGGCCTCGAGCCCGCTGTTGATGTCTCCCCAGGGCTGCTGGAATTCGGCCGCAATCTCCATGCGCTGCTCCGCGTGGCTCTCCTTCGTTTTGTCGAAGAGCGTCACCTCCTCGTAGTCGAAGGACGCTAATCCCAGCGAGTAGAGGAACGTGATCTGCCTCCGGGTCGACTCGGCGTAGGGGAAGATGCTGTACTGGAGCGCGGGAGCCGCCCGAATGGCCAGGTCCTGGTTGACCCTGGTCGACGTGAGAGCCGACGCGCGCACGCCGGCGGACCAGTGCGGCCCGAGGCTCCAAACGACAAGGCCTTCGTGGTTGAGGTTGCGCGAGGCGCTCACCAGCACCTCCTCGTCGTTCAACTCGAACCTCTCCTCCTCGTATTCGGCGTACGAGCTGATGTCGATCTTGAGGTCCTCGGTCGTGCGGCTGGCCGAGAACGACCCGTCGAACGCCTGCGAACTCTCACGGCTCTCGCCCTCGAGCTCCGCGCCGGCCCGAATGCTGAACACCCACAGGTTCCACGGATCCGTCTCGGCGGAGACCTGCTGCCGCATCTGCTCAGGCGCCTCGTAGCGGATGTCGAGCAGGGGGCCGGCGGACGTGGACGCCGCGTATCGGACGAGACCCAGCGTGAATATCCGGGTCAGACCGGCTCTCTCCTCTTCGTCCGAGTCACTCTCTTGCGAGACGAAGTAGAGCGTGTCCTGCTGTCCGGTCCGCTCCTCGAGCCCCATGAAGTACATTTCGTAGGCTTCGCCGCCGGCCGCGGTCTCCTGCGAAGTAACCAGCACGTGCAGGTCCGCATCGGCGCGATCGCGGACGTAGTTGACGAACGCGACTTCGCGCCTCAGGTGATCGAAGTCGCACATCCACCGCTCGCAATCCAGAAAGACCCGCAGGAGCGGACTCTCCGAACCCGGGTCGGGCATCTCCTCCTGCGCGCTTCCCCGCGAAGGTATCAGCGATGCGGCAGCCATTGTGAACAGCAGCCCCGCGGTGACGAGCCACCGTGAGCCGTGGCGTGGCCGGCCCGGCCACGAGGGGCACCTCCCCATCCCGTCGAATTGTCTTCGAGCGTCCACCTTCCACCCCCCCGCCCGTGCGGCCCCCCCGCGCCCGGACCCCAAGGTTATCAGATGCGCACGGGTCTCCGGCGCCTGCCTCCACCGCCGTCGGGGCGACCCGTCTCGGCATCGGTGAGGTCGAGCCCGATGTCGAAGGCCGCGGCGTATCCGGCGCCCGCCTCGCTCACCTGGACCATCAGGCTCTCGCCGCCGTCGCGGAAGATGCCGTCGTCCGCGTTGGTCGTCTGGCGCCGCCCCCGCGCCGCGTAGGGCGCCTGCGCGTGCACCCGGTCGATGAGCGCCTCGTCGAAGTAGAGCTGCGAGGTGAACTCGTACGGCCGTCCGCCCGCCTCCGTGCGCACCTTGAAGTGCACGTGGACCGCCCGTCCGCGGTACCAGCCCGGGAAGATCGTGGTGAACCGCGCCACGCCGTTCTCGTCCGTGCGCTGGTGGCCCCGCAGGAACTGCCGTTCCCGCGCCCCGGCGGGAGCACCGTCGTCCTCGACGCCCCAGTACACGCCCGCGGCGTCGCACTGCCATACGTCGACCAGCGCGCCGTCCAGCACCGCGCAGGCGCCGTCCGAGATCCGCGACACGTTGAACCGGAGCGTCAGCGGCGCACCCTCGCTCACGGCTCCGCTGGAGGGATCGGACCGGATGTCGGAGCGCTCGAGCCGGGTGTCAACGAAAAAGGGCCCCTCGGTCTGTTCCGGACGCACCACGCAGGCCGGCAGGGTGCGAGCGATCTGCTGCTCCTGCGCAATGGAGCCCACGTCCGGGCCCGCCCCAAGCGCCCACCGGCCGACGGCCAGCGCGCCACCGCCCACGCCAAGGGCGGCCAGCGCCTCGCGCCGCGTCAGTATCCGTCCCACCGAATCGTCGTCGTGCTTCATGCTGTACCTCCAGGCTGTCGGCATCCCCGCTCGGACGGGGCTTGGCGCTCGCCGGATATCGAAAGGTCTCCTCACGGCGAGGCGAATTGGCGGATGCCGGATGAGTAACTTGTCAGTCAAATGTCAGTAGATGTCAGTCAAATGTCAGTTGGGCTCCTCCAACCCCCGTGCCCGCGGATTCTCGGGAGAAGGGGTCATTGACTGTGCAGCCGGTATCCGGATCGATGGACGGTCAGGATGTGGCGGGGCGCGCCGGGATCCCGCTCGAGCTTTCGGCGAAGTTCCGCGATGTGCGTGTCAACGGTCCGGCTGAGGATGGCGGCCCGATGACCCCAGACCTCCTTCATGAGCGCGACCCGGGTCGCCACCGCGCCGCGCCGCCGCACCAGCGCAACCAGCAGGTCGAACTCCTTGGGCGTGAGCCGCACCTCCCGGCCGCCACGCAGGACCGAACGGTGCTCGAGGCGAATCTCGACGTTGCCGAAGGTCTCCACCGCTTTCGGCCGCCCGTCCCGTCCCGCTCTTCGCAGGATCGCGGATACGCGGGCAAGGAGTTCCAGCACTCCGAAGGGCTTGGTGACGTAATCGTCCGCTCCAAGGCGAAACCCCATCACCTTGTCCGCCTCTTCGCCTCTGGCGGTCAGGATCAGCACGGGGACTCCGATGCCCTTGTCGCGGAGGGACCGGAGCACCTGGTAGCCGTTCATTCCGGGCAGCATGAGGTCCAGGATGACGAGGTCGGGCTCCCCTGAAACCGCTGCTTCCAAGCCCTGCGCGCCGTCCTCCGCCACATCGACCACGTGACCGTCGATCTCGAGGTTGTTTTGGAGACCGTACGCCAGCCGGGCGTTGTCCTCCACGATCAGGATCCGGGCCACATCACGCCTCCCGCGGCGCGCCGGCCAGCGGCAACTCGATGATGAACCGGGCGCCGGGACCCGGGGTCCTCTCCGCCGTTTCGACGCGCACCCGTCCCCCTTGGGCCTCGATCACCCTGCGAACCACCGCCAGGCCGATGCCGGATCCAGCGGTCGCGGACGCGCGGTCACGGTCGAGCCGCACGTAGGCGTCCCACACCCGGTCCCGCTGACCCGGGGGCACGCCCGGCCCTCCGTCCTCCACCCAGATCGTCGCGAAGGGATTCCGCTCCCCGGGCGTGCGCCGCACACCGATCTCGATCGCCTGGCCCGCGGGTCCGTACTTGACCGCGTTGTCGAGCAGGTTGAGCACGGCCTGGCGTGTCGCCTCGACGTCCATCGTGCAGACGATGCCGGTCTCGATGCGTCGCTCGATGCCGGCGTCCGCGGCCCGCGCGAGCGGCTCGAAGCTCTCGGCGACGCTCTCCACCAGAGCGCCCGCGTCCGCTGCGATGGGGTTCAGGTTGAGCGCGTCCCGCTCGCCCCGCGAAAAGAGCAGAACGTTCTCGACCTGGTGGGTCAGCCGGTTCGACTCGTCGACGATGATCTCCGTCGCCCGCGACCGTTCCGTCTCGTTCCTCACCCGGCCCAGCATAAGCGTCTCTCCGAACATCCGGATCTGTGTCAGCGGCGTGCGCAGCTGATGCGAGACGCTGGATACGAAGTCTTCGCGCAGAACGGCCAGTTCCGCCTCGCGACGGAGTTGCCACACCGCCGTAAGCAGAAGACCGGAGGTAAGGAGGAAGAGCGCGACGATGTAGGGCATGCGGGACCTCGGGACGCCACCGCTCACCATTCGATCGACGGCCTCGGGCCGCACGCCGAGTTCCA
>JAAXGM010000138.1:10923-15051 GCA_012267435.1 Gemmatimonadota bacterium
GGACGATTCGTAGATGACGTCGCCGCGGGGATCGCGGACGCGCGCCACGAAGATGTCCCCGTTGGCCCGCCCGCCCGTCAAGGTTTCCGGCAGCAGGGGCTCCTCCATGAACGCGCGCGCCAACGCGGGCGCGAATGCCTCCCGCGACAGGATCATTCCCTCCAGCGCGTATCGCCCCCGGCCTTCGTACGTGAGCTTGTGAACGAGCGCGCCGTTTCCCTCCGGGGTGAACAGCGTCCGCACCTCGGAATCATCCGGGTTTCGGCGGCTGTGCTCCCGTGCCGCGCGCACGGCCCAGGCCACCTGGGCGGAGTCCGCCTCTCCGGCGACCGAGACCTCGCCTTCGTCGGGGTCGAGACGGAAGAAGAGCGATGCCTGATCCATCGCCTCCCACCGCTGAGTTCTCGCCGCCTCGCGCAGACGACCCGGCGTGAGCGGGCGGTCGCCACGGCGCCCCGCGCTCCACGCGATGACTTCGATGCCCTCCTCGAGCAGCTCGAACGTCACCTCGCCACGAGCCTCGATGGCGAAGTTGGATGCTGCGAACAGGGCTTGGTCCCGAACGATCTCCCGGGCCAGCTGCACGCTTGAGCGACTGGCCTCCCAGGCCTCATGGCCGAGCACGGCGGTCAGGAGACCCGTGAGGCCGAGGAGCGTGAGCGTGAGCGTCCAGCGCGGACGGGTCATCATGCGATGCCTTGGCATACCATTGAAGGTATCGGCCGGGCCGCCCCGCTCAACGATCCGGGTGCAAGGAAATTGTCAGGGTTGCGGTTGCCCGCTGAATGCGTACTCGCGGGAGTGGGCTTCCGGGCGCGCCGGTCCGATGCGGCGCGGGCCCCGCCCGATCAGTCCACCCAGGTGGTCAGGTCGCGGGCCGGGACGCGGGGCTTCGGGTCCGGCACGGCCGCCGGCTCGCCCAGGTTGACGATGGCCACGATGCGTTCCCCGTCGGGGACGCCGACCGCCGCCCGGGAGCTGGGGTCGTCCATGACCGCGCCGGTCTTGATGTGCGTGCCCAGTCCCGCCGCTTCGGCGGCCAGCGCCAGGTTCTGGATGCCCATCCACGTCGCGGCGTAATCCTCCTCGCGGATCTCCGGGTTCTCGTGCACCTCCACCGCCACGGCGATCATGGCGGGCAGCGCCTCGTGGCGGGCGGCCACGCCTTCGACGACTTCCCGGGCCGCGTCCGGGTCGGCGACCCGCTTGGCTTTGCGCACCCCCAGCGCCGCCCCATAGCCGCGCCGGGCGGCCGGGCCCAGCACGTGGAAGCGCCACGGCTGGGTCATGCGATGGTTGGGCGCCTGCGCGACCAGCTCGAGGAGCCGTTCGATTTCCTCGCGGGTGGGTTGGCGGTCGGTGAACCGCTTTATGGAGCGGCGCCGGGTAATCAGCTCCGCAAGGGAGGTCGGGTCGGACATGTCAGCGTCGGGTTGGGGGGAGGGGAGAGTGCCCGCGGGACGGATCCGGCGAACGTACGGGGATCGCCGGTGCTACATCTCCGGCAAGCGATACCGTGCGATGTACGCCAAGTCAACCTCGTCCCGGAAGGTCGCGTAGACGACGTCGTCGCCGAAACCCATGACTGTATGCCCTTCGGCGACCTCCACCGTGCCGGCGTGCTCGGCGTCGGGCGTAAAGATGTCGTACAGGAACGGCGCGCCGACGGGCTGGTGGCGGCGCAGCCAGGCGCGACCCTCGGGGTCGATGCGAATGCCCCCCGTGAACGGGGGCAGCGTCTCCGGCCATTCGTAGTCGTCCACGTCGTCGCTCCCGCCCCCGAGAGTCATGGCGCGGGCAGCGGCCCCCGCCATCCCGGAGCTCGGGGAAACTCCGCCTCCGCCGCCCGTCACGAAGGTCGCCATCTGGACGGACCGGCCACTTTGCTCGCGGACCCAGGCTTCCTTTTCCGCCTGGCCCACCGGGACCGCGTCCCACGCCACGGGCGCTCCGATGCGAATCGATCCGTCGGAGGAGATCCATTCCAGGTGATAGTCCGCGGCCCGCGCGACCGCCACGCTTCCGTCCGGCGCGACGCCCCAACTGTCGGAGGACGAATAGGGAGTCCGTTGCATCGTGGTCATCGCGCCGCCCCGGTTGCTCCTCATCTCGACCAGCGGGGTGGACCTGGGCGCGAGTCTGGCCACCGTGTCCGGGTTCAGGTCATCGAGCGTCGCCCGCACGACGGGAACGGAATCGGCACCGGATCCGCCTCCCGCGCCCGCACCGAGGTTCAGCGAGAACCCCGTTGTGTTGTACATGCGCCCGGAGCCATCGATCACCCGCGGGTTCAGCAACAGGATTCCGCCCGCGGGGTCCATCTCGAACATGGGCCGGGTCGCGCCGAAGGAAAGATCGGGCGTCAATACGGTGACGCGGTTGTTGCTCGCGTCCAGCAGTAGCGTCGAGTCCCCGGGAAGCGGCCAGATCCGGGTCGGCGCCTGATACTCGCCCGGACCCTCGCCCCGGCCTCCAACCACCGTCCGGGTGCCGAGGTCCAGGTCGAGGAGCACCAGCTCGCCGCCCGTCCCGTCGGCGACCAGGAGGCTGCCGTCGCGACGCACACGGATGTCGCTCACGGACCCGAAGTCCCCGGAAACCGCCTCGGGCTCGCCGAGTTCGTGTCTGGGGACCGTGCCGGCGGGAGCCGCGGCGTCATCCTGCGCGCACCCGGACAACCCGAGGGCCGTGATGAGGGCGAAGGGCGTGAGGCGGTGACAGCGGGCGGTTGGGTTGCTCATCGCGCTTTCCTTTCTTCGTTTGGAGGCGAGGCTCGGGCTGGTGCCCTTTGACTGCACGACCCTGCGCCGCGGTTGCCTCGTCACAGGCGGCGAATGGTGCCCGTCTTCTCGACCACCACCCGGTAACCGTCGCAGCGGCCGGGGATGCGGGCTCCTTCTCCCCCTCCGCCGCCTGCGAGATACACCTTGAGGCAGGGCTTCCCGGCGACCGTCCCGATGGCGGTGCCCACCACGCCGGGGCGTCCCATGACCTTTCTCGAGAGTCGCCGGTGCGCGTCCTCGATGGTCACCGCCATGTCGTCCTATCCTGCGTCCACGCTCACGCCGAAGCGGTCGAGAACGAGGTCGATGGGGTTGGCGATGGTGGTGTTCGGGCTGCCGGCGAACAGCAGTGCGACCGGCCGGCGGTCCTTGCGCCGGCGGCCGTCGGTCACGATCAGCGAGCCCGAGTCGCCACCGGCGCTGAATCCCTGGCCGGTAATGACGATCTGATCGACGAAGCGCGCCCTGCCGGTGCGGTAGTTGACGTCGAGGATGGCGTTGATGCCGGTCACCTTGCCGCGCGTGAGCCCGGTGGTGCGGCCGTACTTCTGCACCGCGAGCATGAGCGACGCCTCCTCCGTGCCGGTCCGGGGAGCGCCGTAGCCGTTGGTGGGGGTGGCCGCCGCCAGCTGGTCGGGCGACGTTTCGGCGATGGCGCCGTCGACCTGGTTTTCCGGGCAGGCCAGGGCGCGGCAGAAGCCGATCTCCTGGAAGTCGGCCAGGGTGCCGAAGGCGTGCTCCGGGTCGCTCCCTCCGTCGGCGACGCCCGGCTGGATCACGTTGTCGCCCAAGTTGGCCTCGTTGCGGTTGGCGAAGACGTGGTTGTTGGAGAGGGCGTACGTCCGGCGCCCGTCCGTGACCCGCGCCCCGATGGTGCCCGCGGTGACCCCCGTCCGCCCCGTGGACACGCCGATGGGCACCGGGCGCGGGAACGGTCCCCTGGGATCGATGGGGCCGGAGGCGGCGGCCGGCAGCGGCAGGTCGCCGAGCGCGGTGATGCGCCCGGTCACCTCACGCACCAGCGGGTGGCCCGCGAAGCTGGCGGGAAGCCCGTCCACGGCGGCGTACTCCAGATAGACCATCACCACCGGACGGTCGCCGGCGCCGAGTCCGACCGCGGTTCCCACCACGCCCGGAATGGCCAGCAGGTCCGGGCTGATCTCCTCCTGCGCCGCGAAGGCGGCCGCCAGCGCCTCCCGCGACAACCCATCCCGGCCGAAGCCGGGCAGGGGAAGGCGGGGACCGCCCGCGGGCGTGAGCCAGAGGGCCTCCACCACCAGCAGGAGCAGGAGCCGCGCCAACGACGGAGCAATCGCGCGCGCTCCGGCTCCGCCGCCGGCCCACC
>JAAXGM010000139.1:0-2712 GCA_012267435.1 Gemmatimonadota bacterium
GCGTCCAGGTCGTAGACGAAGTGGGCGTTGCCCAGCGACCAATGGACCGACCGGCCGTCGCCGCTCCACACCGGGAACTCGCCGCCGATATCGGTCAGCTGGCGGGCCGGGAAGGCGGCGTTGTCCGGGTTCGACACATTGATGGTGGGCGTGATGCCGATCCGGGGCACGGTCACGCTGTAGATCTGGCGCTGAAGCTCCACCAGGGCCTGGTCACCGCGCGGCGCCATCCGCACGGTCGTGGGCGCGAGACCCTGGGTCGCGCCGGTGAGGGTGGCGCCCCGGACCCGCACGTGCTCCTTCTCGTCGCTCCCGTCCCAGCGTACGGACACCAGCACGTCCGGCGGGCGGAACATGAAGATTCGATCCTCGCCTTCGACGAAGTGCGGGTCGCGGCGTCCGTCGCTGGGCGCGATCACGGTCACGGGGCCTCCGTCATCGTCGTCGGGTTCGGTGGACACCCGAACGATCTCGTTGCCCGGGGCACCGCCCTCGCCCTGGCTCTCGTAGGCGCGGATGAAGCCCCGGAGCGCGACCAAGCGGTCGCCCGGCCCCCAGGCGGGCGAGAAATAGGCGGCGGGCTCGCGGGTCAGCCGCTCGGGGTCTCCCCGGCCGTCGGCCGGTGACTTGTACATGTGCCCCGCCTCACCGTCCCACGTCGAGTACGCGATCCATTCCCCGTCCGGCGACCACGCGGGGAAGTGCTCGGAGCGGTCGGCGTCGGTGACCCGCCTCGGGTTTGAGCCATCGGCGTCGGAGACCCACAGCCGGTCGAGCGCGGTGAAGGCGAGCATTTCGCCGTCCGGCGACGGCGCCGCGTCGCGAATCTGGCGCACCGTGAAGGTGGGGGTGTCCTCGATGGGGTAGTCGAAATCGACGCGCGGCCCGAGCGTCAGCTCCATCCGCACCCGGAACGGAATCTCCTCGGCGTCCCCGCCCTCCACCGGCAGCTTCCACATCCCGCCGCCGTACGACACCACCAAGTGGCGCGAGTCCGGCGTGAACGACATGCCCGGCAGCACATCCAGCGTCGCGCGCGACTCCTGGTCGTCGTGCTGCACCGGGTACGCCAGCCAGCGCTCCTCGCTGGTCTCCAGGTCGCGGATCAGGAGGCCGGTGTGCTCGTCGTGGCGGGTTCCGAACACCACCCAGCGACCGTCGGGCGAGAGCGTGGGACGCACCGCCGAACCGTAGCGCGACGACTTTGGATAGCGCTCGCCGTCCTCGCGGTCGTAGGCCTCGAGCTGGTACTGGGGGAACTGCGCGTTGTACTGCCAGTCGCCGGTGCGGCGCGCGTACCAGATGTGGCGTCCGTCGGGCGAGACCGCGGGCCCCGTCACCTTCATGTTGTCCGGCTCCGAGACGAGCTCGATCCCGCCTCCCCCGTCCACGTGGAACATCTTGAGCTTGGGCAGATTCCCGCCCCGGAAGTTGCCGATGGCGGCCACGACGTAGTCTCCGTCCGGCATCCATTCGGGCGACTCGGTGCGGTTCGACGCGCCCCGGGACACCTGCACGGTGTCGGAGCCGTCGAGCGACATGATCCAGACGTTCTGTCCACCGTCGTAGTCGGAGGTGTAGACGATGCGCGAGCCGTCGGGCGAGAAGCGCGGCTGGGCGTCGAACGCCATCCCCGAAGTCAACTGGGTCGCGGTTCCGCCCTCGATGGGAATGGTGAACAGGTCGCCCAGAAAGTCGAAAACGATGGTCCGCCCGTCGGGGCTCACGTCCAGCGAGATCCAGCTGCCCTCCGTCATGTCGAGGGACACGGTGCGGTCGACGGGGAGGGGGAGGTCCTCGTTCCCGGGCGTGTTTTCCTCTCCGTCGGGGGCGGGCGGGTCCTGCGCCAGCGCGCTTTGCGGGGCGAGGATCGAGGTGCAAGCGAACGCGAGCGACGGGAGAACGGATTGGGCGAGCGGAGCGATGCGGCGGCTGTGCATTTTGTTGCCTTCCTGAAGGAAGTTCGCGAACGGGGGTGGATGGCCGGGCGACGCGGCGCGCGGAAACGACCACCGGCCGGGCCGCCGGCACCAGGCAAGGCAACGCGATGGACCCGTCCCCACGACAACGGCATGGGAAACAAGTTACCGAAGGCGGGAGTCGCCAGACACCCACCCACTGAGCGATTGACTTGGTGGCTGGATTCCCGAGTGGCACCGTCCACCTGCGGAAACCGGATTCGTTGTCGGCCCGCGATCAGGGGCGACTCGATGGCGTACATGGCATGCACCCGGTGGTTTTCATGGGTTCCCGGGGGCGGAAGACGGACCGCTCAACGGGTGGGTGGGGTAGCATGCGAAAACGGGAGCCCTTTCCAAGCGAGGGTCATCGCCAGATCCGTCCTTCGGCGGACCGCCGTGGCGAGCCTCTCGCGCCAACCAATCCAACGTCCCGGGCTCCCGGCGAGGGATAACGCGGTGCCCCCCGAACGCGATGAACTCGCCTTGCTTACCCCCCGAGATGCCGCCGCTCAGCTGACGATCCCCGAGATCACGATCAGGGAGTGGTTGAAACGGCACAAGCTTCCCCGCGTCATGATCGGAAAGCGACTCCGTGTCCAGCAGCGCGTAGTGGACGATCTGAGGAGCGGACGCCTGAAGGTCGGCCAGCGTGGCGAATGGAAGGATAGGCGCTACCCGCCATAGCGGACATGCCGAGTGGAGACACGGGCGTTGCCCCCTAAGGTTCTCAGCAGCCCGTCAGCACGAACAG
>JAAXGM010000139.1:2762-3108 GCA_012267435.1 Gemmatimonadota bacterium
TCCCGTCCACGTAGACGATCAGGTAGTCTCGGTCGTCCAGCCGCCGCTCCGCCAGCTCCTTGAGCCGCTCGCCCGCCGCCTCCTTTGCCCGCCGGCTCACCGACGACCTGCTCACCCCCGCCGTCTCGGCCATCTCGCCGATGGCCTTGCCGTAGGAGCGCATGCCCAGGCCGGCGAGCAGCAACTCAAGCATCCGCTCCCCCAGCCCCGGCGGGCGCCTGAGCGCTTCGTAGGCCGGAACCGCGACCTCGCCTTCCGGGCCCCGCAGCCGCGGCTTCTCGATCCGTACGGCCCGGTCCGCCAGATACACCCGGCCCCGCTGCCGGCCGTGGTAGGCCGCTTCTGC
>JAAXGM010000139.1:3191-3582 GCA_012267435.1 Gemmatimonadota bacterium
CCCCCCCCGCGAAGACGTTGACCAGCGGAAGCAGGTGCTCCCGCCCGTCCTTCGCCAGCAGCTCCCGCAGCCCAGCCGTGTCGGGCTGATCCTTCCTCTCGTAGTTTTCCTCATCGTGGTGGTCTCCCTGTTGGGGTTTCGCTGCCTGATTCTAATTCTGGAATCAGGCTCCCGGAGCCACCACGATTCTCTTTCCCCTCGGGGAACCTCCAACTACTTCTGGGACACCCTTCCTTCTCGCCCTCGCGTCCGCCGAGGTGGACGGTGTCGACGCGCAGGTGGCCGGGCTCCCCGTTCGGGGTCGGCTTGCGGCGCACACCGATGTTCACCGGGGCGGGGCGGGTCTTGTGGATGGTGAGCCCGCCGCGCGGCCGCCGGTTCCTCAGATTGT
>JAAXGM010000020.1 GCA_012267435.1 Gemmatimonadota bacterium
CTGCCGAAACGGGGCTGGTCCACGGCCTGCTCGGGGGACATCCCCCAAACCACCACGTTCAGGAACACCTGCAGGAGCGACTGCAACTGCTGGTCGCCGCCGGGTGTGGAGAGCCCCATGAACGGCCGCCCGTCCTTCATCACCAGAAGGGGCGAGTTGGTGTTGCGCGGGCGCTTGCCGGGCGCCATCACGTTGGCCAGCTCCGGGTCCAGGTTGAACTGACCCATGCGGTTGCCGAGCCCGAAGCCCCATCCCGGGATCATGGGCGTGAAGGTGTGGCCGTCGCTCTCGGTCAGGGAGAACAGGTTGCCCTCGCCGTCCATGACATTCAGGGACGACGTGTCGATCAAGCGGGCCGAGGGATCGTCGTCCGCGGTCGCGGTCGCGGCTGCCGCCCGAATCGACATCCGAGCGCCCCGCAGCCCGCCGAGCGCCATCCGCAGGCCCGACGCCTGGACCCCGGACGCGACGAAACTCATCGGCGCGCCGTCCGCCACAGCGGCCATCGCCGCCGGGTCTCCCCACGGCGGCATGTCCCGAAACGCGCTCTTGTCGTCGATGAGCCCGATGCGCTCGCGCGCGTACGCCTTCCCGTACAGTCCTTCGGGCGCGGGTGCGAAGTCGGGATCGGCCACGTACCTGTGGGCATCCGCCATCGCCAGGTTGATGACCTGGGAAACCAGGTGGATGTACTCCGGCGTGTTGTAGCCGAGCGCCCGCAGGTCGTAGTTCTCGAGCATGTTGAGCATCAGGACGATGCGCGGCCCTTGGCTCCATCCGCCGCTCGTGTAAACGTCGTAGCCGTGGAAGCTCGTGCCCAGGGGCTCCTCCCAGCGGCTCTCGTATCCCGCCAGATCCTCGTAACGCACGATCCCGCCATGCTCGCGGAAGAAGCGGTCGACGTCGCGCGCCGGATCTCCCTTGTAGAAGGCGTCGCGCGCGGCCCGGATTCCGTCGGAACGGCTTTCTCCCGCGGCCAGCGCCCGTTGCTCCGCCTCCATCATGTAGCGGATGAGCCGTCCCAGGTCCGCGTTGACCATCAGGTCGCCGAGACGTTGCTTGCCAACCCCGTTCTGGAACCAGAAGTCGCGGTTGTAGGGGAAGGCGAGGATCCCCTCCATCTGATCCTCGATCATCCACTTCTGCATCTTGTAGAGGTGGTA
>JAAXGM010000140.1 GCA_012267435.1 Gemmatimonadota bacterium
CCTCCCGGATGGGTGCCCGAGCCGCACAGAAACAGGCGTTCCACCGGTGTCCGGTACCGGCCCCATCCGGGGACCGGGCGCATGAACAGAAGCTGGTCGAGGCCCATTTGTCCGTGGTATTCGTCGCCGCCGGTGAGGCCGAGTTCGCTCTCGAAATCGAGCGGGGTGAGCAGGCGGTGGTCGACGATGCGCGCGCGCAGGCCGGGGAGGAACTCGTCGAGGACGTCGAGCACGTCCGCGAGCAGGGCGTCGCGGGTTGCGCCGTCCTCCCAGCGGCCCGAGCGCGGCCGATACGGAGCGTAGCGGATCTGCATGGAGGCCACATGGCGGCCCGCGGGCGCGAGGGCGGGGTAGTGCAGCGTCGGAACCACCATGTCCAGGTGCGGGCGCGACGAGCAACGGCCGTACTTGGCGTCGTCACCGGCCCGCTCGAGGTACTCCAGGTCCGGAGCCACCAGGGTGTGACCGGACAGGCGGTCGGCGGCGTCCGCCAGCGGCGGAAGCCCGTCCAGCAGCAGGTGCAGAGCCGCGGTGGTCCCGTGAAGTTGGATGTTGCTCACCTTGCGGTTGAATTCGGGACCCAGCCGGGGCGCCCCCACCAGCCTGAAGAAGGTGCGGCGGGGATCGACGCCGGAGACCACGCAGCGGGCGGGTATTTCCTCTCCCCCGGCCAGGAGCACCCCGGTGGCCACCCCGTCCTCGATCCGGATCGTCTCCACTTCGGCCCGGGTGCGGACCTCCGCTCCGTGCATGCGCGCCGCCGCCGCCAGCGCCTCCGCGAGCACGCCGATGCCACCCTTCACGAAGACCGAGGAACGAAAGCCATAGGCCTCGCTCCCGGTGGCATGGTAGAACATGCGGAATGCGCCGCCCATGGCGCTCGGACCTTGGCGGGCTCCCGGAAGGGCGCTGGTGGCGAGCATTCCCTTGAGCGAGTCGCCGGCGAACCAGTCGTCGAGAAGATCGCGCGCCGAGAGCGGGAGCGCTCGCAGCAGCTCCACGACGGTGCGCCTTCCGAGCCGGGCCGCCCGAAGCAGGGGGCGCAGCTGGCGCAACCGTTCCCTGGCGGAAGCGCCGTGGAGGATCGGGGGAGGGTGCTCCAGCGCGATCCGCAGCACACGCGCCATCGAGCGCAGGTAGTCGACCCAATCGGGAAAGCGCTCCGCGTCCGCCTCGCTGTGACGCGCGATCTCGTCGCGGGACCGTCCGGGGTCGCGCCAGAGCGTCAGGGTCTCTCCGCCGCCGGTGAGCGAGGTGGCCACCGCGGGCGGGTGCACCCACTCGAGTCCGCGGGTGTCGAGACCGAGATCGGAGACGATCCGTCGCTGGAAGAGGCCGGCGTCCTGCGCGGCCACGTTGACCCGGCAGCCCGGGAAGAGCTCATCGCTCGCGGCGGTGCCTCCGACGACCCCTCGGCGCTCGAGCACCACGACCCTCCACCCCGCGCGCGCGAGCATGGCCGCGGTGACCAGGGCGTTGTGTCCCGCGCCCACCACGACCGCGTCGTAGGCGCTCATGGCCAGGCAACCCGCAGACGAACTCCCTTGGGGATTCGACCGGTGATGCATCCGCGCTGCACCGCTCGGCCCTGTCGAGACAGACAGCGCGATCCGCTCGGCCCGACGGCGCGTTCAGCCAAGCGGTTCATGGTGCACCGGATTCGCGACGCGTTGGCCGCCGAGCGGGCGGAAGCCTTTGGGCTAATCCGCGATCCGTCAACAGGCAAATGAGTGGATTTGACTACGAAGCTCGCGAAGGTGCCCAAGCGTGCAGCCAAGCTGCTGAGCTTGTGCGAAGCTCATGGCGTAGTTGTTAACGTGAGCCACGTCGTCGCGCACCCGCTCAATCGTCTTGAGCTTCTTTTTCAGTTTCTTCCTTCCAATAGCGAAGTCGAAGGACTTGATGATAATGTCACGCTTGTCGCAGAACTGAGTACATAGCAACAGATCCACCTCACTGTCGCGGTCGCACCGTTCGCGGTACTTTGTCTTGGCCTTACGGAGGCGATCATCCTTCAGAAGATCGGTCCAATGGTCGTGCTTCCCGAAATGGCTCCTGATTGCCTTGTACATCGTCAACTCGAATCCGGTTACCAGCGCGAAAAGGGCTGCGCGAACCGGAAGCTTCTGCAGGTCTGACCACGCGACCATTCCGATGATCTCCCGGGTCGACACCACTAAGAAGGGCTTTTCTCGAATTCGGTCGATCAGGGCGACAATGGGCGTTCCGGCACCCATCAAGTCCGCCTCGGATAACGGATCCATGCGTTCGCTGACTCTTCCATCATCGCCAAGACGGCCTGCGTCGGAAAGCAGTCCGATCAGGTGCCCGTCGGCGTCCTCCACGGGGAGATGGTCAAAGACCGGGGCGCGGTTTCGCTCCCGAACGTCAGCCACCCGACTGGTCACGCTGCACATCCTAAGTTCGGGGCGCGGAACGGCAATCTGCCCAACGGTGAGACCGGCTTGAACCTCTTCGAGCCGACTGCTCTGCCCATCTCGATCACGTTCTTCGCTAAGCTTGGTCATTCTGCACGGTTCCATAACGGGGGATCAACCGGGTTGACCCAGCCACCTGGGCAAGAACAGCTGACGCAACACCCAGAATGGCGCGGCTACCACGATGGAAGACTTGGTCAGGGCGATCACCCTCTAAGCGCGAGTGGCCCTCCCAGCTTCTTAGAGAGACTGGAGAGACCAGCGTACGCGCGCGATGCCGCCAGCCCTTCAAACCCACCTGATCTCATGATCGTATACGAGCCAACGAACGACGTTTCCCAGCAAAACGATGAGGAGGAGCATTATCTCGGAGCGGTTGAGGGTCCTCGCGTTGTGATTCAGTCCTGGGTCGCCTTCTTGCCTTAGGTCGATCAACAACGCAAGACCGGCCAGTAGCATGGGAACTTGGCCGAGCTCGAAGAAGAACCATGCCTGCGCGATCACTCCCCAACCGATAACAGCGCTGACCAAGCCGTCGACCGGCGTCAAGAGTGGGATGAAGGGTCTTCCGATTATCGGTCCGAGACGCCTCTTCCCGAACCAGATGAGCTGCGCGCCGATGAACGTGATGATTCCGTATAGAACGAATCCAAGTGTGACCGCATACGCGAAAGCCGTGAACCACGCCATGGCCACCTCCGTCTGCTGCATCCGTGAACGCATTCAAGAGGCGATGACCATACCGCGATCCCTCGGTAGGGACAAGCTGGTGAACGCTCCACCGGCGTTGGGGCCAAGCTCCTCAATCGTCCGCAGCGGCGCACCATTGCGGTCCGGTTGGACCGTGACGTGGCACTCGCGCAAGCGAGCAGCGCAGTGGTGACCAACGCGTGATGCCCGGCACCCCACCACGACCGCGTCGTAGGCGTCGCGGGCTCGCGTGACGCCGCGTTGACCCATTCCGACATTCGGCCGCCCGGCCAAGGCGCGTACGACTTGGCTCACCGTCCCCTCCCCCGGCGTCCCCGCCCCAGATCGGCGAGCACGGCGCCGGCCGCGAGCTTCCCCGGCGCGCCCATGATGCCGCCTCCCGGGTGCGTCCCGGAGCCGCACTGGTAGTAGCCCCGCACCGGCGTGCGGTACTTCGCGTACCCGGCGGCCGGACGCAGGAAGAAGAGCTGCGACGGGCTCAGCTCGCCTTGGAAGATGTTCCCCTGCGAAAGCCCCGTGGTGCGCTCGATGTCCAGCGGCGTGAGCACCTGACGGTGCAGGATGATGTCTTTCAGGTTCGGGATGTATTGGGCCAGCGTGTCGACCACGGCGTCGCCGAAGGCCTCGCGCCCGTCGTCCCAGTTTCCCTCGCGCAGCTCGTAGGGCGCGTACTGGACGAAGCAGGACATGACGTGCTTGCCGGGCGGCGCCATCCCGGGATCGATCGCCGAGGGAATGACGATGTCGATGTAGGGCTCCCTCGAGTAATCCCCGTACTTGGCGTCGTCGTAGGCGCGTTCGAGGTAGTCGATGGACGGGCTGATGGAGACGGCGCCCCGAAGATGGGGGCCGTGGCCCGGCATGCAGGTGAAGTCGGGGGCGGCGTCGAGCGCAAGGTTGACCTTTCCGGAGGAGCCGCGGAAGCGAAACGCGCGCACGGCGCGGACCAGCTCTCCGGGAAGTTCGTGCTCTTCGAGCAGGTCAAGAAAGGTGCGGCGGGGATCGAGGCTGGACGAGACCACCTCTCCGCGCACCTCGTCCCCGTTGGCCAGAGCCACCCCGGTGACGCGTCCGTTCCGCACCAGCACCCGGGCGACCGGCGCGCCGGTGCGGATTTCGGCGTCCGCCTCGCGCGCGGCCGAAGCGATCGCCTCCGCGACCGCGCCGGTCCCGCCCTTGGCGAAGCCCCACGCCCGGAAGTGCCCGTCGATCTCTCCCATGTAGTGGTGGAGCAGGACGTAGGCGGTGCCCGGCGAGCGCGGACCCAGGAAGGTCCCGATGATCCCGCTCGCCGAGAGGGTGGCCTTGAGCACGTCGGTCTCGAACCACTCGTCCAGGAAGTCCGCCGCGCTCATCGTCATCAGCTTCACGAGCAGGTGCAGCTGTTCCGGCTCGAGCCCCAGGAAGTGCCGGGCCAGCCGAATCAATCCCGAGATGTCGCGAGGGCCCAGCCGGACGGGATCGGGCGGGACGATGTCGAGCAGGTACTTCACCGCGCGCGCCATGAAGAAGAGCGAGCGACCGTAGTCGTCGTAGGCCTCGGCGTCGCGCACGGAGAAGCGGGCAATCTCGCGCCAGGTGCGGTGGTGGTCGCCGTCGCGGTAGAGCCGGTCGCCGTCCGGGAGCGGGGTGAGCGTGCTCTCGAGCGGCAGGATGGTGAGCCCGTGCCGCGGCAGGTCCAGCTCGCGGATGATCTCCGGACGCATAAGGCTCACCACGTACGAGAACACGCTGTAGCGGAAGCCCGGGAAGATTTCCTCGGTGACGGTGGCGCCTCCCACCAGCGGTCGCGCCTCCAGCACGCAAACGTCCAGACCCGCGCGCGCCAGGTAGGCCGCGTGCACCAGGCCGTTGTGCCCGCCGCCGATCACGATCGCGTCGTAGGTGCGGGTCATCGACCTTCAGCTGCGCTTGCGCACGGGATCGAAGAAGGGGGTGTTCACCACCGTGGCCGGCACCTCGTGGCGCACGAACTCCACGGTCAGCTCGAAGTCCACCCGGCTGCCCGGCTTGGCGAAATCGCGCTGGAGCGTCGCGAGAGCGATGTACTTCTTGAGGATGGGCGAGAAGGTGGAGCTGGTCACGAAGCCGACCTGGGTGCCGGCGGCGAAGATCGGCACCGGCTCGCGCGACGCCCGGCCCGCCACCAGCGGGGGCAGCCCGACCGAGGCGAAGCGCCGCTCGATGCGCGGCCAGTCGACCTCCAGCCCCGCGAAGACCCACTTGGAGGGCTGCGCGGCCTCCCGCTCAAGCGCCCTCCCGCCCACGAAGTCGCGCCCGGCCCGCGGCTGGACCGCCCATCCCAGGCCGGCCTCGTAGGGCGAGGACTTGCGCGACTCGATGAGCGCCGTCCACGCCGACACGTAGTCCACTTCCTTGAGCAGGAGCCCGGCCTCGATGCGCGCCACGTCGAGGGCGTCGAGCCCGGCCGGGGCGATGCCGTACCCCCGCCCCGTCTCCATGAGCGCATCCCAGAGGTCGAGCGCGTGTTCGGGACGCACCCAGATCTCGTATCCCAGATCACCCGTGTAGCCGGTCCGCGTGATCGTGACCGGAACCGACCCCACTCTGCCCTCCGTGAGCCCGAAATACGGGAGGGAGGCGATGTCCGCGCCGGTCGCCAGCCCGGCCAGGATGTCCCGCGACGTGGGCCCCTGAAGGGCGAGCGCCGCCAGCTCGAGCGAGATGTCGCGCACGCCGGCGTCCATTCCGAGCGCGCAGTCCTGGAACCAGCGCAGGCATGGATCCGCCGCCGTGACGCGGAAGCGGTCCGCGTCCAGGCGCTGCACGGTCCCGTCGTCGATCAGCTTGCCCGCCTCGTCGCACCACGGGCTGTAGAGCACGTGCCTCTCCGGACAATCGCCCACATCGCGCGTGACGACGCGGTCCACCAGCGCGGCCGCGTCCGGCCCAGCGATCTCGTACTTGCGCAGGGGCGAGATGTCGAAGAGCGCCGCCCCGCCGCGCACGGCGTAGTACTCGTACTCGTGGCTCGGCTCGTAGCTGAGCGCGACGGCGTACCCGGACCAGTTGCGC
>JAAXGM010000141.1 GCA_012267435.1 Gemmatimonadota bacterium
CGCTTGCGGGGACCCCATAGCCCCGCGCCGCTACCGCCGAGGCGCGCCGTGCGCGCCTCGCGGAGCCTGCACCGTTCTACGGCGCGGACTCCTGGCACGTGCTACAGTCGGAAGGGAGCCAACCGGCGACTCGGGGAGGACACTTGCGGATAGCCAGACGCATCCTCGGCATTGCGGCGTTCGTCACCATCGTGCTGGCGTCGGGGTTCGCCGCGGCGCAGCCGGCCGTACCGGAGACCGGCGGCCGCGTGTACGGTCTGGCCGGCGGCGGGTTCGGAGACGGGCCCTTCGTCCTGTCAGGCGCGGGAGCGGGCCTCCGCCTGACACGGCACGTCGGGCTGGACGTCGAGTTGACGCACCTGGCGGGCCGTAGCGGCCGCGCGGAGCCGCTCCGGCCGTTCTGGTTCGACACCCCGGAGTTCGGCATCCCCGCGCTCGACATGGATCCCGCCGAGGCCGGCGCCGCCTCGTTCGCTGAGGATTTTCCGCTGCATCCCCTCCCCCTCTCCTTCGAAAGCGGCGACAGGGACGTGACCGCGTTCCTCACGAAGTTCACCGTCGAGTTTCCCATCGCGGACGGCAGGCT
Source organism: Gemmatimonadota bacterium (assembly GCA_012267435.1). Taxonomy (GTDB): domain Bacteria; phylum Gemmatimonadota; class Gemmatimonadetes; order Longimicrobiales; family Gaopeijiaceae; genus BD2-11. The sequence continues at coordinate 587 of JAAXGM010000141.1, forward strand.
GTTTCCGTATCTCACCGGTGGCGGGGGCATCGGCCGCGTGACGGAACGCCCCAGCTTCTTCATCCCGATCCCGCTCGCGATCCCGATCGAGCATTCGGAGCTTGGACTTGCGCTCACGCTCGGAGGCGGCGTCGACGTGCGACTGTGGCGCGGACTCGGCGTCGGCGTCGACATCCGCTGGCTGCGGGTCCTCCGCGGTTACGGCGCCCTCGACACGGCGCAGGTGGCCGCCCGGGCGAGCTACCGCTTCTGAGCCTGCGTGGTGGCGATTGCCCGTGTAGCCCTACGATGTCGATCAGCAAGTCGGTGTCGACCAGCATCACAGGTACTGTTTGGCATGCGGAAGCAGCTCCCCGTCCACGGTAATCGTCAGCTTTCTCTTCATCGTCGGCACCGTCCGTCAGGAAACACGTGTATTGTCCGCTCTATACGCATTCAGAGGAACGGGAGCTGACAATGAACAGCACGTGCCCCGTGTGGCGGAGCGTGTCGGCAGCCTGCATGGCGGTTCTGGTCCTCGGCTCGGGTGCGCGGGTCGCCGCGCAGCCCGCCGGCGACTTCGTGCCGGTCACCGACGCCATGCTGCAGAACCCGGCGCCCGAGGACTGGCTGACATGGCGGCGCACCACCGACGGGTGGGGCTACAGCCCGCTCGACCGGATCGACCGCGGGAACGTCGGCGACCTGCGCATGGTGTGGTCGCGGGGGCTCACCGAGGGGTTCCAGTCGGGCACCCCGCTCGCCTACCGCGGGGTGCTGTACATGCCCAACCCCAACGACGTCATCCAGGCCATCGACGCGGTGACCGGCGACCTCATCTGGGAGCACCGGCGCGACGTGCCCGGCGACGCCCGCGAGTACCTGCTGGGCTCGCTCGTCACCAACAACCGCAACATCGCCATCTACGACCGGCTCATCATCGACACGAGCGTCGACACCCACGTCTTCGCCCTCGACGCCGGGACCGGCGAGATGGTGTGGGAGACGCAGGTCCTCGACTACCGCGAGAACGCGGCGATGCAGGGCGCGGGACCGATCATCGCGGACGGGCTGGCCGTCTCGGGCCGGAGCTGCCTGCCGCGGGGCGGGCCCGAGGCGTGCGTGGTCGTCGCCCACGACGCGCTGACCGGGGCCGAGGTGTGGCGGCGGCGGCTGGTCCCGGCGCCCGGCGAGCCCGGCGACGAGAGCTGGGGCGGCGTGCCGTTCGAGGAGCGCACGCACGTCGGCGCGTGGATGGTCCCGAGCTACGACCCCGCGCTGGACCTCATCTACGTGGGGACGTCGGTCACCTCGCCGGCGCCGAAGTTCATGCTCGGCGGGGTCGACCTCCAGCACCTGTACCACAACTCGACGCTGGCCCTCGACGCCGGCACCGGCGAGATCCGCTGGTACTACCAGCACCTCAACGGATGCCCGGAGTCCACAGACGTTCGGCACGGTGCAGAGTCATACATAAGTATCTGAATAGTAAATGGTTACGACTCATCGCCGGCAACCTGAACCGGTCAGGCCGACTTGCGTAATCCGCTGGCATCCCGTATATGATATGGGAGTGGAGAGCGGATACGCCACAGCGAGCAGACCGCGAAGGCACAAGCCCCGAGGCCGGCACCCCGACAGGGCGCTGTCGGCCGCCTTCATCCGTTCCGCTCCGCCCGGCAGGCACTGCGACGGGCAGGGCTTGTACCTCGTCGTCCAGCCCACCGGCACCCGAAGCTGGGTCCAGCGGATCGTCATCCGAGGCCGAAAACGCGAACTCGGACTCGGCAGCACCGCTCTAGTCCCGCTCGCCGAGGCGCGGGAACGGGCGCTGGCCAACCGCAAGCTCGCCCGCGAGGGCGGCGATCCGCTTGCTGAGAAGCGCCGCGCCGAGGGCATGCCGACCTTCGCCGACGCCGCGGCCCGCGTCGTCGAGCAGAAGCGGGCCGGCTGGCGGAGTCCCACACACGCGCGGACTTGGCTGAACAGCCTCGAACTCCACGCCTTCCCCCGCATCGGTAGCCGACCTGTCTCCGAGGTGGCGAGCGCCGACGTGCTGGAGGTCCTCACGCCGATCTGGCACGTGAAGGCTCAGACGGCGCGGAACGTCCGCCAGCGTATCAGCGCGGTGATGGAGTGGGCCATCGCCGTGAATCTGAGATCGGACAACCCCTGCGACCGGGTGCTGCCGGTGCTCGGCAAGCAGAACGAGGTTGTGCGGCACATGCGGGCGCTGCCGCATCGGGACGTGGCCGCAGCCGTCGCGACGGTGCGGGCGTCGGACGCGACCGAGGCGGTCAGGTTGGCGTTCGAGTTCCTGGTGTTGGCGGCCGCTCGATGGGGCGAGGTCCGTTGGGCGCGGTGGACCGAGATGGACACGACGGCGCACGTGTGGACCATCCCGGCCGCGCGGATGAAGGCGAACCGCGAGCACCGGGTGCCCCTGTGCCGCCGCGCCGTGGAGATCCTCGACGCGGCGCGACCGCTCGGCGACCGCGGCGATCCGCTGGTGTTCACCAACGGCGGCGGCGAGCCGCTCGACGAGAAGGTGCTACGCCGACTGCTGGAGCGTCAGCGGATCCCGGCCGTTCCGCATGGCTTCCGGTCGTCGTTCCGGGACNNACCGGCGCGAGGTCATCGAGGCGGCGCTCGCCCACATCGTCGGCAACAAGGTGGAGGCCGCCTACGCAAGGTCGGACTTGTTCGAGCGGCGTCGGCGGCTGATGGACGAGTGGGCCGCGTATCTGTACGGGCTGCACTCAGCGGCGGACTCGCGGCGCCGCTGACACGGTACTCGCGGGTCCCACGCGGCCTTCTAGAAGGACACGACCCCGAGGGCGACGGGCACTAGCGCCGTGCGTTCGCCGAGGAAAGGATAAACGGCGAACCCGGCCTTGACGCTCAGTCGCGGCGCGAGCCGCCGACCGACGAGCACCTCGCCCACGGGTCCGCCAACGCCCCCCTGGGTCCGAACCTCCGGCGAATCCGGCCGGCCGCCGGGATGCCAGGTTAGATGGTCGTAGGCACCTGTCGTCAGTCCTGCTCCGAGGTTCAACTCCAGTGTCGGGCTCAGGGCGCGGCGGTACCGTAGCGTGCCCGTCCAGTGGCGAAAACTGCGGCCTCCGGTCCGCGTGCCGTCGCCGTAGTCGTACGACGCCATGTGCTCTCCGATGGTCGTTGAGCGCCGGAGCGAGAACCCCCACGACTGGCTCCACCACAGGACCACACCGAGCTCCACGCTCGGCAACGAGGCCAAGTCGGCGTCTCGGAAGAGGTACCCACCGCCGAACTGCAACTCCAGTACGTCGCCGGACTGTGCGGGCACCGTCCGGGCTGTGTCGCTCTCCTGTGCGCGCACCGGTGTGGAGATCGCGATGACCGTCAGTGCCGCGCAAGTAGCCGCGGCCCGTGAGACACATCCCCATCCCATCATCTTGCACCTCCCGAACCCGACCAAGGTCGACCAAGGGGTTCTGTGAGAGAATGCGTGGATGAGCGCGGGATCGGCTCATGGCCGATTGGGGCGAGTTCATCGAGGAACCGACCTCTCGCCACTGAACCAGCGGGACGCGGAGTCGCCGGAACCGCAACACCTTGCCCCCCGCTGAACCCGAATCCGATTCCTGCCTCCCCGATCAACCACACCGACGCCCGGACAGGTCAGGCAGGAAACAAGAACGAGAGCACCGACGGACATCCAGGCGCTCGGGAGATCGAGCGGGAAACGACATCGAGCCGGGACACGAACGCGATACGATCCCGGAGAGCGACGAGGGCGATCCGGGCGGTGAGCGAGAGGCCAGCGCACGACGATCCGAGGGAACCGTATGCTGGCTCATCGCAACCGTTGGTAGCGATGAGCCAGCATACCCGCTGTGCTACATCGGGCTGGCGGGGGGCGCCACCCCCTCGACCCCTGTAACGGAGATACGGCCCGTCGGTTCGGACCCGCCGTCGATGCGGCCGTCGCTGGTGCCGGCACTGGCATGAGCGCCGGGCGATCTTCGGCGTCGGGCAGCGCACGGTCGACCACGGCCGTCAACCGCTGCGCGGTCCTGCGCTTCGCTCCGGCCTTCGGTGACAGCCGCGGCCGACCGTGCGGGGTCGCTCTTGCGGGCCAGCCAGAAAGGCTGGCCCGCTCTTCACGACGAACGAAGAGCAGCTCCATGCCGGCTCTGTCGCGGAGCACCGTCCGCGCCCGTCGTCGGCCCGGTGCCGATCGTGTCGACGGCGATCGCGGTCCAGCGCAACGAGCACGACCGCGCAGGTGCCATGTTCGACTACGTCGACGCGGTGCCGGTGTCGGCGAGGAGCCGAACCTGACCTGAAGCGCCGGCAGGACGCGCTGGGCAAGGGGTCCGAAGGGGACGCGCAGCGTCCCCTCGCCAGCCCCAATGTACGCACATTGGGGCGGCTGGCTCATGACCGCCAAGTGTCATGAGCCAAGCCGTTTTCCGGTCGCTCATCTCTCTCTACTGAGATTCGGATTCGACCGCCTCCCTCAGCCTGCCACGGGATGTTCGCATTCCCGGCGCTCTCGTTCAGTTTCCCTGCCGCTCGCTCTCTCCCGTGACGCGCCTGATGCCGGTATTCTCGGAATTCCGTTTACCGGTTCCTGGCCGACGAACGAACCGCTGCGCCTGACCCGTTCCCGGTCCAGATCCCGCGCTACGGCCGGCAACCATCGCGGCAAGGTCGGTGATGGGGTCGGACTAAGTGAGCCTCTCCCGCTCAGATTATCCCCGACCGTCGACTGTTGTAGGATCCCGTCTGATGCTGGCCGGACTCGCCAAGCGCGGTCGCCGGGCGGCACCGTTGGTGTGCGGGCGGGGTCAGGATCCGGCATCGTCGGACAGCGTCCCGGCTGTCCTGAGCGTGTACTGGAGATGGAGGGTACACCGTAATGGCGATTCTTGTTGGCTCGGACGGCGATGACGTGCTGCGGGGTGGGCCTGCAGATGACGAACTCAGCGGCCTGGCCGGCAATGACCGGCTCGACGGCGGGCCGGGCGCCGACGTGCTCGGTGGCGGTGATGATGACGGATACACCACGGTTCCTGGGAGATTCTTCATCTGGGGCGATACGGCCGAGTATGTGCGATCCGATGCCGGCGTGACGGTCAACCTGGCGATGGGCACCGCTCAGGGCGGCCATGCCGAGGGCGACACGCTTGCAGGTATCGAGAGCGTCCGCGGGTCCGACCACGCCGACATCCTCACGGCTCGCACCGGTGACCCTAGCGCCGGAAGTGCTCTGTGGGGCAACAAGGGTGGCGACAGGCTGCAAGGCGGAACAGGCAGCGATATGTTATGGGGTGGCAAGGGTACGGACACGCTCGACGGCGGCGGGGGGGACGATGTTCTGGAAGGTGGCGTCGGCGCGGACTGGCTTGATGGCGGGGAGGGCAGCGACAGAGCTGCTTACCGGCTCTCCGATGCCGGCGTGGCGATCAACTTGGCGGCGGGCACCGGGCAGGGCGGACACGCCGAGGGCGACACGCTGCTCGGCATCGAGAACCTCACGGGAAGTCGTTTCAACGACCACCTCACGGGCGACGACCGGAACAACCGCCTCATTGGCGACGCCGGCAACGATACACTCGAGGGCGGCAAGGGCGACGACGTGCTCGACGGCGGGGCCGGCGCGGACTGGCTCGACGGCGGGGACGGGAACGACCGGCTCAACGGCCAAGACGGTCAAGATCGCCTGAAAGGCGGGGCCGGCAATGACAAATTCGCCTTCGGGGATGGCGATACGGTCATGGACTTCGCCGACGGCAGGGACACAATCGACCTCCGCCAGCTAGTCGACATCACCGCCGACAACTTCGCGGAGAGCGTCACGATTCGAGCGAACGGTGACGATGCGGAAGTCGTGATTGGCGAGGCCGTGCTCACGGTGTCGGGGGTCAGCCCCGCCGAGCTGACCGCGGACGACTTCCTGTTGGCCTGAGTCGGGGTCGGGCATCGTCGGACAATTGCCCGTCTGGAGCACGCGCGGATGCTGTGCTGGCCGACGATACCGCTGTGGTTGGGACGCCGCGGCTCGCGCCGCGTGACCGAGGCCGCCGGAGATCCGCGTCCGGGCCAACGCCGGCTGCCTCGCCTGATCGTGAGCCCTCGACGGCTCTTGCACGCACCGTTTGACGAGCGCTGCCCAAGCACGCGTGCGGAAGTGGCTACGCCGTGCGTGGCGCTCAGAGTCCGAGTGTCCGATGATTGGCTCCGCCCAGGTGCAGGCGGCGGTCGACACCGGCGCAACCGAGACTCGATGATTTGGCTCTTGGCTACACGACCGTAGGTCCGGGCGTTCGGGATCCGGGGGTCCGGGAAGCCGGGGGAGCCGGGGAGCCGGGGAACCCGGGGGTAACCCGGGAACCCGGGGAGAAACCCGGGGAGGGCCTTGATGGTCCCGTTGATTCCTGATTGGAAAAGGGGAATCGACAAGGGAGTCAGGATCGGACAGACACGAGTAAAACATTCATTATGAATGATTTACGAATGCGTCGTGGCGGACAGCACCTGAACGACCATTGGGACCTCGACCATCCCTTCGAGCGCATCCTCGTCGACACCGCGGTGGCCCCCGACCCGTCGCAGGTGAGCTGGATCAACCC
>JAAXGM010000142.1 GCA_012267435.1 Gemmatimonadota bacterium
TTGCGCCACATGCTGGTCGTCGCGCTGTTGACGTTGGCGGACTGGTGGAGATGGTCGCCGTCATTGGGGCAGGACGCGCCGTCTTTCGTGAAGGCGACAACCTCCCCCAGCGGCTCCGCATCGGCGCCCGAAGCGAGCGCAATCACGTCCCTCGTGCTCAGGCCCGACTTCGGTACCACGTGGACGTACCGCACGCGACCCAGTTCCTTCTCGCTGACAGGGAGACCATCGGGCGAGAGCGTGGCTTCCCAGACCTCCACCTCCACCATCCGGCAGCCGTCACCGGAACCGACCACCTTGCTGACTCTCCCGTAGTAGGCCCTGGCGGAGGGCGTCTTCAGCACCCGGAAGACAGCGTGGACGGCCGTCCCCCGGCCTGCGCCGATGTCGATCCCGCCGAAGGTTGGATCGATCGTTTCGTCATGCCAGCCGCTGGTCAGGCCCAGGTTCGTCGGCGTACCCGTCGCCCCCACCCCGGGGAACACCTCGATCTCGTAGCTCGCGCTGGCCGCGCCGGCCTGCGCCTCCGTCACCGGCCCCGCCGGCGGCCGCAGCGCCGGCAGCGCCAGCGCCACCGCGGTTGTGACGGCGAAGAAGAGGACGGCGACCGCGACCCGGGCCTTCATCGCCTCAATCGAAGAGGCTCTCGACGATCGCGATCGCGACATCGAGGTCGTCGCGGCCCGTCACGGAGAGATCACCGTCTCTGAAGTAGTACTCACTCTCCGTGGCCGCGTCGTAGACCCACACCACGACACCCGCGCTCCACGAGTGCTTCGGCCCGGGTGGGCTGTAGAGGACGAGGGCGGGCCGCCCGGCGATGGTCCTCGCCTCCAGGACCATGATCCCCTTCCCACCGGTGACCGCAATGTCGACTTCGTACGACGCCTCCTCGGCGTAGTAGCGGGAACTGGCGTGGTAGCCCTCCAGCGTGAAGGCTCGGTAGCCGTCCGCCCGCACATACTCGGCGGTGTAGCCGCGGGCCGGGCCGGCGAGGTTGCCGCTGACGGCGTAGGAAAAACTCCAGCCCGCGGGCAGGTCCGGCTCGCGCCAGTAGGGCAGCTCGCGCGCCTCCGCGAGACCCTCGGCGAAGACGGGATTCTCGTAGGAGGGGTCGCCCGGGCCCACGTTCAACTCATACGCCTTCGTCGCCCCGCTCCAGCCTTCGGGAACGAGCTGGTAGATGCCATGCACCACGGGCGCGGTCAGGCCCTCCCCGCCGAGGTTGGGCAGGTCGCCGAAGCCTACGTCCACCGCGATGACGGGGGCCGTCGCGCTCGCCTCCCTCGCCCCTTCGCCGGCAGGGGCGGCAAGCGCCCCGCTACAGCCCGTGAAGGCGTACGTTACGGGCGCCACCCCGAACTCCCGGTAACCGGCGTCCGCCGCCAGCGCCGGAATGCTTGTCACCGTGTAGCGGGTGAAGCAGTCGTCCGCCTTGCGCCACTCGAGGATGTCTCCCACCGCGACCGTGGCGTAGAAGTCCGCGTGTGAGGCTCCGCCCGCGTCCGTCAGGTGAAGCCGAAGCAGGCCCTCCTCCTCGCGCAGTTCCTCGTAGGTCGTCACCACGTGCAGAACGGCGTCGCTCTCCCCATCGAGGGCGGAGGCGGCACCCTCGGTGAGGAAGACGTAGGAGCCGGAGGCGGTCACCGCGCCCGTCGTGTCGAAGGTGTCGTAGGGGAAGCTCGTCGGCGCGAAGTAGACGTAGAACGTCATGTCGGCCCAGCGCAGCACCGTCCAAGTCGTGCCGCTCGCGCAGGTCGTGGGGAGCGGGTCCCTGGGGGCAAGGCCCTCGCCCGCGAAGCAGTAGTCCTCTGCGGGCGTGACCTCGACGATCAGCAGGTGACAGGAGCCCTCGATGTTCTGGGTGACGCTGGCCGTCCC
>JAAXGM010000021.1:0-2998 GCA_012267435.1 Gemmatimonadota bacterium
CAACCGGGACCCCGCGAGGGGCAGGCCGGGCCGGCAGGGTGGCGGATGGGCCCGTGGTACCGGGGACGCGGGGTAATGCCCGCCGAGGGAAGGGGCCCTGAGTTGGGAGCGGTACGGAAAGGAGGCAGGGACATGACCACTGACGGGAGTCCAAGAGGGTCGGCGAGCGTTCGGAAACTCCAGACCGTGCCACACGCGAAAGCGAAGGGAGAACCTGACCGGCGTTTTCACGCCCTCGTCGACAAGGTATGGAGGAAGGACTTCCTGCTGGCGGCATGGGCGCTGGTCCGGCGCAATGGCGGAGCGGCAGGCGTGGATGGTGTCACGGTCGCGGATGCCAAGGCGCACGGGGTGGAACGCTGGGTCGGGGAACTGTCGCGGGAGTTGAGGGAAGGCACCCACCGGCCGAGTCCGGTGCGACAGGTGCTGATCCCGAAGAAGCAGCCGGGGAAGTTCCGTCCGCTGGGCATTTCCATGCCTGCGGGACCGGGTTGCGCAGACGTCGGCGATGCTGGTGCTGATGCCGATCTTCGAGGCGGACCTGGAGCCGGAGCAGTACGGATACCGGCCGGAACGAAGCGCCAAGGACGCGGTCAGGCGGGTCCACCACCTGCTGCACAAGGGCCGCAACCAAGTGGTCGACGCGGACCTCGCGAACTACTTCGGTGAGATACCGCACGCGGAGTTGATGAGGAGCATCGCGCGGCGCGTGAGCGACGGACGGATGCTCGGACTCGTCAAGGCGTGGCTGGAGATGCCGGTGGTCGAGGAGGACGGTGGGGGCGGCACTCGCCGCACGAACCGGGCGCGAAGGGAACGAAAGGGTACTCCGCGGGGAGCACCCATCTCGCCGCTGTTGAGCAACATCCACATGCGGCGGTTCATCCTTGGCTGGAAAGAGCTGGGCCATGCCCGGCGCTTCGGTGCGGAGATCGTGAACCATGCGGACGACTTCTGTGTGCTCGGCAAGGCCCCGGCGGCGGAAATGCGCGCGGCGGTCTGCCGGCTCATGGAGAGGCTGAAGCTACCGGTCAACGCGCGGAGGACCCGATGCCTCCGATGCCCCGAGGAGCCCCTTGAGTTCCTTGGATACCGCATCGGCTGGAACTATCGGCCGAAGGACGGAAGCCGGTGCATCGGCACCCGGCCGAGCAAGGCGAGCGTTCAGAGCATCTGCCGCAGGATCAGTGAGCAAACGGACTACAGACACGGATGGCTGGAAGCCGAGGAAGTCGTAGGGCGCCTGAACCGGATGATGTCGGGGTGGGCGAACTACTTCGATCTTGGACGGGTTGGTCCAGCATACAGGGCTGTGGATCGGCACGCGGTCGGGCGGCTGCGACAGTGGTTCTGCCGGAAGCACAAGGCGCGATCGGGGGGGGCATGCGCTTTCCCGACCAGAGGTTGTGGAAGCACCACGGCCTTACGCGCCTGGGGCTGACGACCAAGAACCTTCCGTGGGCGAAGGCATGATCCCGACTGAGAGCCGGATGCGGGAGATCCGCACGTCCGGTTCGATGAGCAGGGGCTGGAAACGGGCCTATGGGAGACGAACTATGCACCGACGCGAAAGCGTGCGGAGGATGCCGCGTACCCTAAGGGCGCCGCGCCACCCCCTGACTCCACCGGGATTCAGACCTCAGGCGATGCGCTGGGCCATCCTCTTCTCGCTCCGGAACTCTGCGTGCGCAACGACGTGGAGGTGGGCCCGGCAGGCTCGTTTCTGCTGGTGACGGGATCGAACATGTCCGGGAAGTCCACGCTCGTGAAGGCCGTCGGCCTGAATGTCGTGCTCGGTCAGGCGGGCGGACCGGTGTGCGCCGAAGCTCTCCGCCTTCCACCGCTGCGCGTCGTCACCAGCATGCATGTCGCGGACTCCCTCGCCGACGGCGTGTCGTTCTTCATGGCCGGACTGCAGCGCCTCAAGCAGGTCGTGGATGCGGCCGAGGCAGCCGGCGCGGCACCCGGTCCCGGTGCCGGAGAAGGGGCTTCGGCGGATGGCGCAGCGTGCGGGGGTCCCGGATTCCTCTACCTCCTCGACGAGATCCTCCAGGGGACCAACAGCGCCGAGCGCAGGATCGCCGCGCGAACCGTTCTGCGAAGGCTGCTCCGCTCGGGTGCCATCGGCGCCGTGACGACCCACGACTTGTCGCTGGCCGACGCGGAAGACCTGAACGTGAGGGCCGTTCCCGTCCACTTGACCGAATCCGTCGGCGACGGGAGCGAGGGACTCACCTTCGACTACCGTCTCAGAACCGGCATCGCCACCTCGACCAACGCCTTGCGGCTCCTGCAGCTCGCAGGACTCGGCAATGGCCACCCGGACCACGCCAGGTAGACCGGGACCGGCTCCTCCGCAGACCCGGGCTCCATGCCTCCCGGATCAGTCGCCGAACGAAATCCCCAGCGCCCGGGCGGTCCGCACGACGTCTCCCCGGGTTGGCACCGTCTTGAGATGTCTCACGGCGTCCGCGAGGGGCACCGCCTTCACGTCGGGCGGCTCCAGCGCGACCATGCAGCCGAACTGTCCGCGTTCGGCGAGTTCGATGGCCGCGGATCCGAAGCGAAGGGAGATGATGCGGTCGTAGGCGGTCGGCGCGCCGCCCCGCTGCAGGTGTCCCAGCACCAGGCTGCGGGTCTCGTGGCGGGTGCGTTCCCTCAGCTGGCGGCTCAACAGCTTCGCGGCTCCTCCCAGTCGGCGCTTCAGGCCGGCGTCGTCTTCCAGGTATGAAGCTTCTCCGCCCACGGGAAGAGCGCCCTCGGCCACGACCACGATCGCGTACTCGTGGCCCCGGCTCCATCGGGCCTCGATCGCTTCGACCACTTGGTCGAGCCGGTAGGGGATCTCCGGGATGAGGATCACGTCCGCGGCCGCCGCGAGGCCGGCGAAGAGCGCGATCCAGCCGGCGTGCCGTCCCATCAGCTCCACGACCATGATGCGCTCGTGCGCCTCGGCGGTGGAATGGAGTTTGTCGATGGCGTCGGTCGCGGTCTGGAC
>JAAXGM010000021.1:3015-18447 GCA_012267435.1 Gemmatimonadota bacterium
GTCGCGCGCGATCCTGAGCGAGCCGTCGCCGCCGATGGCGATGAGACAGTCGATTCCCATCTCCCGGAATCGATCCATGACTTCCCCGGAACGATCCACGGTGCGGACCGATCCGTCCGGCTGCGTCACCTGGAACGAGAACGGGCTGCCCCGGCTGGTGGTCCCGAGGATCGTGCCCCCCTCGTGGGTGATTCCGCGGACCGCGGCCTCGTCGAGCACCACCACCCCCCCGTAGCCCGCCTGGAAGAGACCCGAATAGCCCCTCCGGATCCCGAACACCTCCCAACGCCGCGCCCGTGCCGCGAGCACGACCGCGCGTATGACCGCGTTGAGGCCGGGCGCGTCTCCGCCGCCGGTGGTGATCGCTATTCGCATGGTCGGGTGCCGGGGATTCGGGGTTATCCGCCTTCCCGGCTCGCGATTCCCTCCCGTACCAACTTCTGGACGAGCCCGTCATACGCGTCGACGATCGGCAATCGAGCCGCCGTATCGAGCATTTCCCGCGCCCGCTCCTCGCCGTTCTCCTCGTCGAGATCGGGGAGCCGGATGGCGTACTCGTACAGCACGACCCTTGACTCCGGCGCCATTTGCAGCGCCTGCTCGAACAGGACGATGGCGGCCGGTCGATTCCCTCCGTACATCCGTCGCGCGACGAACCCTTCCGCCGCGATGTCGGCGTGCCATCCGCCGAGCGCCAGTCTGGCTTCCCAGTGATAGGGATCGAGGCGAATCGCCGCATCGAGCCGCTCGCGGATCCTCCCCGCGAGACCCTGGCGGAGCGCGGTGACCGCACCAACGCCCTGAGCGTATCGGCCGAGGGCGTGGGCGGCCTGATAGCGAGCCTCGGCGTTGGCCGAATCCGCGCGAATGGCCTCGTCGCCCATTCGGATGGCGCGCTCGACCGACTCCTCCCACTCACGCTCTGGCGCGAAGAAGTGCGCGTGAATCGCGAGTGATTGCGCTGCCAGGGCGTAGCCCTCGGAAGTCGCCAGCGCTTCGGCGAGCTCGGCCGCCTCGAGAAAACGGCCTTCCGCGTAGGCGGATCTTGCGTCGTCAAGCGATTGCGCGCCGACGTCGGCCGCCGGAAGCGCGAGGCATGCCAACGCGGCGAGTCTGGCAAAGGTCATCTTGATCCCCACGGGTTCGCCACGCCCGCGCGACAAGGGCGTGTGTTCCTTTCTTGCACCTTTGCGGCACCGCCCAAAGCGGATCTGTCCGGACGACGAACAGGTCTCCCGTCCGGCGGTGTGCCAGGCGGGAAGGTTGCGCCTCTCGTGCGCGGAGGTTCTCCAGCATCCGTCCGGCTCCCGGATGCGCACCAAGAATCGGACCGCCGCGATAGCGCCGCAAGGCCGGTTGTTCGACATTTGGTCGGGGCACGCCGGCGCTGCCCCCCCGAACCGTTTTCCGTTCGCGCCGCACACTCCTCGGAGGGAATCCATGGCCACGTCGTCCGTTGAATGGCGATATCACCGCCCGGGCTGAACCAGTTGCAAGCGCACGCAGGAGTTTCTTGCGCAGAACGAGATCGCGACGGAGGAAATGCGGAGCGCCACGCGCAATCCCGTGACGAGCGACCAGGTCCTGGGTCTCCTGGAGGGCGTGGGCGACCTCTACGTCGCCCGGGGGAAAAAGATCGTGCACGTCGATCTGAACGCCGGGCGGCCCGCCGACGAGGACCTGGTGGGCCTCCTCTGCAGCCGCTTCGGCAAGCTGCGCGCGCCCACCATGCGCAGCGGGGATCGGCTCCTGGTGGGATACAACGCGGAGATGCTGGCGACGCTGCTCGGACCGGAGGGATGAGGTCGACGGAGAGAACCGGGCCTCTTGCGCCGTTTATCGCTCGCGGATCGCCGTTGATCGCCGACGGGGGTCTGGCGACGGCGCTCGAAGCCCGCGGACACCGACTCGACGCCCGGCTCTGGTCCGCGGAACTTCTCGTCTCGAACCCGGACGCCATCCGGGACATTCACGCCGAATACCTCGCGGTGGGCGCGGACTGCGTCTCCACCGCCAGCTATCAGGCGAGCTTTTCCGGCTTCCGCGAGCTGGGCCACGACGATGCCGAGGCGGCCGGCTTCCTGGAGCTCTCGGTCGTGCTGGCGGTGGAGGCGCGCGACCAGTACTGGGCGGATCTGGCCAACCGGGCCGGGCGGCTGCGTCCGCTGGTGGCGGCCAGTGCCGGCCCATACGGGGCGTATCTCGCGGACGGGTCGGAATACGATGGCCGCTACGGCGTCGAGCCCAGGGTGCTGGACGCGTTTCACCGGCGCCGTTTCCGGCTCTTCGCGCGCTCGGCCGCCGATCTGGTCCTCTGCGAGACCATCCCCTCGGGTCTCGAGATCGAGGTATTGCTCGGGATTCTGGCCGAGACGCCGAAGGCGTGGGCGTGGATGAGCTTCTGTTGCGCGGATGGCGCCCGTCTCTGGGACGGCACGGCGGTCGAGGAGGTGGCGCGCCTCTGCGACCGGGCGGAACGGGTGGTGGCGGTGGGGGTGAACTGCGTCGCGCCCGCCCATGTCGGCGAGCTGATCGAACGAATCCGGACCCGCACCGATCTTCCCGTCATCGCCTATCCCAACTCCGGGGAGGTGTACGACGCCCACACCGGGACATGGCGCTGGCCCGCAAACGGCGCCGGCGGGGCCGGCGAGCCGATCCTCGGCGCGCGCGACTGGATTGCGCGCGGGGCGGCCGGCGTCGGCGGGTGCTGCCGCGTCGGTCCCGCCGGGATCCGCGCACTGCGACGACAGCTCGACGGAGTGACGCCGGGGCCCTCGGGCGGATCGCCCGGTGGCGGGTCAGGCTCGTCCGGCCCGCGGCGGTGATGCGACACCACCGCTTCCGCCCGGGGTATCGCGGATCATGATCGATCTGCGCAGCGACACCGTGACCGTGCCCACCCCGGCCATGCGGGAGGCCATGGCCGCCGCCCCGGTGGGCGACGACGTCTACGGCGACGATCCCACGGTCAATGCCCTGGAGGCGCGCACCGCGGAGCTGCTGGGCAGGGAGGCCGCGGTCTTCGTCCCCACGGGCACGATGTCCAACCAGATCGGGGTGCGCGCCCACACCGAGCCCGGCGACTTGGTCCTGATCGACCGCGGCGCCCACATCGTGCGCGCTGAATCGGGTGCTCCCGCCGCGCTCAGCGGGGTGACCCTGAAGCCCCTCCCCGGACGGGACGGCCTCTTCACCGCGGCCGACGTGGACGACGCCATAGACCCGGAGCATCCCTTCAACCCGATCCACCTGGAATCCCCTCCCCGGCTGTTGTGCGTCGAGAACACCCACAACGGGGGAGGAGGGACGGTGTGGCCGCTCCGCCAGGTCGAGGAAGTGTGCGCCGCCGCCCGCCGCCACGGCCTCGCCACCCATCTCGATGGTGCCCGCATCTGGCACGCCAGCGCCGCATCCGGAGTCCCGGAGGCCCGCTATGCCGCGCCCTTCGACACGGTGAACGTCTGCTTCAGCAAGGGACTCGGCGCTCCCGTGGGCTCCGCCCTGGCGGGCTCGCGAGACCTGGTCGCGCGGGCGCGGCGCTTCAAGCAGCAGTTCGGAGGCGGCTTCCGCCAGGCGGGAATCCTGGCCGCGGCCGCCCTGCATGCCCTGGAGCACCACCGCGACGGGTTGCCGGCCGACATCGCCAACGCCCGCGCTCTGGCGTGCGGCATCGCCCGCGTCGACGGCCTCGAGACCACCCTCGACGGCGTGCGGTCGAACATCGTGCGATTCCGCGTGACGGCGATGCCCGCGGGCGCGTTCGCCCTCCGCTGCCACGCGCGGGGGCTTCATCTCCTGCCCCAGGGCGAGACCGGGGTCCGGGCCATGACCCACCGCGACATCTCCGCGCCCGACGTGGAGCGCGCGCTCGACATCATGCGGCGCGTGCTGCGCGCGGCCCGCCGGGGCTAGCGGAGGAGACGCCGTGCGGCTCGACCGAATCCGCAACTTCTGCATCGTCGCGCACATCGACCACGGCAAGTCGACCTTGGCCGATCGCCTTCTGGAGCTCACCGGCGCGCTCGACCCCCGCCAGATGCGCGCCCAGGTGCTGGACTCCAACGAGTTGGAGCGCGAGCGGGGCATCACCATCAAGCTGCACGCCGTGCGCATGGACTACACGTCGCGCGACGACGAGCGCTATCAGCTCAACCTGATCGACACCCCCGGACACGTCGATTTCACCTACGAGGTGTCGCGCTCCCTGGCGGCATGCGAGGGCGCCATCCTGGTCGTCGACGCCAGCCAGGGCGTCCAGGCGCAGACCATCTCGAACCTGTTCCTGGCGCTGGACGCGGACCTGGAGGTGATCCCCGTCATCAACAAGATCGATCTTCCAGGGGCGGAACCGGAGCGCCGCCGCGACGAGCTCGCGGACCTGCTGGGGGTGGATCCCTCCGAAGTGCTGCTCGCGAGCGCCAAGGCAGGCACCGGAACCGCGGAGATCCTGGAAGCGGTCATCGAACGGGTGCCCCCTCCCGAGGGAGACCCGGAGGCGCCCCTGCGCGCGCTCATCTTCGACTCCTACTACGACCAGTACCTGGGCGCGGTCCCGAGCGTGCGCGTGGTGGACGGGGTGCTGCGCCCGGGGATGGACATCGGTTTCGGCACCGTGAACGCCTCCCACGAGGTGACCGAGGTGGGCTACACGCGGCTGGCGCGCGTGCGCCGCGACGCCCTCCACCCGGGAGAGGTGGGGTACCTGGTCGCGGCCATCAAGTCGGTCTCGCACACGCGGGTGGGGGACACCGTCGTCGACGCCTCCCGAAGGGCGACCGAGCTGCTGCCGGGCTACAAGGAGATCCGTCCCATGGTGTTCGCGGGGCTCTATCCGAGCAACGCCGACGACTACGAGTCCCTGCGCGACGCCCTCGCCCGGCTGAAACTCAACGACGGCAGCCTGCACTACCTGCCGGAGACCTCGGCCGCCCTCGGATTCGGGTTCCGCTGCGGCTTCCTGGGGCTCCTGCACATGGAGATCGTCCAAGAGCGTCTGGACCGCGAGTTCGGCGTCAGCCTGATCACCACCGTGCCCAACGTGGAGTATCACGTCACGCTCACCGACGGCGGCGAGCTGGCGATCGAGAACCCCACCCGCCTGCCCGGCCGCGGCAAGCTGAAGTCGGTCGCGGAGCCCTGGGTGCGCGCGCACATCGTGTCTCCCGCCGAATACATCGGCAACGTGCAGAAGCTCTGCCACGATCGGCGCGGGACCTTCAAGGGGATGCGCTACCTGGACCCCCGGCGGGTAGAGATGGATTTCGAGCTGCCCTTGGCCGAGATCGTCCTCGACTTCTACGACCGCCTCAAGGGAAGCACGCGCGGTTACGCGGCGCTCGACTACGAGTTCGCTGAGTACCGGCCCGAGAACTTGGTGAAGCTGGATGTGCTGGTGAACGGCGATCCCGTCGATGCCTTCAGCGTCATCATCCACCACGACCGGGCGCGGATCCACGGACGAGACCTGGTGCGCAAGCTGAAGGAGCTCATCCCGCGCCAGCAGTTCCAGGTGGCGCTGCAGGCGGCGATCGGGTCGAAGATCGTGGCGCGCACCAACGTGAAGGCCCTGCGCAAGGCGGTGACCGCCAAGTGCTACGGCGGGGACATCACGCGCAAGCGCAAGCTGCTCGAACGGCAGAAGGAGGGGAAGAGGCGGATGAAGCAGGTGGGGTCGGTCGAGATCCCGCAGGAGGCGTTTCTGGCCGTGCTTTCGATTCACCAGTAAATATCAGTAGATGTCAGTAATTGTCGGTGATGCTTCATCTGGCGCGTCGTGAAGGTCGGGTGGATCCCATGGGATGGCTCTGATGGCGAAGTTGGTCGCGGGGGTCGATATCGGCGGGACCACCCTCTCGGTGGGGATCGTTCCGCTGGCGGGAGGCCGCCCGCGCGCGCCCCGGGTGGCCGACACGGTGGATGAGCGGGGCGGGGAGGCGGTGGTCGGCCAGGTTTGCGCGATGGTCCGCGCGGCCGTGGATGAGGTGGCCCGCGCGGAGGTTTCGGGGGCCGAGGTCGCCGGGGTGGGGGTCGCGGCGCCCGGGTCGCTCGACCGCGCCCGCGGCGTGGTGCTCGAGTCGCACAACCTGGGGTGGTTCGGACTTCCGCTGCGCGACCGGGTCCAAGCCGCGACCGGCCTGCCGGCCATCGTGGAGAACGACGCCAACTGCGCCGCCTACGGGGAATGGTGGCGGGGAGCGGGACGCGGCTTCCGGTCGGTGCTGGGGATCACCCTGGGCACCGGAATCGGCGGCGGGATCGTCATGGACGGGCAGCCCTTCCTCGGTGCCACGGGCGCCGCCGGGGAGATCGGGCACATGACGGTCGAGTTCGGCGGCCGCCGCTGCACCTGCGGGGACAGGGGGTGCCTCGAGGCCTACGCCTCCGGACCGGGGATCGCGCGCACCGCGGCCGAGGGGCTTGGCGGTGGGGCGCGGTCGTCGCTCCCGGAACTGGTCGAAGGGGACTTGGGTCGCATCACGGCCGCCACCGTGCACGAGGCGGCGGTGGGGGGCGACGCCTACGCGACCGCCGTGCTGGCGCGCGCGGCACGCATGCTCGCGGCCGGGATCGCCGGCGCGGTCAACCTGCTCGGCCCGGACGCGGTGGTGGTGATGGGCGGGGTCGCCGCGGCCGGCGACCTGTTCTTCGGTCCGCTCGCCCGGGAGCTCGGCCGCCCCCGCTTCCGCTCGGCGGTGGACGCCTGCGCGGTCGTGCCGGGAGCGCTCCCGGGGACCGCCGGGGTGGTGGGGGCGGCGGGGGTGTTCCGCCTCCGGACCGGTGCGGTCCGTGGTTGAGCCGCGTCCCCGACGGGGATCGCCCCGTTCCCGGGCACGCCGGCCCCATCTCGGCGTGGTCGGCACGCTCGTGTGGGACACCATCCATCTGCGCGACGGCCACGGACATCCCGTGGAGGAGTGGGGTGGGGTGAGCTACGCCCTCGAGGCCTTGGCCGCGTCGCTGCCGGCGGACTGGCGCATCGTCCCCATCCTCAAGGTGGGCCAGGACCTCGCCGAGCCCGCGCTCCGGTTCCTGGGCGAGATCCCCCGCGTGAACCCGCACCGCGCCGTCCGCATCGTCCCGGAACCCAACAACCGCGTGGAGCTGCGTTACCGGGATGACGAGCGGCGCTGCGAGCGTCTGACCGGAGGGGTGCCCGCCTGGAGCTGGGAGGAGTTCTGGCCTCTCGCCGGCGACTGCGACGCCCTCTACGTCAACTTCATCTCGGGATTCGAGATGGAGCTGGACACCGCGCGGATGCTCGGCGAAGCGTTCCAGGGCCCGATCTACGCCGACCTCCATTCCCTCTTCCTGGGAATCGGGCGCCACGGCGAACGCGAGCCGCGCCCGCTGCCGCTGTGGGACTCCTGGCTGCGCTGCTTCGACGCGGTCCAGATGAACGACGACGAGTTCGCCCTGCTGGGCCGGGACGCCGGAGACCCGTGGCGGCTGGCGGCGCACGTGGTGGGGCCGGACCTGAAGCTGGTCGCCGTCACGATGGGCCCGCGCGGGGCGGCATATGTCGCTGCGCCGGATTTCTCGCCCGACACCACGACCTGGCCCGCGATGCGCGGACAGGTCGCCACCGCGGGCCCCGCCACCACCCGGCGGATCGACATTCCGGGAGGTCCGCGCGAAGGGGATGTGACTGGCTGCGGGGACGTATGGGGAGCTACCTTCTTCGCTCGCCTGCTGGAGGGCGACCGCATCGAGCGCGCGATCGTCGCCGCCAACGCCATGGCCGCCCGAAACGTCGAACATCGCGGCGCGCGCGGGCTGCACCTCCACCTCAAGGGGCGGATCGCCCGCGGATGACGCGCGTCGTGCCCGTCCGCCCCACCGCGCCAACTCCGGAGTTCGCCGGGTGCATGTAATCCGCGTACCCTCATCGCTGGACTACTCCACCGTCGACAGCGTCTTCCAGCAATGCGCGCGGGCCGCGGAAGGCAAGGCGCTCTTCGACGCGGGCTACCTTCGCTTCGTCGATCCGCAGGGCCTCGTCGGCCTCCTCAGCGCGGGCGCGCTACTCAAGCACAGGCTGGGGCGGGCGCCCCATCTGCGGCTGCCCCGCCAGGCGAAGGTCCTCGGCTACCTGGCGCGCATCCGCTTCTTCGAGCAGGCTCGACGCTTCTTCTCGATGCGGACCCGGCGTCCGCGCGAAATCGCCGCGAGCTCCGACGTGCTGCTCGAGATCACCCCGGTGACCACCAACAGCGACGTGCACGCCGTGGTGGATCGCGTACAGACGCGGGCGGGGACGATCCTCACCCGCACCCTGGGATACCCGCTGGTGACCGTCGTCCAGTTCTCGGTGGTGCTCTCGGAGGTGTGCCAGAACATCATCGAACATGCCGAAGCCCCGGGATGGGTGGCCGCGCAGGCCTACTACTGGGCAAAGCGCCGGGAGCGCTGGATGCTGGTGATCGCCGTGTCCGACCTGGGACGCGGCTTCCGCGAATCGCTGGCGCCGGAACACGCTGGCCGTTTTGGGAAGCGATGGGGGGACGGCAGGGCGCTGGAGGCCGCCTTCCTGCACGGCGTCACCCGCTTTCAGGACCTGGGAAGAGGTCAGGGGATCCAACAGATCCGCAGGCAGGTGCGGCGCTGGGATGGGATCATCTCCATCCGCAGCGGGACCGCGCGCATCGCCGACGTGCCGGAGTGGGACGACACACCCGCTCTGGAGGAGGGGCTCGCCCGCTTTCCGGGCGCCCAGATCAACATCGTTCTGCCCGCGAAGCACCGAGGCAAGGAGAGAAGCGACGCATGACCGACCCGGGCCGGGCTTCATGAACGGATTCGGCATCGACCCGGTGGCGATCGACCTGAGTCGCCTGGTCCAGAGGCAGGTGGCGTCGCTCTACGCGCACCTGGTGACCCGACCCACGGGACGCGCGGTGCGGATGGCCATTGAGAGCCAGCTCGCGAACGCGGGGGGGACGGCGCTCTCGGTCATCGACTTCTCCGAGGTTCACGTGCTGGATTTCTCGTGCGCGGACGAGGTCGTGGCGAAGCTGCTCCTGCACCACCAGCCCGAGGAAGCCACCCGCGCCTTCTTCATCCTTCGCGGCGTGAGCGACCTTCACCTGGAGCCGATCCAAGCCGTCCTCGAACGCCATCGCCTTGCCGCCGTGGCGGAAACCGCGGGGGGACCGTTCCGGCTGGTGGGCGTGCGGAGCGAGGCCGATGTCCGGGTCTGGCGGTCGCTGGAGGAGCGGGGCGCCCTTCCACCGGGGGATGTCCCGGCACACCTTCCGGACGAAGTTGATCGCGCTACACTGGAGTCACTGGCGCGGCGCGGACTTGTATTCCGGCGGCCCGAGTCCGGAGACTATCTGGCGCTGAGCAGCGTGATGAGGAGTCTGATGGCATGAAGAGCGTCCGGGAGGAAGGAACGAACGATTTCGCGGAGGCGCGGGAGGCCTGGGGTCCGGGTACGCTGGGTGTCCACGCGGGCGCCCCGGAGCCGCGTCCCGGCGAGGCCGTCGTACTGCCCGTGGTCCAGAGTTCCACCTTCTTCTGGAACGCGCCCGGCGACGCGCCCGAGCTGCGCTACTCCCGCTACGGAAACAACCCGAACCAGGTCGCGGTGGCCCGCAAGCTGGCGGCGCTCGAGGGCACCGAAGCCTCGCTGGCCGTTGCAAGCGGGATGGCGGCCACCGCGCTCGCCGTCCTCGCCGTCACCCGCGCCGGGGACCACGTCGTGGCTTCGAGGCACCTCTACGGCGCCACCGGCACGTTCCTCGCCGATGAGATGCCGCACCGGGGCGTAACCACGACCTTCGTCGATCCGGACGACTCCCGCGCTTGGGAGTCGGCGATGCGCGACAACACCCGCGTCCTGTTCCTGGAGACTCCGACCAATCCCGTGATGCGCGTCTTCGACCCGCGCATCCCGGTGCGCATCGCGCGCGCCGCCGGAGCGGTCACCATGATGGACGCCACCTTCGCCTCGCCCATCAACCTCAGGCCGGCCCGCCTCGGCGTGGACGTGGTGATCCACAGCGCGACCAAGTACCTCGGAGGCCATTCCGACCTGATCGCGGGCGTGGTTTCCGGCAGCCGGGAACTGGTCGAGCGCGTGCGGCGCATGCTGGTGCTCTACGGCCCGGCGCTGGACCCGCACGCGGCCTGGCTGCTGGAACGGGGGATCAAGACGCTGTCGGTGCGCATGGCGCGCCACAACCGGAGCGGGCTCGAGCTCGCCGACTGGCTGGAAGGCCGTCCCGGGGTCTCGCGGGTCTCCTATCCCGGGCTCGCCAGTCACCCCGACCGCGCGCTCGCGGGCGAGCTGCTGGACGGGTTCGGCGGCATGGTGGGCTTCGTGCTGGAGAGCGGCGGAGCGGGCGCGGACGCATTCTGCCGGAGCCTGGAGGTGGCCAGGGTCGCGCCCAGCCTGGGCGGTGTGGAGACCCTGGTGTCGCAGCCGCGCTTCACCTCTCACATCGGCCTGACCCCGGAAGAGAGGACGCGGGCGGGCATCCCCGACGGATTCGTTCGGGTCTCGGTGGGACTCGAGGAAGTCCGGGATCTGCGGCGCGACTTCAGCCGGGCGTTGGAGGCATCGCGGTGAGAAGGGGCCGCCTGATCCGGAGGATCCTGCTCGGGACGCTGGCCGGGGTTCTGCTCGCTTCGCTGGCGGGCGTGGTCTGGCTCAGGCGAATGGCCACCGGCCCCGCGCCGGCGTCCGGGGAACTCGTGCTGCCCGGCCTGGAGCAGCCGGTGGAGATCCTGCGCGACTCCCTGGGCGTGCCCCATGTGTGGGCGGGTTCGCTGGCGGACGCGGTCTTCGCACAGGGTTACCTGCACGCGACGGACCGCCTCTGGCAGCTGGAGATGTTCCGGCGCGTGGCCCAAGGGCGATTGAGCGAGCTCTTCGGCGGGGAAACCCTGGACGCCGACCGGTTTCTGCGCGCGCTGGGCCTGGCGCGAGCCGGGCGCGAGACGGCCATCGGCGAAGGGACCCGGGCGCTCGGCGAAGCCTACGCGCGCGGCGTGAACGCGGCCATGACCGGGTGGCGCGGTCTGCCGCCGCCGGAGTTCGTCCTGCTGCGGGCGACCTTCGAGCCCTGGGAGCTCGAGCACTCGCTCGCGGTCGAGAAGATCATGGCCTGGGACCTGTCGCAGTACGGCGTCTCGATGTCGCTCGCGGGCGCGCGCGCCACCGCGGGAGACGAGGCGGTACTTGAGTTGCTGCCATCCTATCCCGACTGGGGGGTGACGATTCTGCAGGATGCGCCCGGCGTCCCTGCGGGTGACGGGACGGCCTCCCGGGACCCGCTGCCCCCCATCGTTTCCGGAGACCTGATCGCGTCGGCGCGCATGCCCGCGGCCGCCCGCACCGCGCTCGAAGCGGCCAGCATCGTGCGCGCCTCCAACTCCTGGGTCGTCGGAGGGTCCCGCACCGCGACCGGAATGCCCCTGCTCGCCAACGACATGCACCTGGGCCTGGACCATCCCAACATCTGGTATCTGATCGGGCTGCACGCGCCCGGCCTGGATGTTGTCGGCGAGAGCCTGCCGGGCGCGCCCGGGGTGATCGCGGGACACACCGCCGGGGTTGCATGGGGCTTCACCAACGCGATGGTCGATGACTCCGACTTCTTCATCGAACGTGTGGATCCCGCCGACACCACGCGTTACCTGACCCCGGAGGGAAGCGAGCCCTTCCGGGTCCGGGAGGAATCGATCCGGGTGCGCGGCCGCGGCGAGCCGGTGCGCCTGGTGGTGCGCGAAACCCGCCACGGCCCCGTCATGACCTCCGTGGATCCGGTACCGGGAGGCGAACTGCTGTCGTACCGCTGGGGCGCGCACGACCCGTCGACGACCTTCGACGGGATCCTCGCGATGAACCTCGCCAACTCCGCCGGCGAACTCATCGCCGCGCTGGCCCTTTTCACCAGCCCCTACCAGAACGTTGTCTTCGCCGACACCGCCGGCGACTTCGGCTACCAGCTCGCCGGGGCCGTTCCGCTGCGCCGCTCGGGCCGTCCACCGCTCCTGCCGGTGCCCGGCTGGACAGGAGAACACGACTGGAGCGGGACGCTACCCTACGAGCGCAATCCCCGGCTGCTCAACCCGGCTTCGGGCTTCATCGCCACGGCCAACAACCGCCAGGCCCGTGACTCGCTCTCGCTGATGATCTCCCCGAACCGCTGGGAGGATCCCTACCGCGCCCAGCGCATCACCGAACTGATCGAGGCGCGCGGCGATCACGACGCAGAGTCGATGAGGGCGATGCAGTTGGACGTCCGGAGCGCCTTCATCGCCCGCTACCGCGGCAGGGCGGGCAGCGCCTTTCGCCGCGCGGGGCTGGACAGCCTCGCCGCCGCGCTCGAGGGCTGGGATGGCCGCGCGACGGTGGAGAGCACGGAAGCGACGCTCTTCCATGCCTGGGCGGAGTCGCTCGGGACCGCGCTGCGCGCCCGCTTCCACCGGGCGGCCGGCGGGTTCGGGTATTTCCCGGGGTACATGGTGGGGCGGGCGCTCGACGCCGGAGGGGCGAGCGTGGACTCCCTGGCCACGCAGGCCGCGCTCGAGGCGGCCGACGCGAGCGGTCGACCCTGGGGGCAGGTCCACCTCCTGCGCATTTCGCATCCCTTCCAGGACGTGCCCCTGGTCGGCGGCCTGCTGGGCTTCGGCCGCCGCGACCTGCCCCGGCCCGGCGATGACTACACGGTCGACGCCGCCCCGTTCGAGGGCAACCTCCCCCTGTTCGAGGTCACCGCCGGACCCAGCCAGCGTTCCGTCGCCGACCTGGGAGACCTAGGGCGCGGGGGCGGATTCATCCTGCCCGGAGGGCAGTCCGGCCGACCCGCCAACCGCCACAGCTGGGACCAGCTGGAGCGCTGGCGGCGAGGGCAACTGTGGCGCCTGCCGCTCGACCGGTCCGAGGTCGAGGGGCGCACGGTCTCCCGCCTGGTGCTCCTGCCGGGGTAGCGCCGGACGAGGAGTTGTCCGCCCGCGCGCCGGGCCACCCGCCCTTGCTCTCCCTGTCGCCGCGACGGCGCCTTTCCCCGCCCGGCGTTCCCGGCTACGGCTGCGTGCTCATCTCGCCCAGGGCCACGCTGCGCCTGAACGCCGCAACCACGGCCTTGGACATGATGGTCCGGAAGCTTCCCTTCTCAAGTTGATACAGCGCCTCGGCCGTGGTGCCTCCGGGCGAGGTCACGCGGTTGCGTAGCTCGGCGGGATGGACGGGCTGGTGCTCGGCGTAGATCGCCGCTCCGCGGATGGTCTGCACCACGAGTTCGCGCGCGTCCCTGCGGGAGAACCCGAGATGGACCGCCGCGTCGATGAGCGCTTCCATCATGAGAAACACGTAGGCCGGCCCGGTGCCGCTGATGGCCGTCGCGATGTCGAGGAACCGCTCGTCGTCGACGAACAGCTGTCGTCCCAGCGATCCGACGATGGTTCCGGCCTGGGCCCTCTGCTCCGGCGAGACCTCCGGGGTGGCCGTCCACACGGTCATGCCCTCCCCGACCTGGGCCGGCGTGTTCGGCATGGTGCGCACGATGGCACGGTGCTTCAGCAGGGAGGCGATGGTGCCGATGGAGGCGCCGGCCACGATCGAGAGCGCCAACGCGCGCTCCCGGATCCCGCCCTGAAGCTCCGAGAGCACGGCGGGCAGGACCTGCGGCTTTACCGCCAGGACGACGACATCGGCGTCCTGGGCCGCCTCGCGGTTGCACAGGGTGGTCTGGACCCCGAACTGGTCCCACACCAGCGCAAGCCGATCCTCGTTGCGGTCGCTTGCGATCATGCGCGCCCGATCGACTGTCGTTGCCCCCCGCAAGGCCGCCGATCATGGCCGCGCCCATGGCTCCGGCGCCGATGAAGGCCACGCTCGGCCCGTTCGACTGCGTTGTGCCCATGCTCGGCCCGGCCGAGTCAGGACGCCATGAACGGATAGCGGTACCGGGTCGGAGGGGCGAAGGTCTCCTTGACGCTGCGGGGCGAGACCCAGCGCAGCAGGTTGAGCTTCGATCCGGCCTTGTCGTTGGTGCCGCTCGCTCGGCCGCCGCCGAAGGGCTGCTGACCCACGACCGCGCCCGTGGGCTTGTCGTTCACATAGAAGTTGCCGGCCGCGAAGCGGAGGGCGTGGAGCGCGTCCTCCACGGCCCCGCGGTCACGCGCGAACACCGCCCCCGTGAGCCCGTAGGGAGAGGTTCCGTCGACCTGCTCGAGGGTCTCGCTCCACATGCGGTCGGGGTAGACGAAGACGCTGAGGACCGGACCGAAGATCTCCTCGCACATGGTGCGGTAATCGGGCCGGTGCGCGCGGATCACGGTCGGGCGAATGAAGTATCCGGTGCCGTCATCCGCCTTCCCCCCGGCCAGGATCCCGGCCTCGTTCGAGTCCCTCGCGCCCTCGATGTATCCGGCGATCTTGTCGAAGGATTGCCGGTGGATCACGGCGCTCATGAAGTTCCCGAAGTCGGCGGGGTCGCCCATGGTGATGCCCTCGGTCTCCTCCACGAGCCGGTCGCCGATCCGTTCCCAGAGGCTCTCCGGGATGTAGGCGCGCGACAGGGCGCTGCACTTCTGGCCCTGGTACTCGAAGGCCCCGCGCAGCATGGCGGTCACGAGCGCCTCGGCGTCGGCGGACGCGTGCGCGATAAGGAAGTCCTTGCCCCCGGTTTCGCCGACGATGCGCGGGTACGACCGGTAGTGGGGCAGGTTGCCCGCCGCCGCCTGCCAGAGCGAGCGGAAGACGTCCGTGGAGCCGGTGAAGTGGATGCCCCCGAAGTTCTCGCTCCCCATCACCACCCGGGTCACCATCCGGGGATCGCCGGGCACGAAGTTGACCACGCCGGGGGGGAGGCCCGCCTCCTCGAAGACCCGCATCACGAAGTAGTTGGAATAGACGGCGCTGTGCGAGGGCTTCCAAACCACGGAATTGCCCATCAGGGCCGGCGAAGCCGTCAGGTTCCCGCCGATCGCGGTGAAGTTGAACGGCGACACCGCGTAGACGAATCCGTCCAGGGGCCGGTAGTCGGCCCAGTTCCAGATGCCCCCCGGGGAGTGGGGCTGTTCGGAGTAGATCTGCTGCGCGAAGTGGGCGTTGAAGCGGAAGAAGTCGATGGTCTCGCAGGCCGCGTCGATCTCCGCCTGGTGGCAGGTCTTGCTCTGGCCGAGCATGGTGGCCGCGTTGATCGTCGAGCGCCACCGGTCGGCGAGGAGGTCGGCCGCGGTCAGGAACACGGAGGCGCGCGCCTCCCAGGGCCAGGATGCCCAGTCGCGGCGCGCCTCCATGGCCGCCTGGACGGCCGCCTCGACCTCGGCCGGGCCCGCCAGGTGATAGCGCGCCACCACGTGGCCGTGGTCGTGCGGGAGGACGCAGGTGGCGAGGTCGCCGGTCCGCACCTCCCTGCCGCCGATGATCAGCGGGATCTCGATCTCCTGTCCCGCCATCTCGGCCAGCTTGCTCTT
>JAAXGM010000143.1:0-1438 GCA_012267435.1 Gemmatimonadota bacterium
CAACGTCTCGACCGTTGCGGTCACTGGCACTTCCACAACGGCTCCGATCGCACCACCCCTCGCCACGGTGGCCAGCATGACGATCCGCGCGCCTGCGGCGCTCGCGGCAGCATTGTGGACTTGCACCCTCAGCCTGTCCAGGAGCCCCATGTCGTCGGAGCCGCGCGCGAGGTTCCACTTCGCGGGCTCGAAGACAAGGTTGGCCGGTTGGGCAGCCAGCTCCGGGTGATTCTTCGCCGACAGAATATGGCTCACATGGTGGGTGGTGAGGTACTCCACCGTCGCCGCCTGACCTGCGTGCTGGACGCCGCGAGGAATCTTCGGGTACAGATCCTGCGCCTGGAGGTGGCCGCCACTCGCTCTCTGCCTCACGGCCGCCGCCCTTTGGTTCAGTGTCGCGGCTACGTCCGGCATTTCGCGTAAGGCCGGCGTCGTCGTTCCGGGTCGGAGGCTCTCGAGCGCCGCATACGCCGCGTCCACGGCTTGGTGCCACCATCGAGGCGCGGGCGGCGACGACTGCGCGAGGGGCGAGCCCGGACCGAGAACCACAAGCAGCAGGACCAGCGGGAGGAACAGAATCAGCACCGACTTCTTCATCGTGCCTTACCCCTGCGCGACTATCTGGGGTCACGCGACGCGGTCATTTGCGGGCACCAGGAGAGGATGTAGACCCGCGAGCGGCTGCGTCGCGCTCAGCCTGCCGGCCGGCGAGAAACGCGAGGTCGCGTGACATCGCCTGCACATCGTGAGCGACCGAGCGGACGGTATCCGTGATCGCCGCGTGGGCCTTCTCGTTTTCCGCCTTGAGTGCTCCGAGGTCCGCGCGCGTGACGAGATTTCGCCCGGCTCGCCAGACGATACCGGCGACTGCGAGGATGACCGTGACAGCACTGAGAGCGACCGCAGCGATCGTCCAGTCCATCTGACGAGCGTACCACGAATCCGCCTACAGGTGCCCCGTCACCCGTCGACGAGTGCCGTCGCGCGCGAAGCATCGGAACGACCCCGGTCCGGATTCGTCCGCCGCTGGGGTTCGCAGCCCGCTGGAATCCGCTCGACAACGATGGGCGCAACGAGGGGAACGGGCACCTGGATAGTCCGCAAGGTGCTTATTATCAGTACCTTACGAGATCTCTGTGCCAGGGCTCCATGCTCCGCCACCAGTTCTGTGCGTGCCATCGACCGCGCCAGCCGCCGCGCTTCTGTTCGAGCACGCGTTGGGCGGCTTCGGCGAAGGTGGGCACTCCCTGGACGCGGCGTTTCTCCGAGAGGGGTTCGCCGCCCGAGCGGGCCAGCATGCGGTTGGCGAGGGCCTGCTCGCGGGCCTTGGCGAGCGGGACGAGCGTGGCGGCGCCGAGTCCGAGTTCGCGCCGCCGGCCGCGGATGACGAGCCGCTGGACCCAACTGCGGGTCCCGGTCGGCTGGACGAACAGGTACA
>JAAXGM010000143.1:1492-2421 GCA_012267435.1 Gemmatimonadota bacterium
GTACAGGCCGTTGCCGTCGGCGTGCCTTCCGGGCGGC
The DNA here is from genome assembly GCA_012267435.1 of Gemmatimonadota bacterium. Lineage (GTDB taxonomy): Bacteria > Gemmatimonadota > Gemmatimonadetes > Longimicrobiales > Gaopeijiaceae > BD2-11. Next base: position 1,530 of record JAAXGM010000143.1, read on the forward strand.
GCGGAACGGACGAAGGCGGCCGAGAGGGCCTTGTCGGGATGGCGTCCCCGGCGCTTGGTTCTGCGGGGTGTCGGGGCGGGTTTGGCTACAACATCCATTCCCCCATTATATACGGGATGCAGCCGGATTACACCGCACGTCCTGACCCGCTCAGTCCGCCGCCACGAATCATAAATGATTACTTTTCAGTGGCTTATGGCCTACGCCGGACGGACTCGGACGCTACCGGAATTCGCATGGGTATCAAGGCAGCGCAAACACGAACAGATTGTTCCCGATGCTCGGGCGCAGCTCGGGGGTCAGCAGCGCGAACGCCTGCGAGTTGCCTGACGGCCCGGTGCCGATCGCGACGTACTGGCGGCCGTCGACCGCGTAGGTCATCGGGAAGCCGCTGATCGAGGACCCGAGGTTGATCTCCCAGAGCACCGCGCCGGTTTCGTGGTCCAACGCGCGGAAGCGGCCGTTGACGTCGCCGACGAAAACGAGGCCGCCGCCGGTGGCCGCCACTGACATCGTCGCGGCGCGCTGCCGGTAGGTCCAGCGCGTCGCGCCGGTCTCGGCCGAGATCGCCTGCACCATCCCGAGCTCGTCCTCGCCGGGGGTCAGCTCGTGGCGAACGACGAGCGCGTACAGCTCGACGGCCAGATCGTCCTCGGCGCCCGTGCTGGCCGCCAGCATCCGCCCGCAGGTGTTGCGCAGCGGCATGTACATGGTGTTGGTCAGCGGGCTGTAGGCGCCGGCCTCCCAGTCCTTGCCGCCGTGGTAGGTCGGGCACGCGAGGACCTGCTGGCCCAGGCTCGTGAAGATGAGCTCCGGGTTCTCCGTCACGGCCCCCGTCGCGCCGTCGATGCCGCTGATCACGTTCTGGGTGATGGTCGGCGTGGCCCACAGG
>JAAXGM010000144.1 GCA_012267435.1 Gemmatimonadota bacterium
GGGCGTAGGCCGCCTCGACCTTGTCGCGGACCGTGTGTGCCAGCGCGGCCTCGACCACCTCGCGCGGATGGTTCGTCTCCTCGGCCGCCCAGTCCCGGAACGTGGAGCGGAAGCCGTGAGGCACCGCGGCGATCTCCACCTTCCTCAGCAGGCTCGACAGCGCCATGTCGGTCAGCGGCTTGCCCTGCGCCGTCGGGAACACCAGCGGGCCGTCGTCGTCGCCGAGCACCCGCGCCGCGTTGAGGATCTGCACCGCGGGTCCGTTGAGCGGAACCCGGTGTTCCCGAAGTGCCTTCATGCGTTCGGCCGGAATGGTCCACACCGCGGCGTTCAGGTCCATTTCGGACCAGCGTGCCCCGCGCGCCTCGCCCGGCCGCGCGGCGGTGAGCACCATGAACTCGAAGACGAGCTTGACCACGGGCCGGACCGACGCGGCCCGGATCGCCGCCAGCGCCTCCGCCGCCTCGGCATGCGGCAGCGCCCGCATGTGCCGCACAATCTTCCGCTGCTTGCCGAGCACCCGGCCGAGCCGCTCCGACGGGTTGTCGGTGCGATACTGCATGGCGATGGCCCACTCCAGCACGGCGTGGATGCGCTGGCGCACCCGCCGCCCCGTGTCCGGCTGGCTGTGCCAGATGCGTTGCAGCGTGTCGAGCACGTCGGCGCTGGTGATCTCGGAGACGGGCCGGGCGCCGAGATACGGGAAGGCGTGGGTCTTGAGGGTCGCCCACCACTGAAGGCCGTGCTTGGGGCTGCGCCAGCCGGGCCGCTTCTGCTCCAGCACCTTCGCGGCGGCCTCCTCGAAGGTGGGCGTCCGCTGGATGCGGCGCTTGTCGGCGAGGGGGTCTCCGCCCTCGCGGGCGAGCTTGCGGTTGGCGATGGCCTTCTCGCGGGCCTCGGCGAGCGGGACCAGGGGAATGCTGCCGAGTCCGAGTTCGTGCCGCCGGCCGCGGATGACGAGCCGCTGCACCCAGGACCGGGTGCCGGAAGGCTGGACGAGGAGGTAGAGTCCCTGGCCATCGCAGTGTCGTCCTGGCGGGGCGTTTCGGATGAAGGCGGGCGTCAGTCGCTTGTCGGGATGGCGGCCACGGGGCTTTCGGTGTTGGACGGCGGGGGCTCTCACATCATGCATCACCCCATTATATGGCGGAACGTGCTGTGCAACGCAAGACGTTATGCCCCGTTCAGTCCACGGAGGAACGGCTATAAATGGCTACTATAATGAGACTTATGGACGAGTCTGGACCGAGTCGGACGACACCGCATGTCCCATGATGGACGATTGGGCGGAATACCTGGCTGGCCGCGCGGGAGCCCGCCCGGTTGACCCACGGGTGGTATAGTCGCCGGACGTGACCAGATGGGGACGGGTC
>JAAXGM010000145.1 GCA_012267435.1 Gemmatimonadota bacterium
GGACTGAAGCTGACGGAGTTGCTATGCGAGGCCGTAGCCAAGAGCCAGACCTGAGGAGGGTTCCCGAATGAGCGGACGCAACGTAGTGGGGCTGCTGGCCGTTCTCCTGCTTGTCCCCGCCGTCCCGGTGGAGGGGCAGGGGGACACGGCGGGCCAACTGCCCATCGGTGATTTCGGCGACGACTCTAGTCCGTATGCCAATGACGGCGACTGCGACGATACGCGGTTCTCCGGTGATCGCGGGTCAAGCGCATGGACTGCTAGTGATGAGCACGTCGGAAGGGATGCGACGGACTGCCGTATCCGCCTGATCGCGGGCCTTATCTCGTGGAGAGAGGCCCCCGCCATCGCCCCCCGCGTCGTCTTGGATGCCTTGCCGGACTCACGTGTCATAGCTTCTGCGGTGGAGCTACGGGAGCGGGAAGTTCTCACCTTGGCCACCCGTGAACAGAACCGCGTCACCATCGTATGGGACGGGGAAAACTATCGGTGGGCAAGCCGGGAGAACCGGGTTCTAATATCCAACCCTCCTCGCTCGGGGATCTTCCATGTGTTCGTCGATCCGACAGGCGGCGGATGGATCAAGGTTTTGGACCAACGCGAACTCCCCGATCTTCTCCGCCTCGATGGCCCGGATGTCCAGTTTTACGAAAGCGTCTCAGACGGGCTCACCGTGCTCACCTATTGGGGATCGTCCCCCCGCCGATGGGTTCCTTGACCCGCAGTACCCCCGGAATCCGGCCACGTGGGCGCACCGTGCGGATCCTCCGAGGCGGCCCGGACTCGCGACCCGTGAGATTCCGGACGCTGGCGGCCGCGCTTGATCGTCTGACAATTCCGGCCGATCTTCGGAATGTCTGACGGATACAGCCCCAACGGGCGGGAGGATCGCAACATGTACGAACGGCATCGGACCAGCGGCAACTACCTGACGGAGGACGCCATCCGGGGGCGGCGGACCGGGGCGGTGAAGCGGCGCGCGCACCCCGTCACGGTGCGGCTGGATGAGGACCTGTTGAGGGCGGTGCGGGCGGAGGCAGAGGCATCCGGACTCGGCATGTCGGCAGTTATGCGGCTGGTGCTCGTGCACGGCGTGGAGCAGGTGGCGGCGGACCGGATCGCGCGGTGAGCGGGTGGGGCGAGGTCCTGCAATGGCTGGCGCTGGTCGCGGGCGGCGCTCTGTCGATGGCGGCGACCCTCGCGGGGCTTGCGTGGACGCTGGGGCGCATCTTCCGCCCATGGATGGAGAACGCGGCGCGGACAGAGGCCGACCGGGTGAGCGCCGAAGTGAAGGCACTCGCGGACAAGCTAGCGACCAACGACTTCCCGCACTTGGAAGACCGGATCGAACGGCGCTTGAACGAAGCGAGGGAAGACCGGGCGGCCATGCGCGCTGAACTGGCGGCCATGGAAGGACGGATCGGGGAGCGGTTGGGGCGGATCGAGGCTGCCGTGACCCGGCACGGCGCGCCTCCGGAGTCTCCGGAGGCCTCTGAGTGAGCAGGCGCAACGTAGTGGGGCTGCTGGCCGTTCTCCTGCTTGTTCCCGCTCGTCGGCCCGATCGGTGTGACGGATGAGCGCCCCGTCGAGACAACGTTCGTCGAGATTGCAGCGTGTGTGTGGAGCAACCTGTCGAGTCAAGTCAGAGGGTGATCATGTCCATGAGGAGACACAGCCTGCTGCTGGCAGTGGTGGTCACGGTGAATGCGTGCATCCCGGGGGAGGGACAGGAGATTGCTGACTTCGAGCGGGTCGCGCTCTTCACCCAATGCGCGCCGGTGGGATTGTTCGTGTACGTGACAGGCGATATCTACGATTCCTTCGAGACGATGACGGAGGCGCTCGCGCACCAGGATCTCATCTACAGTATGGCGGAAAACCGTCTCTGGCGGGCAGGGCTGTACCAGCCCGGAGCTGACTCCGACTTCTATCCGGACGTGTCTCCGGACGTGCAAATGGTTCTGCTCGTCCGCGTATCCCCGACTTCCTATGCGTACACCGGCGCCATAACGAAGCGGCGATACGACCGCTTCACGGGGGGATCGTCCCTGACCACCCGCCTGCCGATTCCCCACATCGGCACACACGGCGACGGAGCCCCCGACGTGATCATCTCTATCGTGGAGGACCTTACCGAGAGTGTGGATGAGCTCATCGGCGACTACCTGCGGGTCAACGAGGGATACTGTTGAACGGCTTCCCCGGTGCCGATCCGGACGGAATCCGGACGGCCCATACCCCATCCGGAGCCCACAACGCGGCATATGCGGGCGATTCCGGCACGTCGCCGAGGCGGTCCGGCCCCGAGGATCGGCGGAGGGAGCTTTTCGGCGCGGCTTGCGATCCCTCCCGCCCCGACCTGATCACGTGGCTGCGAGGCTACATCCGTCAAGACCCCGTATTCCGTAATCCACGGACGCAGGAGGCGAAGCGATGGCTCGCCAGTCTGGAGAAGGAGGTTCGCGCGGCGTGGAAGACATACGAAGCGGCGTGGAAGGCGTTGGGGCCGACGTGGGAGACGTGGGAGGCGATGTGGAAGGCGTTGGACGCTGTGGAGGCGGCGGGGGGATGGCGCGCGGTGGAGATGACGTTGGCGGCGGAGTGGGCACACGCGGGAGCCCCATAGCGGCCACGGTCGTGCCGATGGGCGGCCAGCCCCTGTCTGACCCCCTCTCCCGAGGGCGCTTAGAATCTCCCTATGGGGCTCGCGCGCACCGGATCGCCCGATTCGGCCTCCTGGAGGCCGAATCCACAGAATCCGACCCGCGTAGATCGCGTCTAACGGCGATGGGCTACCCAACCCGACCCGCAGTACCCCCGGAATCCGGGCTGTGAGGCCCCGGCAGCGGACGCTGGCGGACTGGCAGACGGCGCTTGAGGCATCCGGGTGGGAGGGCCGCAAGGCGCGCGGCGAGTGGTCCGGACCCTGCCCGGTGTGCGGGGGAACGGATCGGTTCCACGTCGCGGCAGGGCGGCGGGTGGCCGTCGTGGCGTCCTGCCGGAAAGGATGCGGATTCCCCGAAATCGCACGCGCCGTCTTCGGCGACCGACCCCGACCGTCCCTGGACCCGTGGCGCAACGGACGGCCAGCGTGGCAAGGCGAGCCCCGAGGATCACGCAAGACGGCCCCGAGGGCTGCCCCCTCCCCTTCATCATCACCCTCCCGGAGCGTCCCGGATGCGCGTGCGGCGCTTGCGGCCCGCTTGTGGTGGCATTCCGTCCCGGTGCCTCCGAATCCGGAGCATCCGGCCCGCCGTTGGGCGGCCCGGCGGGATCTCTGGCCAGCCTCCCGGCCTTTCCCGGATACGGTGCGCTGGCTCTCTCCTTGGCGAGTCCGTCCGGGTGCGGTGATCGCGGCCTTCGCTCCCCTCGGGCCGGGACCGGCTCCCTCCGGCGTCCAGTGCGTCCACATCGGCCCCGATGGCTCCCCGGCAACCGACCGGGACGGACTCGGGAAGCGCTCGCACGGGTCCATGCGCGGTGCCGTCTGTCTGATCGGCGATCCCCTTCCCGAGGCGGTGCGGGTTCACGTCGCGGAAGGGCTGGCCGATGCGCTGGCCATCGCCGCGCGGTGCGACGGGGTGGCGCTTGCAGCGGGCGGGACATCCGGCTTCCCCCGGCTGGCGGACCCGTTGGCGACACTCAGCCTCCCGGTAACGGTGTGGCCCGATGGCGACCCCGAGGGACGCAAGGCGGCCCAGAAGCTGGCGGAAGCGCTCCGGGCGCGCGGGCTCCCCGTCCACGTGGCACCCGTCCCGGACAGTGAGGACCCGGCCAGCATGGCCGGACCCGGCAACGAGTGGAGGAACACGGCATGACCGAACGGAAATTCGACCCCGACCCCCCGGACCCCGAGGGCGACGCCGAACGCGCGGCAAAGCGAAGGGACGCGCTAGAGGCGGCGAAGGACGCGGCAAAGCGCGGAGAATGGGAACACGTCCGGCGCGAGGCGGAGGGCGCGCGGGCTCCCGACCCCGAGGCGGAAGCGGCGGACCTTGCCCGGCGCATCGATGAGGCCCCAGACCTTGAGGCGCTCGCCAGCCTCGCGCCCGATCCGGACCCGTTACGACCCCTCCGGAGCTTCGAGGGCAAGCCCCGGCCCCGGCGCGTACTCTGGATGGACCCGAACAAGGGCGGCGGAACGGTACTCCGGGTCGGCGACGTCGCCGCGCTCGGGGGAGCGGGAGGCGTGGGGAAATCTTTCGCCAGCCTCGCACTCGCCGTGAAGGCGTCCGGCCCCGGCAACGGCCCGGCCCATGCCATTGGCTTCGAGGTCCGGCAAGGCGGCACGGTCCTGATCAGCTTCGAGGATGACCCGGAAACCGTGGCATGGCGCGCCGGACTGATCGCCGGCCAGCCCCTCCCCGACCGGCTGCACGTCCTGCCCGATCCGGAACCCCTGATGACGGCCGACCCCGACCGGCCCGGCGAGGCGCGGGAAGCCCCCGCGTGGCCAGGACTGTTCGCGGCGATACGCGCGCGCTCCCCCTCCCTCGTCATCGTGGACCCGGTGTCGGCCGCCCTCGCGGGCGTCAACCCGAGCGACGGCGGCACGGTGCGGCGATTCATTCGGGCGCTCGGACGCGAGGGCGCGGCGGGCGAATGGGGAACCCTGATCGTGGCGCACTCGACCAAGAGCGCGCGGATCGGGAAGACCGGCCCCGGCCGGCTGGACGCCATGCGCGAGCAAGGCGGCGCACTGGCCGGGTCCGGGCAATGGTGGGACGCCTGCCGGGGCGTGCTTGCGATGGCCAGCGACGGCGAGGGACACGCCCTGATCCAGTGCCAGAAGAGCAATCACGGCCCCCCCGGATGGGTGATCGCGCTCGAGGCCGACACCCGGACGCGGGAGCGGACCGGCAAACCCGACCTGTTCGCCGGATGGAAGCGGCAACGACGCTACTCCCCCAAGGCGTGGGCAGCGAAGGCCGAACAGCGCACCGACCCGAGCTCGGGTCAGAGGCGCAACGGCGGCGCAATGACCCCGGAGCAACTGAGGACCTTCAGTTGAATCCCTACGAGGAATTGGCAGCGGCCCAGGCCGAGCCGGAGGTCCTGAAAGCACTGGCGGCGGGCGTATGGGTCAGCCTCGAACGCGACGGCCAGACACCGGTCCTGACACCGGAGGCACTCGGGGAATGGCTCCCCACCTGCCCGGAGGGAGCAGCCAGCAAGGCAGCGGAGCACCTGCAACGTCTGTATCCGGTCCCGGACGGATACTGGGAGCGAATGACGGAAGCCTTCGCGAATTACTGGGACCGCCCCCCGCTGGAAATCGCCCGGGAGTACAGGCGCGGGCCGGGTGTGGCGGAGACGTGCCGGAAAGCAGCCTACACGTGGAAGAGCCTCCCGCCCGAAATCGACAGCCTGCCAACGCTGTGGGCCAGCTTGCCGATGCCTGAACCCGAGTGGCAGAAACTGCTCGACGCCGTGTGGAGCATCCGCTTGCCCACCAAGATGGTCCCCCTGTCAGAGATCCACGCCCGGTGGATCGATGCGGGAGAAGAACGCGGACGCCACCCCTTCACCCCCATCGTCCGGGCATGGATCAACCGGCCTCGGAAGGTGCGAGCCGAGGCGCGCGCGGACCCGATCCTTCCCGCTATCAGCGTGCGCGAACACCCGGCGCGGACATCCGGGCGGCTAGCCTTCGGCGGAGTCTGGCAGGAATCCGACGGCATGCCGGACGGACAACTCCCCCTGATCCCTGCCCCGACCGGTCCCCGCGTTCCTCTGTTGGAGGTCGCAGACTGGCGAGGCGGCCCGATCATGGCGCGCGGGCGGGGAGCACCATTGGATCTCCGGTTACTGGTCGGCGCATGCATCATGACCCCGCATGGCGCGCGGGGCGCGCAGTATCGACTCGCGGTTACGGTGCGCGAGCTCAGAGACTTCCTGTTCCCGCGCGGGTGGCGGCGCGGGCGAGACTGGCCCCGAATCCGGAAGGCGCTGCGGCGTGCACACGGCTTCGAGATCCCCGGTCGCTTCGAGTGGGAGGGCGGCCGGACCGTATGCGGGTGGATCCCCTTCCGCCTAGCAGGCGGCGCGGGCGAAGGCGCTGCGCTCGGCGACACGGTGCTCATCGATGTCGAACTTCCGCCTGGAAGCGCATCCGGCCCCCCGATTGACCGGGGCGAGCTTGCGCGCCTCGGCGTGGAATCGGCCCCGAGGTTCCGGGCCTACATCGCCGCGCAATCCGTGGCATGGCTCCCCGGCAAGACCCGCGTTCCTCACCCCGGAGGCGGCCCCCCTCGACTCTGGACCGGCGACCGGGACAAGTATCCGGTCCTGACGGCGGCGAACCGGGACCGGCTGGCGTTCGGCGCGAGCGACACGGCCCGGACCTACGGACGGACCAAGGCGGACAAGGCGTGGGAGGCTCTCCCCGGCGTGGATATTCTCGACCGGGAACGGCTCACTCCCGAAGGCGCGCGCGGCTGGCTGATTGTTCCTGAGGACGCAGCGGACGCGATCCGGAAGCGGGAAGCGAGGGACCTACCTAACGTTCGGAAGGGACCTACCTAACGTTCGGAAGGGACCTACCTAACGTTCGGAAGGGACCTACCTAAAACCTAGTAAACAAGCCAAAAAATCCCGCCCCGACCCCGACTCCGACAGAGGGAGGGGGGGGGAGGCGCTCGGGATTCGCGCTGGGGCGCTCCCCCGGCGGCCTCCCCCTGAACAACAAACAGCCTCTTCTCGGGAACATCGCGGGAGTCATCGACGATGACCCCTAAGCCGAGAATCGGGCCCGTGGTGCAGCGTTTGCCGTTGCTTGGGCGGTCTCATGGCCGTCCTCGCGGCCTCCAGAGGGCTGAAATCACCCGATTGGGTTCTCCAGGTGCCGCGAGGGTTGTCAGGAGAGCCTCTATATGCCGCGTTGTGGCCTTCGGATGGGGTTCAGCCCATCGGGATCCGGCCTTCTGGCGGCTGAAGGGCTACCGCATCGAGGCCGGCCGGTATCGGCCGCAGCGAGATGTGTTTTCGTTATACGAAAACCTTCTCGCCGGGGGATCGTCACCCGGACCCCTCACACGCGCTAACCCGGAGGCGATCGCATGGCCCGTCCCCGACTGGACGTCTCGGACCGTCGTACGCGCACCATCGGGGTACGCCTGACGTCGGCCGAGGCCGTGGACCTGGCCGATCGGGCCTCGTCCGCGGGTCTTACCACGGCGGCGTATGTCCGCCGTGCGGTGCTGGGCCGCCGCATCCGGTCGGCGACCGTGCTTCGCATCGGTGCCGAGGATCGACGCGAGCTCCATCGGATCGGTGTGAACCTGAACCAGCTGGCCCGGGCGATGAATGCCGGGGTTCCGGCGCCGCCGGGGACTCGGGAGGCGGTCGACCGGATCGGGGAGCTTGTGGCCGAGCTTCTTGCCCATCTGCCGGCGGCCGGATGATCGCGAAGCTGTCTCTCGGGCGTTCGATCCGGGGCCTGGCCGCGTACTGCCTCCACGGCGAGCGGGAAGGCGGGTCGGAGCCCGGTGGAGAGCTCGACGGGCGTGTGGAGTGGACCGACACCCGGAATCTTCCGACTGCCCGACCGGATCGGGCGGTCCGGGTCATGGTGGCCACCGCGGCCTCCTCCGCGGCGCTCAAGCGTGCTGCGGGGGTGAGGGCCGGGGGTCGCCGGCTCGAGAAGCCGGTGGCCCATCTGACGCTCTCCTGGCCGCCCGGCGAGACCCCGGGCCGCGGGGAGATGAGCCGGGCGGTCGAGGAGAGCCTGACGGCCCTTGGAGTGGAGCGTCACCAGGCGCTGGTGGTGGCCCATGCGGACAGGCCGCACCGGCATGTTCATGTGATCGTCAACCGTGTGGATCCGGAGGATGGGAAGGCGGCGAAGCTGAGCAAGAGCCGGCTTCGCCTCTCGGAGTGGGCC
>JAAXGM010000146.1 GCA_012267435.1 Gemmatimonadota bacterium
CGGAGAGGCCCAGGGAGCCGCTGGCCGAGGTCGGAAATCTCCTGCTCCGACGTGTCGGGAGGTCCCAAGACGTCCGGATCGGTCGATCCAGAGCGTATTCGGGAGATCTACGGGCGCTGAGAGCGCCCAGGATCGACGATCGCCGACCTCCGAGGGGTACGGGTAGGGTGGAAATCGGGCTCCAGCGTCGCCTCGACGAGGAACCGGGGAATCCCGAAGCGGACCGCGATGGCCGCCGGGCTCTCGCCGCGAGCCGCCCGCCCCCGGATGTCGCAGGTAAGGCACACGGGCTCCTGCCGGGGACGGCCCACGTAGAGCTTGTTGCAGGAGGCGCAGCGGCGCTTCCTCTGCTGCTGGGTCCACGACAGCGGCCGCAGCCGCGTCGCCGTCTCGGAGGCGTTCAGGCTTCGGAGCCGTCCGTGTCCGGCCGCCGCTCGACCGCCGCCAGGATCCGGGCCTCCATGTCCTTGCGGTCTTCCCGGGCTCGGTCGAGCCGCTCTCCGATTCGGGCCTCCACGCGCTCGATGCGCGCGCCCACGTCCTGCAAGCCCCGGTCGATTTTCGCCACCGTGTCGTCGATCCGTTCCTCGACGTGGCGGAAGTCGTTGTTCTTCAGCCGCTCGTAGAGGGTATCGGTGGCCTCCTTGGCCGCGTCCCGGGCGGCAGCCGAAGCCTGTTCGGCCACCGTACGCGTGAGCGCCCGCAAGCCACCGACCAGGACGGCGAAGAGCGTGACCGCTCCCACGACCAAGGGAAGCACCTCTCCCCATCCGGGCCAGGTCATCGGATCTCCTCCTGGCCGACCGCCGCCTTCTCACGGCGCGCACGCACCCGGGCCACCTCGGCGCGCAGCGCCTCGCGGGTGAACCGGCTGGCGCTCTGGCGTGTCTCGCGGGCAGCGCGGAACACCTCCGCCTTCAACTCGGGCTCGATCTCCAGGATCAGCTTCGGCTTGACCATCGGCTCTCCGGTTCTGCTGAGTGAAATTCCTATTGTAAAATTATATAACATCCACGAGCCTCGGCGTCACCTGCTGGGGCCGAAGTCCCGGTCTGGACCGCGCCAGCGCGGTCGGGGAGGGGTGCGGGTCCTGCTTCGCTCTCGCTCCCATGCTTGCTCGCGTTTCCTCGCCCTTGCCTGGAGTACGCCGCCCACCGCGCGCCGTGCGTCGCGGGCGTAGGTCCGCCGC
>JAAXGM010000147.1 GCA_012267435.1 Gemmatimonadota bacterium
GTGAAGGTGAGGGCCAACCCCATCACGCCCATCCCGATCAGGATCGCCGGCAGCGTCGTGACCCAGAAGAACCCCACCGCCAAGCCTCCCAGCCGGCCCAGCCTGCGCAGGTCCCCGATCCGCGCCACACCCACGAATACCACCGCCGCCACCAGCGGGATCACGACCATCTGGATCGCGCGCAGGAAGATCTGGCCGAGCGGCTCGACCGCCCCGGCCGCCCGCAGGAGCGCCGGAGATCCGGTCGCGGAGGCCGCCATCCCGAGCCCCAGCCCGAGGACCAGCCCGATCAGGATGGCGCGGGTGTTCATGGCGGGTTCACCTTTCTATCCTGCGGTTGCCGTCGGCCTCGTCCGCGCGGGGCAACCCGAAGTGCCCGGGGGAAGGCTTCGCCGGGATCCCGCGCCAGGCCGAGGATCGATCCAGCACACGATCCCCGATCACATGGGTCGCATGCTCCCACTCCGCCTGCGGCGCCGGCCACGCTAGGTCCTTCCCGGGAATGCCGTCCAGCACCATGAACAACGGGCGGCGCGCGGCTTCGAAGATCTCCAAGGTTTTCGCAATCCTGCTCATCGGCGCGGGGCTCTCGTCGCGGTCCGCCGGGAAACTGCGGTTGTCGCGAGTCCCGCGCCAGCGTACGATCAACGAGTCGGAACAGGTGATCCCGGTACATCCCACCGTGGACCGCAGCAGGAGGGAGGACACATGGCCGACCGGTCATCCACCATCGACCCGTCCTTGCATCCCGGCGCCCCACCGGCCGACGATCCACCTTGGGAAGGCCTGCTGGCGCACCTCCCCGGGCGGGGCAACGTCTCGCGCCGCCAGTTCATCAAGGGGGTCATCGCGACCGGCGCCTCGGTGTCGGCGTTCGCGTACTTCGCGGGCCCGGCGGCGACGTCCGCGCGCGCCAGCGTCCCGCGGCTGGTCTCCATCAGCGTGAACGGACGGGCCCGACGGGTCGATGTCCTGCCTCAGGAGACGCTGGCGATGACGCTCCGCTACAAGCTGGGGCTCACCGGCACCAAGCTGGGGTGCGACCGGGCGGAGTGCGGCGCCTGCACCGTCATGATCGACGGCGTCGCCCACTACTCCTGCTCGACGCTCACGCAGCGGGTGCGCGAGCGCGAGGTCGTCACCGTGGAGGGGCTCGAGAGCCCGGACGGGACGCTGCATCCGGTTCAGCAGGCGTTTATCGACGAGCTGGGTCCGCAGTGCGGATTCTGCACGCCGGGACAGGTCATGGCGGCGGCGGCCTTGCTGGAGGCCAACCCCAACCCGACCCGCGAGGAGGCGCGCCGGGCGATGTCCGGCAATCTCTGCAGG
>JAAXGM010000022.1:0-16435 GCA_012267435.1 Gemmatimonadota bacterium
TGCGATTGGTTGAACGACGGTCCCCCGGGCAGGAAGGGTTTGCCGTACTTGCCGTAGCCGAAACGCACCCGCTCCGCGGGCGTGTCGGTCAGCTGTCCCAGAACGCGGCGCAGGTGGGCTTGCGCAACCGTGTAGCGGCGGCGGTGCCGGTCGTAGACGAAGCGGTCGGCGCGCTTGCGCTCGCGCGCGGAGAGAAGCCGCCGGGCAACGGCCACGACGTCTGAGGGGACATCAAGCCGCCCCTCCCAGATGTGGACGACGCCGGGCCGCGGTTCGGGAAGTTCGCCGCTCATCCGTGTTGTCCTGACGGTGGGTGCGAATAAACAATAGACGATGCTAGGAACCTGTCACATCCGTGCCCAAGGAGCCATCCCGATGTTCGTCACACCGATCACGCGCTCGTTCGGGCGCGCCGCGGCCCTCGCTGCCTGCGTCCCTCTCGCCCTGGCCGCCTGTCAGGCCGCGCCTCCTTCGGAGGAACAGTCGTCCGAGGCGCCCATCGCCGCGGAGACGCCGACGCCCGATTACACGCTCGGCTCGGAGAATACGCACAACCGGTGGAGCGCCACCATCCCGCCGCAGCTGACGGTTCCATCGGGCTCGGTCGTCGAAGTGTTCACCAAGGAGGCGTCCGACGGCCAGATCACCGAGGCTACGACCGCCGAGGACCTGCTCACCGTAAACTTCGACCTCATCCATGCCCTCACCGGACCCATCTACGTGGAAGGGGCGAGCCCGGGCGACGTGCTGGCGGTGACGCTGCACGAGATCGAGGTCCAAGGCTGGGGATGGGCAGGCATCTTCCCCGGCTTCGGCTTCCTTCCGGACGAGTTCACCGAGCCGTTCATCCGGGGGTTCCCGATGGAGCCTGGAGCCACGGAAGTCCCCTTCAACGACAACATCACGATTCCGCTCGCGCCGTTCGCGGGAGTCATGGGGGTCGCGCCGGACACCGACTCGATGCTCGTGACCATCCCGCCCCGCACCAATGGCGGCAACATGGACAACCGCCACATGATCGCCGGAACCACGGTCTACTTCCCGGTCCAGGTCGAGGGCGCCCTCTTCTCCATCGGCGACGCGCACGCGGCCCAGGGCGACGGCGAGGTGTCCGGTTCCGCCATCGAGACGCCCATGCGCATCGTCTTCGAGGTCGAGGTCATGGAGAACACCCGCGGGATGGTCGAGCCCCAGTACGAGAGCGACGACTACTACGCCGTGACCGGTTTCGCCACCACCATCGACGAGGCGGCCCGCAAGGCCACCCGCTACATGATCGACTACCTGGTCGCCGAACACGGACTCACGCGCGAGGAAGCCTACGTGCTCTGCTCGATCGCCGGGGACATGAAGATCTCGGAGACGGTGGACGTGCCCCACATGCTGGTCAGCATGCACATGCCGAAGGGGATTTTCTGAGGTTCGGGGGCGTTGTCGCGTTCCACGTCCTTCAAGTCAAGGCGGCGCGCAACGCATGCCATGCTCCAGCGGGAATTGGTCGGGTGCGGATGTCGTCATTTCGGCTCTAGGGCGTAGTGTCCCCAAAGGTCGATCTGATTTCCGGGGCGCTTCATCCACCAACGCCCTTCCGACCGTGACGTGATAGACCGTCTGCCGCCGCTCGTAGATGACGAGCGCCAGCCCCTCGGACTGCGCCTCCAGGAGCACCCGGCTGAAGATGGCTCCCAGTTCGCGGGACTTGCGGCCCGAGACGGACTCCAGCGCCAGGTCCACGATCCGCTCGACGTGCGGCGCGAACTCCGCGGGCACGGCGGCGAGAATCTCCGGCGGCCGCTCGGCCGGTGGTGCGAACGCGGCGTAGGAGAGGTCCACGGTGGTGCCGAACTCATGTGAGCTCACGCCGGCGGCCGCGTTTGGGTTCCGCCCCCGCAGCCGCGCCTGCCGCTCGGACGTGCGCAGGGCGCTCGTCACCTCGATGCGGTAGGGCGGAAGCTCCATCTCCGCGAGGCGTTCCTGGAACCGCCGTCCCAGCTCCTCGAGCAGGACGGGCACCTCGGGAACCATGTATGTGGGGGAAGCGCCGGGGCGAACGATCCAGTGAGCGGTGCTGTCCTCGAGCGGAACCAGCCGCCCGGCCGCGACGAGGGAGTCCCGGGCGGCACGGTCGGCTACCCGCACGCCCAGCTCGCGGGCGCGGGCCACGTGCGACGCGTTGAGGAAGCGGCGGAGCGCGTTCTCCTGGGCGGTCGTCATTACCGGGAGGGGAGAGAGAATGTCGTTGGCCCTGTCGGCCTCTCGATCCGTGAGGGAAAGCGCCTGCGACAAGGCTCGCTCGATCTCCGTCACCGTGGCGGCCCGGGCCGCCTCCACGGCCGCCTCTCGCTCGCGTTCCGCTCTGCCGCACGAGGTGAGGATCAGGGTCAGAAGCGCCATCCCTGCGACTCGCCTTCGAAGCGCGGCCACGCAGCCGGTTGTCATTCGAACTCCTCCAGTCCAACGGGTCGCGGGAACCGTCAACAGTGTACGGGTTTCGACGCTAGACACGTCCATGACCGCAGGCAAGGAGAACCTACTAATGACCCAGGACGGATCCCATCCCCGTTCGCGCGTCGTCATGAGGGCCCTGTTCGCGGCGCTGATGGGCATGGCGGCCGGCGGTGCGCTGAATGCCGCGCTCGGCGAGCAGGGCGCCGACACGCCGGCGCTCGCGTTGCTCGGGGGCGCATTGGGGTTCGGTGTCGTCCTCGTGGCGCAGGCCCGGCGGCGAGCGCGGAGGACACGGGACGACTGACGCCGCGGATCGCATGCCGCCGCCCGGGAAGGCCGACGGAGCGGGCAACCGGAACTTGGCGGTGTCCATTCCATTAAACACTACGGAGCACCACTTGAACCTCGACCCGCCCCGAACCGCCGATGGCCATCGACCAGCTCCCACTCGTCCAGCGGCAACCGCATCGCAGCGTCCCGTTCGCGCATGACCGTACCCTGGCCGGAACCGCCCACGCCTTGAGCGCATTCCCACTTCTGATGTTCGGCCTCGCCGCCGCATCCCCCGCGCAGGCACAGATCACGGGCTACGTGCTCAACGAGGAGGGCGACCCCGTCGCGGGTGCCGCCATCGAGGCGTGGGCGGTGGACCGCAAGATCGGAGGCCGGCTGGCCGACGACGACGGCTGGTTCCTGTTCCCCGCCGAAATGACGGGGCGGATTCGCGCCCTGTACGCGGGGCAGCTCGGATACCACCCCGAAGTAGTCCAGATCGAGGAAGGCGTCGACTCCTACGAGATCCGCCTCACCCGCGAACCCATTCCGCTTCCCGAACTCGTGGTGGATGCCGAACGGGACCGCTGCGCCGGCGGGGAGGATCGCGATGCGCGCCGCCTGTGGGAGGATGCCGCGGCGCGCTACAGCCAAGGTCTGGACACTTTGGGCGTGGCCACCTATCTGGCGTCCGTGGAATCCATCCTGCCCGAGGGCGAGGTGGGGACGGTTCAGGCCGCCGGCGAGGCCGTCGCCCAGCGGGGCTCCTCTTCCCTGCTCCGCTTCAGTTGGCGGCGTCGCATCGAGCGCGAGGGGTACGCGTACCAGATCCGGAGATCGACGCCCGAGCAATCGTACACCTCCTGGGTCTATCCTCCGCTGGAGGCGGATTTCGCCCCGCACTTCGCGGGAGAGTTCTTCGGCGACCGGCATCGCTTCCAGTTCGACAGGTCCGGCGAGGCCGATGGCGACGGGAGCGTGACGCTGGTGTTCTGCGCGCGGGACGACGACCATCCGTCGATGGAGGGCACGCTGGTCATCAGCCCGGACACGACGATCACGGTGGCGCAGTGGCTCTTCCGCACCCCGGAGCCGGTGGAGCACGCGGGCGGGCGCGCCGTGTTCGGCCCACTCGCGGACGATCCCGAGGACTCGTATCTGCTCCCCATCGAGGGCGTCTTCTGGCGCAGGTCACCGCCCGACAGCTACTGGCAGCGGTATCAGAGGTTCGAGCAGTGGATGGTCGCGCGGGGCGACTCGGTGCCGTTTCTTCCCAAGAGGCCCGGAGGTTGAGGAAGGGTCTCGCATCCATGCGGCGCCTGACGTGCTCCGTCGTCGCGCTCCTTGCCTGCGCCGACGCCGCCCCCGGGGGCCAGCCGCCCGGCGACGGAGACTGGGTCGCCTACGGCCGCGACGCGGGAGGATCCAAGTACTCGCCGCTCGACCAGATCACGACCGCGAATGTGGGCGAACTCGAGCTGGCGTGGAGCTGGGCGACGGGCGAGCAGCCAATTCCCGGACCGCTGTCACCTGTCCGCGGCCAGGAGACGCGCCCGGGCAACTTCGAGACCACGCCGCTGGCCTTCAACGACACCCTCTTCCTCACCACCGCGTACAACCGCGTCATCGCGCTCGAGGGCAGCACCGGGAGGCCGCACTGGGAGTACGATCCGCGCACCGTCGAGTGGGGTCAGCCGCCCAACGGAACCGGCTTCGTGCACCGCGGCGTGGCCGTGTGGAGCGGGCCGGGCGAGAGGCGCATCTTCCTTAACACGCGCTGGCGCCTGATCGCGCTCGACGCCGCCACCGGCGAACCGATCCAGTCGTTCGGGCACCGGGGCGAGATCGACCTCACCGAGCGGCTGCTCTGGCCCACCAACCGCCTGCACTACACGCAGACGTCGCCGCCGGTGGTCTTCGAGGACCTGGTGATCGTGGGCAACGGAGTGTGGGACGGCTTCGTCTACCCGCGCGACCCACCCGGCAACGTGCAGGCCTTCGACGTGCACACAGGCGAGCTGGCGTGGTCCTTCAACCTCATCCCGCAGCCCGGCGAGCCCGGAAACGAGACCTGGGAGGACGGCAGCTGGGACTACACCGGCCACACCAACGCCTGGGCGCCGATGGTGGTGGATGTGGAGCGCGGGCTCCTGTACGCGGGAATCGGCACCCCGTCCAACGACTACTACGGCGGCCACCGCCTGGGCGACAACCTGTACGCGGAGTCGCTGGTCGCCCTGGACGCGCGCACCGGCGCGCTGGCGTGGCACTTCCAGACCGTGCACCACGGGCTCTGGGACTTCGATCTGCCGGGCGCGCCCGCGCTCCTGACCGTGACGGTGGACGGCCGGGAGGTCGACGCGGTGGCCGTGGCCGGCAAGACCGGCTTCGTCTACACCTTCGACCGGGAGACCGGCGAGCCGGTTTGGCCCATCCAGGAGCGGCCGGTCCCGCCGAGCGACGTGCCCGGCGAGGTCGCCGCCCCGACCCAGCCCTTCCCCACCTCCCCACCCCCCTTCGCCCGTCAGGGGTTCACCCCCGGCGACCTCATCGATCTCACGGCGGAGCTGCGGCGGCGCGCGGAGGAACTCACCGCCGACCACCGTTTCGGCCCTCTCTACGAGCCGCCTTCCATGGAGGGCACCATCGCCATGCCGGGCATCCTCGGCGGCGGCAACTGGGGCGGCGTGGCGGTGGATCCCGCGAGCGCGATCCTGTTCGTGAAGTCGTCCGAGGAACCCAGCCTGCTCAGGATCGCCGCCGCCAACCCGGCCACCACGGTGGGTGACTACGCCATCGACCGCACGTCGTCCCGGACCCTCACGGTGGACGGGCTGCCCATCTCCAACCCACCCTACGGGACCCTCACGGCCATCGACATGAACCGCGGCGCGATCCTCTGGCAGGAGGCGGTCGGCGAGCGCCCCGAGATCGCGGGCCATCCCGCGCTGGCAGGGATCGACCTTCCCGCCCGACTGGGGGTGGTGGGGGCGCCCGGCCCGTTCGCGACCGCTGGCGGCCTGGTGTTCCTCACGGGCGGCTCGGACATCCTGTACGCCTTCGACGCGGCAAGCGGAGAGGTGTTGTGGGAGGGCCGGCTGCCCGCGCGGGCCTACGCCAACCCGATGACTTTCGAGACCCGTGACGGGCGACAGCTGGTGGTGATCGCAACCGGCGAACGCGAGGGGGCGGCGCTGCTGGCGTTCGGGCTGTAGCGATCGGGGCTACGAGCGCCTTGTCGCCTCGAGTCCGGGCCCGATTCGCCTCCCGGAGCGCTTCCAATCTCCGCACGAGCCCCGCCAACATCTACCGCTTGTCCGTGGACCCGGTGTCCGGCCGCACTTCGTCCGGCCCATCCGCGGACGCGGACGTACCTCCCCGGTTCTCCCGCAGGAACTCCTCGGCACCCTTCGGCAGGAACAGCTTGTCAGAGATATCCGCGATCTCCTCGGCTTCTTCCCAGGCCTTTTCCAGCAGCCACAATTCGCCTTCCAGGGCGCGTCGCTCCTGCTCCTCGTGCAGCGCCATTTCGAGCGCGAGTTTGTGCGGTTTGGGCATCTTGTTGACGTAGCCTGGCACGCCCTTCTTGTCTTCGAAGCGCCGTCCCTCCGCGATTCTCGCCAGAAAACGCTCCGGATGTCCGGTGGTCTCGATGAGGTCCACGGCATCCCTTACCGTCCCCTTGGCCCCACCCGTGGCGTTCATCTTCGGGAGGATGGACCCTGCGAAGCGGTGCGCTTCCGGGCCCTCGAACCAAGTCTTCTTCTTTCCCTTCCTGACCTGAAGTCTGAAGCCCTGCTCGTCGGCGGCGGGCCGTACGCGGGTGCCGAGCAGATCCTGGTGCTTGAGCTTGATGACACCACCGTCTTCGGGATGGAGCCGTACGCGGGTGCGCCGCTGCAGCCAGATGTTGAACCAGTTGGGCACCTGGTAGGCGAGGCCTCCGCTGAGGACGCCTGTCGCCAATCCTCCGACAACAACGCCCCCGACCACAACGGCCGCCGCCGCCCCGTACAGCATCGTCCGCCGCATGCGCCGCCCGAACTGGTCCCCGTAGCGCCAGGCCGCGAACTCGGGCCGCATGGGCTCGCCGATGCGCACCAGGGTCAGGCCCTCCGGATGGCGCGCCAGCCCGATGTTGTCCGTGGAGACCCGGATGCGGGTGCCGCGGAAGAGCCGCTCGCAGTCTTCAACCGCTTCCCAGCGTTCCTCCAGCGGCGTAAGGTTCCAGCGCTCGCATTTCGCGCAGACGACCCAGAGGCGGCCCCGGGCCGCATCGAAGGCCAGCCTTCGACCAATCGGGAACGACTCAACGACCTCGTTGGTTCCCAGCGGTTTGTGACAGAACATGCAGGAGGTGTACACGGCGGTCCTTGTTGGCTCGGGGCGGGCGCCGCGCGCTGGACGTGACGCGGGAATCAGCCCGGCGGCGACTTGTGCTTCATGCCGCGGTCGTGGCAAGGTGCTGCACCGGCGCACCTTTGCAACTTCTCTACCAGATGTGCGCGCGTCCCGTTTCCCGATGCGGAAGCCGCCGGCCGGGCGCCGGCTTCACTTGCCCCGCGCGCTGATGCCGCTTCCTCCGGGACACCGACACATAACTGATGTCTACTGACATTATAACTGACAACTACTGACATCTTCTTCCCGGCACACTGATACCAACCCCTCGGCTGGAGGAGAGTGATCCTCCGGCATCAATCGATTTCAAACGACTGCGGACAGGAGCGGAACGCATGGGTCAGGAAACCACGGCACTCATCACCGACCCGATGGGGGTATTCGCCTTCCTGGCCGCAATCGTGGCCCTGGTCTTCTGGGTCTCGGAGCTGCCGCGCTTCCGCAAGGTGTTCGAAGTCGTTCCGCCGGTCATCTACGTCTACTTCCTGCCCATGCTGGCCACGACCGCCGGGATCACGCCCGCGGAATCCCCGCTCTATGGCTGGACGGTTCCCTACCTGCTCCTTTTCGCGCTCCTGCTTCTGATGGTCTCGGTGGACCTGGGGAGCGTCGTGAAGCTCGGGGGGACGGCGCTCTTCATGGTCGCGGCCGGCACGGTGGGCATCATCATCGGGGGGCCGATCTCGCTCCTGATCTTCGGGGACATGCTGCCGCCGGACGCGTGGACCGGTTTCGCGGCGCTCTCCGGCAGCTGGATCGGGGGGACGGCCAACATGGTGGCCATCGCCGAGAGCGTCGGGACGTCGCCCGACGCGATGGGGCCGGCGATCGTGGTCGACACCGTGGTCGGATACGGATGGATGGGCGTGCTGATCGCGATGGTCGGGCTCCAGGGCCGTTTCGACGAGCGCACGAACGCCCGCACCGGCGCCATCGAGGAGACCAATCGCCGCCTGGAAGCCATCAACCGGGAACGGCGCCCGATGTCGCTACGCCACGCGGTCGTCATGATCGGGTTCGGGATGGCGTGCGCGGTGGGCGCCCGGCGACTCGGCGCGATGCTCCCGGCCGTCGGCGATCCCACCATCATCAGCGGCACAACCTGGGCGATCCTGATCGTCGTGACCGGCGGGCTGATCCTGTCCTTCACCCGGCTGAGGGAGCTCGAGACCGTGGGCGCGTCGCACCTGGGCTACACGGCGCTCTACCTGCTGCTGGCGGGGATCGGGGCCCAAGCCGACCTGAGGGCGGTGCTCCAGACTCCTTTCTACCTCGCGGCGGGAGCCGTCTGGATCGCGATTCACCTGGTTGTGCTGCTGATCGCCGCCCGGATCGTGCGCGCGCCCTTGTTCTTCGTGGCCACCGGGAGCATGGCCAACGTCGGCGGAGCGGCGTCCGCGCCGGTGGTCGCGGGGGTGTATCACCGGGCCATGGCCCCGATCGGGCTGCTCATGGCGGTCGCGGGCTACATCCTGGGCATCTACGGGGCGCTCGCGTGCGCGTGGCTGCTGGGACAGGTGGGGGGTTGAGAGGATGGCCGGGCAACACGCCGGACGTGCGCACGAGGCGGTAGCGGGCCGGAGGTCGGCGGGCCGGGTTGGCGCACTCCGGCCGCCCGGGCGCTCCCTCGGCATGTGCCTGTTGCTCCTCGCCGCCGCCTGCTCCCCTGCCCCGGCCGACCCCGACCCCGCGCTGGTCGAAGCCATCGACTGGTATACCGGGGTGGCGGGAACCGTAGACGACGCTCGCGCCCGCGAATTGCTCGAGCAGGCGGTCGACCGCGGGGGCGTGCTCTCCATGATGTGGCTTGCACGCGTCCATTCCACCGGGCGGATGGGCTTCCCCCGCGACGAGGAACGGGCGCGCTCGATCGCCGGGGAGGTAATCGACGAGGTGGAGCGCGCGGCCGAATCGGGCGTGCTGGAGGCCGTCTTCCTGATGGGCACCGCCTACGACGAGGGGCTGGGCAAGCCGGTCGATCCGGTGCAGGCCGCGGCCTGGCACCGCAGGGCCGCCGAGCGGGGGCACGTGCTGGGAGCGCACAACCTGGGGAACCAGTACGCGGCCGGGCGAGGGGTGGAGGAAGACCACGCGCTGGCGGCGGAATGGTGGCTGCGCGCCGCCGAGCGGGGAGACGCCATCACGCAGCTCCGGCTCGGCGAGGCCTACGAGGCGGGCCGGGGCGTGCCGCTCGATCTGGAGCGGGCCCGGGAGTGGTACGGGCGAGCGGCTGCGGCGGGCAACGCGCAGGCCCGGGAAGCGCTGGGAGCGCCTGGGGGGATAGGGGCGAATGCCTCTACACCCGCGACGGAGGCCTACCTGCGAGAATCGGGCCGCCGATTTGGCAAAATGACGGCGCTGTCGTCAAGTTGCCCGTCAATTTGACGACTCACCCGCCAAAATGATTGGTTCCATGGTTCGCTGGAATCCGAAGCTGGTCATGGCATCTCATGGCTGTCGACGGGTTGAATCCTCATCGACAAGAGCGATTCGCCTACATGACCCCGGCCCGTGCCCGCGAGAAGTTCAGCCGGAGGGCGGCCTGACGTCCCTCGCCAATGCGGTTGGAGAGCTTGGTTCCGGGTCACGGCATACCCTGTGACAACGCAGCCCTCCTCCTATTCCAGCAAGCCTGCCATTGCCGAAGCTCCCTCCAGACCCGCGTCGGAGCGCGCAAGTTCCTGCCGCTGAGCGCGGGACAGCCAGGTGACCTGGCTTCCCGTCGTACCCCGCGTGACGGCGAGCACGTCGTCGATCTGTTCCGCGACCGCAGCAACATGAGAGATCACGCCCACCATCCGACCGTTCCCCGCGACCATCGCGAGCGCCTCGATGGCTGAATCGAGGTTGTTGCGGTCCAGCGACCCGAAGCCCTCGTCCAGGAAAAGCGATTCGAGGCGGCCGCCGCTCCGAGCCATCATCTCCACCATCCCGAGTGCAAGCGCCAGGGACCCGATGAACTGTTCCCCGCCGGAGAGACTGGCAGGGGAGCGCGCCTGCCCCGAGTCGTTGTCGATGACCAACCACTGCTGGTCCGCCAGATCGCCCGGGTCCGCGAAGGCGTAGCGGCCCGCTGTCATCTCTTCCAGCATCTTCGACGCGTGCACCAGCAGGTCCCGCGAACGCCGCAGCGTGAGCCACTTGAGGAACGCACCCGGTTTGAGTGCGGCATCGAGGTCGCCCAAGGCGAGTTCCAGTGCCACAACCTCGTCGGTGGTTTGTCGGAGTTGCAGGAGATCGTCGAAGATTGCGGCAAACTGGTCCCGGGCCCGCGTTGCGTCCCGGGCGGCGTAGCCTGCTTCGCTGGCCGCTCGACCGGTGGATTGGACCAGAGCCTCCAGATCGGTGGAGTCGGCGGGAGGGTCCAGTTGCTCCGCAACCGTGCGAGCTTCGCGACGGGCCTCGTCGGCGGCAGCGAGAGCGCGGCGACGAAGATCCTCTGCCAGCGCCACCAAGTCGACCATCACTTCGCCGAGCCGACCGATTCCTTCGCGGAGTGCGTCCGTGTCAACCGGATAGTAAATGGCTGCGGGGATGGCTATGTCGGCAGCAAGTTCGCGACCGGCGTCCGCAAGGGCGATCCGGTGGTCATCGAGCGCCCTCACAAGGGTCTGCAGAGGCTCCTCGACCTGGGTCTTGCGGGTCTCGCCGAGATTTCTCAGCGAGGTTCTCGTCTCCTCGATTTCATCGCGCAGGCGGTCCCGCTCCTTTTTGCGCAGCTGGAGGATCTTCTCGCGCTCCCGGGCCGCGTACGAGGCGCGGTCCACGGGTGCGGTGTCGACCGTCTCCAGCTCCAGCGGGTCGGAGGGAAGTGTCAGTTGGGGGCGGAAGGGCGGGGGGATGGATTGGATGTTCCTTTTGAGAGCGTCGAGAGCCTCGCCAGCGGCGGTGCGGGTTCTGCCGAGGTCGTTCTGCGCGTACTTGAGTGACTTTCGGGCGGAGGCTTCCTCCACCTGGGCACCTGTCCGGGCCTCTCTCAGCGCTTCGGCCTCGGTGCGGTGCCGGTCCAGCTTCGCCCCGGTTTCGCGGCAACGCTGTTCAGCCGGGGCAAGGATGTCTGCCCGGTCCGCGAGCGGCTCGTCCCATGCGAGCGGGAAGGCGTCGTCGAGACCGGCGGCGTTGCGAAGGTGGTCTAGCGATTCGGCGACTTCGGCACGGACAGCATCCAGATCGCTCCTGGCGTCCGTTATCCTCTGCCGGCCGGATTTCCGTTCTGCTTCGAGATCGGCCACCACCTTGCCCGCGTCGTCGGCTTGTGACTTCGCGGCCCTGTTGGTCTCGTGCGCCGCATCCAGACCGGTGTCCCGCGGAGGCGTCCAGTCCTCGGGGAGGTCGCTCTGGCAAACAGGGCACTCGTCGCCCGGACAGAGATCATGAGCGGCGGCAGCGGCCGCGTTGGCGCGCCGCGCTTCGCCCAGTCCCTGGTCGGCCCTCCGCAGCCGCTCCTGGGCACCCTGCAGATCACCTCGCGCGGTTGTGAGCCGCGTCGTGACTTCGGCCATGGCCTTCTCCCGCCCGGCCAACGCATCGGCCGTCGAGCTGATGCGCGCCTGGAGGCCCCGGCACTTCTCATGCCAGAGCGCGGCCTGCGTCCGGGTTTCACGTACGGAATCGACGGCCTCCACAAGGGGCGATTCCAACGCCTGGTGCCGGGTCAGCCGATCCGTCGCCGCCTGCAGGGTCTCCTTCGCCTGTGCGTGCCGCTTCTCCTCCTCGGCTTCGTCGGCGACCGCCCCGCGCAGCGCCCCGGCCGCTTCGACTGCCCTCTGCGCCTGGCTCGGTATCGCGTCGAGCGTTGCGAGGGTGCGCGCGATCTGGTGATGGTCAGGGCCGTCGTCCGTCGGAATTCCGTTCAGGTCTCGCTTCAAGGCGGCCTCCCGCCCCTCCAGCGCGGTTGCTTCAGCCTCCATCCGGCGCTGCGCAAGCTCCACGGGCACCAGCTGGTCGGCTAGTTTGTCCATCGCCGCCGGGGTCACGCGCTCGCCCGCGTTCCGGGCCGCATTGATCGTCGCATTGGATTGACGAAGGGTATCGCGGACCCGTGCGGAACGGTCCCGGAGATCGGCAAGCGCATCCGCCTGAAGGCCCGCCACGTCGGCTTGGGACGTCAGCGATGCCAAGTGCGCCTCTGGATCGTCCGGGTGGCGCGCCACCTCGTCTTGCATCCGCACGGCCAGCGTCCTGATCTCGCCCAGCCTGTGCCCGACCACCTCTCCCGCCGCCTCCAGGTCGCGGGTGCGCCACACCTGACGCAGGATCTCGGTTCGGGCGGACGGCGCGTCCTCCACCAGGAGGCGGGCGAACCGCCCCTGCGGCAGGATCACGGTGCGGAGAAAGGCGTCGCTGTCTAGCCCGATCAGCGTCTGCACCCGCTCGTTAACCGGCTTGACCTGCTCGACCTTTTCGATCGTCTCGCCCCCAGGTCCGTAGCGGACCAGCTGCGCCTTGGCGGGCCGGAGTCCCCCCGCGCCCGCCCGCCGGTCCACCCTCGCGACCTCCCACTCCTCGCCGGACACCTGGAAGCGCAGCACGACGCGCATCGTGTCCGAAGTGTCGTTCATCAGCTCCCGCTTGGAGCGGCCCCCGAGCGAAGTCTGTCCGTACAGGGCGTAGGTCATCGCCTCCAGAATCGAGGACTTCCCGGCACCGGTGTCGCCGATCACCGCGATCTGGGTACGGTCGCCGAAGTCGATCCCGATCTCGGCGCGGAAGGAACGCAGTCCCTCGATGGTGATTCGCAGCGGCCGCATCCGGTCAGTAGTCCCCTTGGCGGTTAGTGGAGCCCCCTGAGATGCGGCTTGACGGCCGACTCGAGCTTTGCCATGGCGTCCGCCAGCTCCTCGTACACGGCTTCCCATTTGTCTTCATCCCGATACCCCCCGCTTTCGTATGACTTCGCGATCCGGCAAGCCCGCCGCCCTTCCTTGGTATCCCACTCCAGCGCCCCGCCGAACGTGCTCTCGATTCCGTTCCTCTCGCGGGCGAGCGCCCCGAAGATGCGCTGGTTCTCGTCGCCGCCCCCCGTGTCGATATACAATTCAACGCGAGCGCCATGCTGCAAAACGACGTAGTTGAAACCAACGCCGGCGATCCCGGATCTCGCCCCAGCCCAATTGTTCTTTGATGGGCTGATGTTAGCGTGCAGCTGAGTTCTCGATTTGGCGTGCCCGAGCAGTCCTTCAAAGAACCGGTGGCGCACCCGTTCTTTCTCCGCCCACTCCTTCTTCTTTCGGCCCACCTCGCGAGTCTCTTCGCTCGGTCCCACGATCTGCGTCAGGAGCGGAGCGGGTTCCGAGTCGCCGATCCTTATCGCTTCGAGCTTGAGCAGAAAGAAGTCAGCCGACGAACTCTCGTTCAGCCAGGCAATCGCGCCCACGTGCTCGGGCCGAGGATCCGCCACGATCCAGACTGCCCGACGCGCCTGCATAGCGACCAAGTACGTCAGGAGCTTTCCAAGGTGGTCGTGATCGCTCTTCTCCAGCTGGTTCTCGATGACGACCGCGCGCCCGTCTTCGTCTTCGGCGATCAGGTCCACGCTGAAGGCTCCGGCAGATCGCTCGCGCTCGACTCCGTCAAGCTTAAGGCCGGTGGCCTCCGCAAGAACATCGATGTTCGTTTCCAGCCAAGTGGTGAAGTCGTGAGCCTCATGACTCCACACTCGACGCAGCGCTACCCGCTGGATGCGCCCGATCCCGGTCTCCGTGCTTGCCGCGTTGGAATCAAGTTCAATCATGTTCCGCCCCTATGGCTGTCGGCACTTGGTCGTGCGTGCTCCGTCCTGTTCGGTGTCCTCCCGATCCCTCGCGCAATGCGGCGAGGACTCCCTCGGCGCGCATCGTGAGCTCGGTCCACCCGAAGTCCGGCCCCTCCTCGTCCCCCGAACCGGCCACGGCCTCGCGAAAAAGTGCCAGGACCGCTTCCTGGGGCGCCTTCTTCGCCTTGGCCGTTGCGGCCGTGCTCCGCCACTCAATGAAGAGGTCCTCGACGGATGTCTCCTCGCCGTCTTCCGCCCCGGAGATCGCTTTGACGGGCCGGTTGGCCACATCGTTCACAAGGTTGAAGATCGCGCACTGCGGCGACCACTCGGCCACGCGGTCCGCCAGGTCGGGAATCGGGTCGTCCGACTTCACCACCGCTTTGAGGAAACATCCGTCCAGCGCCCCGTTCGCCGCTTTCGCCTCCAGTTCGTGGAACGTTCCCTTGAAGCTCTCCAGCGGCCGCCCCGGGGGCAGCTCCCGTTCGCCGACCTGGACATCGGCGCCGATCGCGACCACGACCGCGTGCTTGCTCCGGCAGCTCTCTCCGTAGTCGAGCGGGATGAGCGACCCCGCATACCGGCCGCGCGCGCTTCCCGGCAGCTGCTGCGGGTCGTGGATGTGCCCGAAGGCGCAGTAGAGCGCGCGGTGAAGACCCTTCGTGTGGGTGGCGTGGTCCTCGCCGACGGTGAACCGCCGTTCGGAGTTGCCGGGACGCGCCCCGTCGACGTGCAGGTGCGCCATGTAAAGGACGATCCCGTGTGGACCCACCGCCTCGCGCGCACCCCCGATCACATGGTCGTTGAGTTTGCGGATGCCGTCGGCGTAGTCGCCCTCGAAGCGGGAGGCGTCGCCGGTAGCGTAGTCGGTTATCGCGCCGGGCGGAATGAACGGGACGCACGCGAGGGCGACAGGGACTTCCGCGAGCCCGTCGAACTCCAGGACGCGCGGCGTCGTGACGAACCAGAGGCGTCGAGGCGACGCCATGCCCGCCATGTCGTCGAGTACGTCGAACAAGGCACCCGAGTCGTGATTGCCGCTGATCACCACAGTCGGCGCGATCTTCGCCAGCCTCTGCAGGGCCGTGACTCCGAGCCGCAGAGCCGGGTAGGGAGGCCGGTAGGCGTCGAAGAGGTCGCCCGCGTGAACGATCAGGTCAGGGCGTTCGGAGGCGGCCACGTCCAGAAGCGCACGTAGAGCCGCTTGGTGGTCCTCCATTCGGTCGTGGCGTCCCAGCTTCGCCCCGAGATGCCAGTCGGCAGTGTGAAGGAGCTTCAAGGTTGTCTCTACAGCTCTACTCTCGGCGCCGACATGGCGGTCAGGTTGGCCATGATCGTGTCCCTCCGCTTCCGGTCACGCGCCTCGTCGGCCTCGGCTTCATCCGGGTTGGTCGCGTAGGGCGGGAAGGGAAAGCGCAACGGAATCGGCTCCGGCACGATCGGCTGCGACAGCACCATGGTTCCGGGCATGAAACGCGACGCGCGCTCGCGAAGCGCGGAAGAAAGGAAGCGGTAGGCGTCGGCCTCGCTCGCGTCGAGCCGACCGGCCACCTTGAGCGACGCATTGCGGGGGAGCGCCGGAGCGACTGCCGAAGCGGCTTGCTGCGCCCCTACCAGGAGCACCCCCAGGGAACGTCCGCGCTCGGCGATGTCGACGAGCAGCTCCCGCAGCGGCGAGTACCCCTTGGCTGGAGCGTACTTGTTGAGCTCGTCCAGCACCACGAAGCGCAGCGGCAAGCGCCCTGTCCCCTGCTTCTCGCGCCATACGCCGTCCAGCAGCGAGCCCACCACGAAGCGCTGGGCGTCGTCGTGCAGGGTGGAGATGTCGACCACATGCAGGCGAGCGTTCTCGGACGACACGGGCTTGAGGCCGCAGCCGATCAGCGGACCGATGTGCTTGCGCAGCCGCAGCAGCCGGCGGAGGTAGGCCTGGCGGGTGCCCGACTGCGTGCGCCCGAACCAGGCCTTGAGCGCCTCGTCGTCGTCGCGGTTGGCCATTTTCTCGGTGAAGTCGACGAAGTCCCCGAAGTCCTCGATCACATGGCCGGCGCCCGCGCGCACCGCTTCGGGTTCCTTCGCCGCCAGCCGGTCCGGGTCGAAGCTCGTGTCCTCGGGAACCGTCGGCAGGATCACCACCGCGCCCGACGCTCCGCCCTCGAGGCGCCGAAGGTGGCGCAGAAGTTGGATGCGGAACTGCTGTTCGATGAATCCCACCTGGGTCGAGCGGTCGTCTTCGGAGGTGAAGCAGAACTGAAGGAGCTGGTCGCGGATGAACTGCTCCGGGGCCCATCCGTAGGCGTGCACATCCGCGGTGTCCCGGGACTTGACGCCGGGCACGGTCCCCGAGACGCCGGGCCGCCGGGGGGCGTACAGGCGCACCGAGCGGAATGGGCCGGGATCGCCGATCCCCAGGGCTCGCCACTGCGCGCGGGCCCCCGGCCTGCCCGGGAACTCGGAGTTTGGGCGGTCGATGTGGAGCAGGTCCTCGCCCTTGGTGTTGAAGACGAGCGCGCGCACGTTCTCGCGTTCGGCGCGGCCTCCGAGCAGCGCCATCCCGCC
>JAAXGM010000022.1:16515-18001 GCA_012267435.1 Gemmatimonadota bacterium
ACGGGCTCGCCCCCCATGTCCACGCCGACCGGGAGCTTTCCGCGCTTCATCTCGTCCTCGAACAGGGCGACCGTGCGGTCTCCGCCCACGGCGCGCATGGCCACGGAGCCCGCGTTCGGCGCCACGAAGAGCTCGGGCACCACGCGCAAAACCCTCACCTCGGCCAGACGCACGTGCTCGGCGGGAATGACTCGATCTACGACCCGCGCCGTGTCGGAGGGCAGATCGGCGCCCTCGAAACGGCTCCGAAGCTCGGTGACGATGCCGTAGTGGGTGACTTGCGTCCCATCGGGGAGCGAGTTGCGGACAGCGACGAGCTGGTCCAACTGGACACTCGCGTCGGGATCGAGCACCACTTGAAAGTCGCGCGAGTTGCTGCCGTGCGCGCCGTCCACCAGCCCGATCCGGGGGTCCGGCGCGTTGTTTTCGTCCTGATTCACCGTCCCCTTGCCATCCGGGTCGGCGATGATCCGGCCATCGTGGTCGCTCACGCGGCCTCCTCATCCCGGTTGTGCTGCATGGCGGCTTCCCGGACAGCGCGCAGCGCGAGCCGCGAGTCGCCGAGCAGGTGATGAAGGTGCTGTTCCAGCCGCGCGACCGGCGCAAGGTTGACCGGGGCCCTGGCGTCGCGGTGGGGCGCCGACGCGAATGCGGGGAGCCACTGGGCGGCTCGGTTCAACGTCGCGATGGCCTGATCGCTCCCTGCACTGGCTGGCACCTCAAGCCGCACGATTCCCGTCCAGGGGCCCGCCCATGGACCGGGGTCACCCACCCGGATGTAGCACGCGTACCGGTCGTCCTTCATCGCGAACAGGCTCGTCCGCTCTCCCACGCTCAGGCGTGGTACCGTCTTCCAATGCTCGACCGCGAGAGTACGCCGGCGATGGGTCTTGACGTACCCGACCACGGGCGTCGTGCGGCTGCGGCGGATGCCGTGCAACGGCCCGTCCAGCAGGGTGAGCCAGCCGTCCGCTAGAAGACGGTCGGCGATCCGGGCTTCGGTGTCGCGCATCAGTCGCTGGAGGTGACCGGAGACCTTCTTCGGTTCCTCGGCCTCAACCGACAGGGACAGCCAGCGCCACCCGCCGGGGTGAGGGGGAAGCCGCACGCGGTGTCCACCCGCAAAGATTACCGCGCGACCGACGTCCACGTGGGCGATGGTGGCCGGGCCGTCCGCGCCGATGAGTACCGCTCCTGCTCCCCACGCGCCCGCGATTCCGCTGACGATCTCGCCGTCGGAAGTCGTGCGCGTGAGATGCGCTTCGGTTTGGCGCACCCCATCGACGAAGCAGAGGCGCGCCGGGGGACCCGCGTCGCGCGGCCGGCGAATGCGCAGATGTCCCCCGTCCTCCACCACGCGGCATTCAACGGTGTGTTCATCCTCTTCATCCGCACGAAACGCGGCACCGTAGGACGCGTCGAATGGCTCGACTCCGATATAGGGAAGAGATGCCTTACGGTTCATGGGTGATTGACGGATGTCCCC
>JAAXGM010000148.1:0-565 GCA_012267435.1 Gemmatimonadota bacterium
GCCGTCGAACGCCGTCGGGCCGGTGGTGTTGACCGCCGCACCCCGCCAGAATTCGTTCATCTCCGAGAGCACGCCGGCATGGGCGGATGCGGCGCCCGCCATCGTCAGGGCGGCAAACAGAAGAGTCCGGGCGGGACGAAGGGCCGAATGGATGGCATCAGTAATCATGTCCGGTCTCCAGGGCGGTGAGGGTGAAGATGCGCATCGCGAGCTGGTCCTCGGCCATGACCCCGAAGCCGACGGGCAGGACCTGTTTCGTCTTCGTGTCGAACAGAACCACGGCCGGGACCGGGGCGCCGGCGAGGCCGAGCTGCGCGGCGCGCCCGTTATCGGGCACCGCCTCGGGCCACCCCTCCAGCGCCTCGCCGGTGAGCGAGACCGCGAGCACGTCGATGCCATGGCGGGTCGCGAAGGCGCGGAGCAGTGGGCCGAACACCCGGCAGCCGCCGCAGCCGGCATGGCCGAGATAGATGAGCCCGTAGCGCTCGCCGAGCTTCGCGAGCGCCTCCGCAGCTTCCGCCCGGCGCTCGTCCGACCAGAGCCGCTTGGCGAGCGCGCCCACCGG
>JAAXGM010000148.1:583-1325 GCA_012267435.1 Gemmatimonadota bacterium
GCGTGTAGTCGAGCTCGGGCGTCGACCAGACCGTGCGCCGGAAGGCATCGGAGAAGGCGGCGGCGCGCTGCAACGCCGCCCTTTGCAACTCCAGATACACTGCGACGTTTTCGTGCGTAGGGTCGAGGATTGCCTTGGCGCGCGCCTCTTCCAGCACACGGCGCATCGCCTCGATGCGTTCGGTCGCGGTCCCCGGCGCCGGGACCGACACTGACGGTTCGGGCGCCGGCCCATCGGCGGGCACATCGTCTTCCCGGTCGCAGTAGAAATGCCAGCCGAGAGACGGACCCGAGATCGGAGCCTGTCCCGGACTTGATCCGGGACACCAGGGGCGCCACTCCCCGCCTGCCGCGGATGCCCCGAGGGCGGCCCAGACACCGACTGCCGCGAGGATCCGCGGCAGGGCGCGCCCGAGGGCTCGTTCGAGGGCGAATGCCATCACTGGCCCCTCCCGTAGAAGTCGCGGATGCGGTCCTGCATGACCGCCTGCGTGTCGCCCGCTCCGGGGAGCGAGATCGCGGGCTCCATCGACCCGTCCATGAGGTTCTCGGTGAACTCCGAGAGGTCGAGCGCGTCGAAGTCGATGCTCTCGATCTCGGCCACGGTGAAGCCCCGGCAGCTCGACCAGCCGATCCCGAGCTGCGGGCGCGCCTCCTCGTGCAGGATGCGCCCGAGCTTCGAGCCGAACACGCACCAGGAGCGCTTGCGGGTGATGCAGACCCCGAAGATCTTCTTCGCGCAG
>JAAXGM010000148.1:1413-1983 GCA_012267435.1 Gemmatimonadota bacterium
GCGACGGTCTCGCGGTCGAACTCGCCGCCGCCCATCTCGATGACCATGTTGATGCGCGTCACCGAGTCCGCGAAGCCGGTGTTGGCCTCCGCCGCGACGGTCTCGCAGCCGGCGCCGACGCACCAGGTCACCCCGCCGCAGGCGTCGCCCGCCTCCATCTCGCCGAGACCGGCCGTGCAATCGGTGCTGCCGCCCGAGGCGAGGCCGCTCGCGCCATGCGCAGAGTTCTCCGGGTTCGCGGCCACCGCATCGGCACGCGCGACCTCCGGATCGCCCGCATCGACCGGGCGGGAGGGTCGCGTAAGCGTTCCCTCGACCACCGCGCGTCCCGCCGCGCCGCCGGGATCGTCCGGATCGGCGAGAACCTGACGCGCCGCATCCCCCATGCCGGAGGCCGTCAGGGCCCGCTCGGGCAGGTCCGTGCCGGCGTAGCCCGGCACCGTGGCCGCGTTCGCGGCATCGCGGGCCATGGCCCCCGCGGCCGCGGTTCCCGCCCGCCCGATCTCCAGCGCGGCCGCCCTGGGGTCGCCTGACCCGAACCCCGACCCGGGAGCCTGCCCCGGACTTGAT
>JAAXGM010000149.1:0-190 GCA_012267435.1 Gemmatimonadota bacterium
AGACCGGTCAATACCCCGGTTGAGTCGGAAGGAGGAAGCCATGTCGTTCGCACGCAAGGTCGTCCGTCGCGCGTCAATCTGGTGGTCGCGCCGCGGCGGGCTGGTGCTCCGGGTCCTCTTCGTCTGCCTGCTGCTCGCGCTCGCCGAGCAGGGGCTCGGGGCGGCGGACGATCCGTGGTCGATGGCCGCC
>JAAXGM010000149.1:263-8215 GCA_012267435.1 Gemmatimonadota bacterium
GGATGGAGGCCGCCATGCGCATGGTTCGCGGAGAGGGGATCTGCAACGAGTACGGCGCGCTCAACGAGCCGCTCAGGATTCTCGGCGTGGAGCGCAGCCTGTTCTTCCTCAGCCTGGTCTTCGCGCTGGTGCTGTTCGTCGCCATGAATGCGCTCCTGCTCGCCGTCGTGGGGTTCGCGCTGTTCTGGCTCGCGGGCCGCGCGACGACGGCCTACGACGACCGTTTCGTGGCGGTGGTCCGGGAGACGATGCGGAACCCCGGCGGCTGGTACGACGCCGCCGACTACGGGTCGCCGCCGTGGGTGGTGCTGATCGAGGGCGGCCGCGCCGGCGGGGACGCCCGCGATCCCGCAGGAGGCGGTGGGTGATGGCGCGCGTATCGAGGACGGTCGGCCGCTCGCTCTCCAACCAGCTCCCGTGGTGGGGCTTCGTGGACGAGCGGCTCTGCATCACGCGGGCTGGCCGGCTGCTCGGGTTCTCGCGGCTCGTGCCGCTCCCCGCGGACGGGCGGTCGGGCGCGGACGTCGACCAGCTCGTGGCCGCGTGGTCCCGCGTCCTCATGGCCCTGGGGCCCGACGTCCGGCTCTGGTGGGTGGTGGACCGCTGGCGGGCGCCGGTGCCGGCCGCGGGCGAGGCCGGGGACCTGGGCCGTATGGCGGCCAACAAGCGCCGCGCGCATGTCGCGGAGCGCGTCCGCGAGTACTCCACGTACCTCGTGTGGGAGTTCGATCGGGGTCTCGCGCGGCGCGTCGCGGCGGCGGAGGGCGGCCGGCGCTGGATCCTGGACTACCTGCGCAACTGGTGGGACTCGCGGCGCAATCCGCACGTCACGAGGGTCCTGCGGTCGGTCCTGGCGGACGTCGCGCGGGACGTCCGCAACGAGCTCGCCGGCTTCGAGGCGCGGTTGTCGGTCGGGACGAGCGTCGTGGCCGCCAAGGCCCCGGAGGCGGTCCGGGTGCTGCACCGGCTCTCGAACGCCGGGCAGGGCGAGTGGGTCGACGGGCTCGCCATGCGCTACGGCCTCAACTGGCGCCTGGCCTCGGCGGACGTGTCGATCACGCGCCAGGGCGTCACGGTCGGCGACCAGACGGTCCGGGTGTGGTCGCTGGCGTCCGCGCCCGGCCAGGTCGTCGGCAACTGCCTCGAGGGCCTGTACGCGTTGAACGCGGACCTGTCCGTCGTCCTGGGGTGGCGCTCCGCCGACCGGCAGGGCGCCCGCCGGCGCATCAGCAGCGCGCAGCACCACTACCACCAGGCGCGCCACTCGCTCATGTCCGCGATGGGCGAGGGCGGCGAGGCGACGGGGCTCGAGGACTTCGGGGCGGCGTCCGAGGTCCAGGTCCTCGGCCAGGCGCTCGTCGACCTGCAGTCCGGGGACGTGTGCTTCGGCGAGATGCACCTGTCGGTCGCGGTCAGGGCATCGAACGAGATCGAGTTCGCCGACGTCGGGACCGCGCTCGAGCGCGTCGTCGGCGGCATCGACGGCAAGCTGGTGCGCGAGACCCACGGTCTCCCGCCGGTGTGGTTCGGGCGCCTGCCCGGGCAGACCGCGGTCACGCCGCCCCGGCGCTTCTTCGTCAACTCGAAGCTCGCCTCCGCGCTCGCGCCGATCGTCGGCCCGCCGCGCGGCCACGCGCGCTCGAAGCACCTGGGCGCCGAGCCGCTCACTACCTTCGAGACCCCCTGGGGCACGCCCTACGGCTACGACCTGTTCGGCGGCGCCGACGTGGGCCACACGCTCGTGCTCGGCGCCACGGGGTCGGGCAAGAGCTTCCTCCTCAACTTCCTGCTCGTGCAGGCGCTCAAGTACGACCCGCAGGTGCTGGTGCTCGATCTCGGCCGCAGCTACCGCTACCTGACGGAGTTCGTCGGCGGGCGCTATCTCGCCCTGGCCGAGGGCGAAGAGCTCGATCCGTCGTCGGCCGCCGGGATGGGCCTCCAGCCCTTCGGGCTGCCGCCGTCCGTGCGCACCCGGCAGTTCCTCGTCGCGTGGGTGCAGCGTCTGCTCGCGATCGGGCAGTACGCCTGCGAGGCGGACGACGTCGCCGATCTCGACAAGCGGGTCGGCGAGGTGTTCCGCCGCGCGCCGGAGAGGCGCACGCTCAGCGCCCTCGCCCACCTGCTGCCGCGGCGGATGTGGGCGGCGATGACCCGCTGGGTGGACGAGGGGACCTGGGCGCCCTGGTTCGACGGCCCGCCGGCGGGGCTCAAGGAGTTCGGCCGCTGGCAGGTCGTGGACCTCGCCGGCGCGTCGCAGCACGCCGACTGGTGCGAGGCCGCGCTGTGGTTCTTCCTCGAGCGCATGCGCCTGGTGATGGACGACGAGGCCGAGCGGGGGCGGCTCAAGGTCCTCGTGGTCGACGAGGCGTGGCGCTACCTCAAGGACCCGGTCGTGGTGCAGAAGCTCGCGGAGGCCGCGAAGACGTGGAGAAAGATGAACGGCGTCCTCATCGTCGCCACGCAGTCGGCCGGCGACATTCTCCACGCCGCACCCGAGCTCCTAGAGTCGATGCCGACGCGGGTGCTCCTCGCCAACCCGTCGTTTCCCGACGACGCCGCCCGGGTGCTGGGCCTGACCCCGGCCGAGGCGGACACGGTGCGCGAGCTCGAGCAGAAGCGGGAGCTCTACATCCATAGGCCCGGCCGTTCGGCGGTGGTGCGGCTGGAGGTCGACCCCGAGTCGTACTGGCTCTACACGTCCGACCCGTCCGACGCCGTCCGGCGCCGGGCCGCGGTGGAGCGCTGGGGCCTGCCGGGGGCGCATCCGTATCCATGCGTCGGAGCTCTCCTCTGCCTGCAGCGTCGCGATGCGCCCCGACAGTGTCCCAGCGTGCTGAGATATCTCGTCTGATGGCCACGGGGCGGTCTTCGGAAGCGTACCGCCTTCCCCTCCGCGCGAATGCTCCCGAAGAACAGCCCGCAGCCGCCATCTCAACGTCACGCCGGCTCGACGCACGCGTTGTGCCAATTCCGCGTCGTCCAGCTCATCCCGCACCAAATTGACCGCCGCCTGGACGACATTGCTCCCGACACTGCAGGCCCGAAGCGCGTTCAGCGCCGCCTGATACGCCTCTGCAGCCTCTGCCTCTTGTCGCCTAGTCGCGTCCTGGACAAACGCTTCGAATTCCGTGAAGCGCCTCCTTCCGTGTGCGTCCAACTCCTGCTGGCAAAGCACGCATCGTGCGCCGGTCCGCGTATTCGGAAACCGGACATCGCGGTACGCCTGCTTCTCGGAGAATAACCGCGCCGCTTCCCAGAGCGTACGCCACACGTCGGAACCCACGCCCTCCAAGGGTTCGTCGGCGAACAGGCTGCCGGCCGCGGTCAAGGCGGCGGCGCGTGCCACCTGACGTTCTTCGTGCAATTGAGTCAGGCGGTCGACGCGGTCGTCACCAAGCGCTGCCTCCAAGGCCGTGAACCTCTCGTGCGTGGCCTCAAGCTGCCCCTTTCTTCCACCCAGACGACGAGCTGCCTTCACGGGAGCCTTGCTCAGGTCCTCCGTGAGCACTTCGATCCGTTCCTTCTCGTTCGCCTTGAGAGTCGCCAGCTCGTGAACAGCTTGCTCCTGCGTTCTTGCACTCAGCTCGGCAATTAGTTTCGCGACAGCCGTGCCCGGCCGACACTTAGGTGCCATGATCGTAGCGGGCGTTCTCCGCTCCAGGTCGCGAATCTCTGCGTCCAGGCGCTTCTTCACCTCGCGACAGGCTTCCGCCAGACGTCCCAACACGCGTAGCGGAAACGGAGTGTAGGCAACATCGTTCACGGAGTCGACATGCACATTGGCGGTTCGGGAATCAAATACGCTAACGGACGATAACAGTGGGTCACTTGGACGCTCGAACCTCCAGCTTTCCTTGCGGTTTTGGCCATTGACGGTGAAGTCGATTACTGCCTTTTGCGTTCCCGTCTTGTCGGCGTAGATGTTCGGAAGTATCGTGTCCCCCCTCGATGGCGTGCGTGCCCGACAAACCTTCTTCAGAACACGTGCATAGCCCGATTTCCCTGAGCCGTTGTCACCGTATACCACGGTTAGTCCGGCCTTGCCGAAGCTAAGGCGCTCGCCGTGCCTCAGTGCATTGACATTCTCTACCCCATGGATGGCTTTCAGACTTACACTCGACGCACCTGTCCCCGGATCAGGCAGGTGCTCGGCCGCCAAGACAATCCCCCCTTGGCCCCGAGTCTTGCAGAGGACCGTTAGCTCGTCTAAGTCGGAGTGGTCCAAGTCGCCTTGGGTGCACAAGCGACGCAGCGCGTCGCGTTGCCACTTCGGCCAATCCCTAGACCACGAAAGAATGTGCGCGAGGGCTTGTGCCTCACTATGCGTGTCTTCTTGGTTGTCCCTACTATGGACGACATGGAGCATGCGGTGTTCACCTTCGCCTCTTGGGGGTACCTCCGGTTTACCAGGAGCGGACGTTCGGTCAATAGCGTTCTCCACCGTCGATGGCCTCGCAGGTTGGCGGTGCCCGCCGAAGCGGGCGCCGATGTGTTCTCCTCCGGCTGTTTGAGGTTCCCGCTGGGGCGTATCGTCAACAGGGGTGGGCGGGTGGGTCGAAAGAGGCTCTCGCCCGCGGGGGCGGCGCGGGTCCGCAGGCGGTCGCTTGCTGGTGCGGCTGGCCATGGGTCGATCATCAGATCGTACGAGCAGTCTTGGCAAGCCGGCTCGCGCGTTGCGGCGGTCAGCGGCCTTCCCCGTGGGCCGTGAAGCGGCAGGCGATGCGCGAGGGGCACTGCGGGGAGATCGAGCGGTGGCGTACTTTCGCCGTCAGGCGTTGACGGAACCACCGCTTGATGAGCCGGAGCCCGGCGCAGCGTACGCGCCACCGGCCGATCTCGGTGGACGGCAACGCTGGCTGCGGGTAGTCGCAGCGCGGTGACGGAGCCGAAGACGGTGCGGCCGGTGGCGGTCGAGGAATGTGGCGACGCTCCCCACGGGGAATAGGTGCCGGAGGAAGCGGGTGTCGGTCAGTTGTTCGGGCATCGTGGTCGGAGCGTGCCGCCAAGCGGCCGTCGAAGCGGTTCGCCTGACGGGGCGGCGCTTGCTCCGGCCGCACGAGGCGGTCAGTGCACGGCGGTTGCGGTGGGCCAGTACTCGACGTTGAGGTGGTACATCTCGGCCTCGTCGTCAAGGTCGTGGTGAGGTACCTTCGGGTCGTAGGGCGGCGGGGTGATCACGACGAGCCCGAACGAGGTCCCGGCGGGAGGCGGGGTCGGCCGGCTGTCGATGTGATGCGACAGCGCGAGCCGGGCGGCGACGTCGACGTTCGGAGCGTCGACCTGGATGGCGGGCAGGTGGTCGAGGGGGACCGCGGCTTCGCGCGGCCGGGTCTCGGTCTCGAGGATGACTCTGTAGGTGGTCGGCATGTTGGGTGTCCCGCGGGGCGCCGGTGGTCACGGAGCGGCGGCCACGCGTGCGATCGTGACATCGTACAGCCGCACCGCGTCGGCCTGGGTCCGGTAGTGCACGTCGTTCCAGCGGCCCAGGTGGCCTACATGGTCCTCGTCCGAAGGCACTCGGCTAGCGACCGGTGAAGCTCGGCCAGGGCCTTGAGGTACAGGCGGTAGCAGGGGTCGTTCGCGCAGTCGGGGGATGCTGTCGTCGGCGTACCATGCGGCGCGGGCGGCGCACCAGGCAGTGGCGGCGGGGTCGCTCGCGCCACACATCGTTCCCGTGGCGGTTCTCGCCGGCGCGTGTTGCGTCCATCCGCGGAGGATCCGTTCGCGGCCGCGGCGCAGCAGCTCGATCAGCGTCAGCATCCGCTTGTTCTGGCTCATTTCGGGTTCCTGTTCGTGGACGATGGTTTCCTCGGG
This sequence comes from Gemmatimonadota bacterium, assembly GCA_012267435.1. Classification (GTDB taxonomy): domain Bacteria; phylum Gemmatimonadota; class Gemmatimonadetes; order Longimicrobiales; family Gaopeijiaceae; genus BD2-11. Next base: position 6,078 of record JAAXGM010000149.1, read on the forward strand.
GGGCGTCGTTCACACTTCGGGCCGGTCCCGTCGGTGGGGTTGGTTCGGCGGGCCTGTGTTCCGGTGTGAGGATGGGCTGGGCTGGGCCGCAGGCCTACTCGCGGGCGCCGGCCTCGGCGACGCTGCCGCCGGGATGGTTGGCGATGGATCGGAGGAGGGTCTCTCTTGTGCTGCCGGCGGTGTTGCTTCGCGTGTTCAGTGTTCTTGCCGGAGGCAGGCGCCGTCAGATCCGGTTGATCGCCATGAGGGTGCCGTTGCGGATCTCGATGTCGACGTTCGAGTTGCCGCTCATCGACGGCAGGATGCAGGTCGTCACGAGGTCGCGGAGGTCCGCGTCGGCCGCAGCCTCGCGGGACTCGAGGAGCTCGGTCACGAGGTAGGCGATCCGCCGCCGGTACTCGCGCATCTGCGTGTCGACGCTGTCGGCGTCGGGGTCGAACGACGGTTGGAAGTACGCCTCTGCCAGCGCGCCGCCGAGAGCGTCGCGGTCGATCGGCGCGTCGCGGCGGGTGACGAAGACCGGCTCGGGCTGGCTGGCCGCACCTGCCTCGGGGCTGAGCAGCGCCGCGCTCGCCGGCATGCGCACCTTGCCGGGCGCGCCGCATCCCGCCCGCTTCACCAGGAGTTCGAGCTCGATCTCGTCGACGGCCCCGCGGAAGGGGTGCTCTTTGTCCCGGCGGCTCTTGCGCTGCTCGTATGCGTTCGTGTCCCGCTTCTCATGTGCACGTTGACGCCGACGATGCAGGGGAGCTCGTCGTACCACCGGTAGCCCCGGAGCTCGCTCTCGATCTCCCAGTACCGGCCGAGCGTGTCGGACTCCTTCGCCGCCCAGCCGAGCGTCTGAGACTCGGCGGCGTCCAGTTCGTCGTCGTCCACCAGGATCGCGTGCTGGAGGTCCGGGTACCGGGGGCGCTCGAGGGGCTTCGCGTCGCGCGCGTTCTTGGGTCTCCACGGCGTGAGGTGGCGGGGGTCGGCCGGGAGCGAAATGCCGGCCGCGACGGCTCTCGTCCGGGTCTCGTAGCCGAGCCGCGGTTCCCGGCCCGCGGCGGCGATTCGCACGGTAGATGATGCGGGTCGCCTCGTCGACGAGCTCGGCCGTGAAGGGCGTCTGCACGATCGCGGTGCGGGTCGGGAGGGTCAGCTCGAGGTCGGGGCAGTCGGTGACGTCGGCGAGGGTCCACCACGTGCGGGGCGCGTCGGCGTCGGCACCGGGGAGGGCGTGGACCCGGGGCAGGTCCGGGAATGCCACGTGCAGCCCGTGGAAGTTGATGCCGGGGGTCGACCAAGTGGGGTCGGTCGAGTGGAAGACGCCCACCCGCAGTCCGCGCCAAGTCTCGGTCCGAACGGCGTCCTTCAGGAAGTCGGTCTGCTCGGGCCGGCGTCCGTTGACGGAGACGGGGATCGGGTAGTGGCGCACCGCGTCCGCGATCACGGACGGGATCCAGCTCGCGTCAGTCGGCAGGACGGAGAACGTCACGTCGGTGCCGTGGTCGCGGTCCCAGCCGGGGTCCGCCGTGACGGCCGCGGGCGAGCGCCCGACGAAGTGGTCCTCCCCGAGCTCGACGCTCCAGGCGGCGCGCCCGGCGACCCGCGAGCGTATCCGGGGCGACCNNCCAGCCGCTCCTGCCGAACGCGAGGAGCGCGGTCGGGTCGCCGATGCCCCGGCCGTCGTCGCTCACGGTGATCCGGGTGTTGGCCTGGTCGCGCGTGATGGCGACCGACGTCGCGCCCGATCGGCGGGCGTTCTGGAGGATCTCGTGGAGCGCCTGCGCCAGGGTGCCGTCGAAGAACTGCATCACCTTCGCGATCGCCTCGCGGGCGATCCTGGCGCGGATGGTCTGCTGCCTGCTGCTTCTCATGGTCTCTCCTTCCGGCCGGCCCGCTTCCGCAGGTCGGCGAGGGTTCGGTGGATGGTGCGGATGTCGATGCCGAGCCCGCGGGCGATCACCGCGGTGGAGGCTCCCGCCTGCCGCCACCGGAGGATCGCGGCCGCGCGCCGGGCCTGGCGGAGCACGCGCCGGCTGTCGGCCGGCCGCCGGGCCGCGGTCACAACTGCCTCCTGCCGGTCTGGACCCAGGGCCGGGTCCCGTTGTCTTCTTCCTGGTCGCGGTTGGTTGTCAGGACGTAGGGGCGGAGCG
>JAAXGM010000150.1 GCA_012267435.1 Gemmatimonadota bacterium
CCCCGCAAGTGGACGCCGGGGGTTCGGGGCGCAGCCCCGTCTGATTGACGCCTAAGTGATTTCGCACCGCTTCATCTCCTTGAATGGTCCCTACTGGCCGGCTCCCTCGAGCAGGCCCCCGTAGATGTACTCCTCCGTGAGGTCCACGCACTTGAACTCCAGCAGCCTGACGTTCTCCTCGATGCGGCGATAGAGCGGGAAGCTGATCGTCCACGGTCGCGTGAACACCTGCGGATCCTCGATCGTGGCCTCGTACTGCAGATGGTACGGGCTGATGGGCGTGTAGCGCTCGACGACGTGGAGCTGCGCGCTGTGGTGATTGCCCGCCCGGTCGAGCCAGGGCAGGTCGTGGAAGCCCGTCACGTCGACCACGAGCGTATCGCCGTCCCAGGAGCCGTTCGACCAGCCCATCCAGAAATCGATCGGGGGCTCCGTGGGCCGCCCGATCGGGATGGTGCGGTTGGCGCTGGCGAACTGGTACGCGATGACGATGCGGTCCGTGCTCTGGATGATCTGGAACGGGTACGGCATGTACGTCGCCCGCGGCACCCCCGGCATGTAGCACTTGGCCTCGGGGTCGCCAACCGTGTTGAGGGCGTCGACGTCGACGTCCAGGCGCCTGGCGAAGTTCGCCTCGCGCTTGGCGAGCGCCGCGGGCCGGTACGGGATCTCCCCGCCGCGGACGATGCTCTGCCCCGGGGGCTGCGCGCCCCACGCGCCGAGCAGGGTCGGAAACGGTCCGGCCTCCGCTCCGTGGTCCTCGATGTTCCAGTTCGCCGTGACGAACGCCTGCCAGATGCCCGTCAGGTCCGGATGCGACGTGCCGGGCAGACGGGGCGCCCGGTAGACCTGGACCTGACCCGAGGCCGATTCCGCGGACAGCCACAGGGCGCCGGCCGCCCCCGTGGCGACCAGGGATACCGCGGCGGCGAAGCCCGCCAGCCGAATTCCGGTGTTCATCGTGACGCGACCTCCTCTCCGGAGCGAGTGTTCCGAGTGTCCGTATAGCCGACCCCTCCCGCCAGGGTCAAGCGGATTCGGCCGGCGAGCCCGGGCTCGCTTCGATCAGACGGGGCTGCGCCCCGAACCCCCGGGCGTCCGGTTGCGGGGACCCCTTTGCCCCACGCCGCTCCCGCCGAGGCGCGCTGTGCGCGGCATCAATCGGATGGGGCTGCGCCCCAAGCCCCCGGCGTCCGCTTGCGGGGGGCCCTTCGCCCCGCGCCGCTACCGC
>JAAXGM010000151.1:0-186 GCA_012267435.1 Gemmatimonadota bacterium
CCCGGGGCAGCGACAACGGCGGGCTCGACGCGACGCCGTTCGCCTGCCGACGAGTCTCCCAGGGGCACTGCCTCACGGGGTGCGCGAGCCGGGCGAGCTCTGGTTTCGTCCCGTCCGGCCGGTCGACGGTCGCTCTCGGCGGGTTCCTGTTCAACGCGCGACCGCCATCCTTCGGCTTCCGGCGCC
>JAAXGM010000151.1:342-3353 GCA_012267435.1 Gemmatimonadota bacterium
TCCGGGATGTCCTCCTCGTGCTGTATTACACCCGTAACACCGGGCCCCATCAGCTTCTCGAGGTATCCCGGGCCCATGAGCTTCTCCAAGCCCACAAGCTCGCCCAGGGCTTCGCCCGGCTGCTTCTTCCCAGCCTCGCCCTCCTCCGCCTGAGCCGACGATGGCTCCGCGCGCCACTCCTCGTCGCCCTCGCTCTCCGGGGGAAGCACCTGCTTCTGCCGCTGGCCGCGACGCGCCCGCGCGACGCTGTCGATGATGGACAGCGCCATGAAGATCAGGAAGAGAAGAAGTCCGGTGCTCATGCCCCGTCTCCCGCGTTGCGCGAGTGGCCCATCCGCCGTCTCTCCGGCCTACGCCAGAGGCTCGCCCGAAGCGGACTCGTCCTCGCCCGCGATGGAGTTCCGCATCGCCGTGTCGGCCTGGACGTTGCGGTAGCGGATGTAGTCCATCACGCCCAGGTTGCCGTTCCGGAAGGCGTCCGCCATGGCCATGGGCACCTGCGCCTCGGCCTCCACCAAGTTGGCCCGCATCTCCTGCACCTTGGCGACGTTCTCCTGCTCGGAAGCCACCGCCATGGCGCGCCGCTCCTCGGCCCGCGCCTGGGCGACGCGCTTGTCGGCCTCGGCCTGGTCGGTCTGCAGCTCGGCGCCGATGTTCTTGCCCACGTCGACGTCCGCGATATCGATGGAGAGGATCTCGAAGGCGGTCCCCGAGTCGAGTCCCTTGGCCAGCACCGCCTTGGAGATGCTGTCCGGGTTCTCCAGCACCGCCTGGTGCGTGTCCGACGAACCGATGCTGGAGACGATTCCTTCCCCGACGCGCGCGACGATGGTCTCCTCGCCGGCGCCGCCGACGAGACGGTTGATGTTGGCGCGCACGGTCACGCGCGCGACCGCGATCAACTGGATGCCGTCGCGCGCCATTGCCGCCACCCGGGGCGTGGTGATGACCTTGGGGTTCACCGAGACCTGGACCGCCTCGAAGACGTCACGACCCGCCAAGTCGATCGCGGCGGCCTGGTTGAAGGAGAGCTCGATGTTGGCCTTGTCGGCGCTGATGAGCGCGGTCACCACGCGGTCCACGCGCCCGCCGGCGAGGTAGTGGGCCTCCAAGTCCGCGATGCGGATGAACAGCCCGGCCTTGGTGGCCCAGATGAGGGGCCGCACCACGGCGGGGGGAGGCACTTTGCGCAGGCGCATGCCGATCAGGTAGGTGATGCCCAGCCGCACGCCGGCCGAGATGGCCTCGATCCACAGGCGCACGGGCACCGCCCACAGCACCATGAGGATGAGAACGACGATCAGGACTGGTAAGAACAAAGTGGCGATGGCTTCCATTGGATGTCATCCGTGTGTTAGGCGAGGAGACGTTGCGGTTTCAGGACTCGCGCTGTTGTCGCGGGATTGGCAAGGCGTTCCGGATGGAGCGGACATCGCGGGCCGAGCCTCCGGGGCTCCGGGGTCTACGCTTCCGCTCCGGGTTTGGTGGACGAGGACCTCTTCCTCACGGGTCTGACCACGCACCGATAGCCTTCGGCGCTCAGCACCCGGATGGTTTCGCCCTCGGAGATGAACTCGGAGTCGGCGACGACATCCACCCGCTCGTCGCCGAACTGGCCGGTGCCGGCGGGGCGCAGATCGGTAAGGGCCACGCCTTCGCACCCGACCAGATCCTCGCGCCGGCGGGCGGACTCGAAACCGTGCTCGCGGTCGGTGGCGTCCTTGAGCAGGAGGCCGGAGCGCGCGATGTGGCGGCTGCGCGGGAGACGTCGCAAGAGGGCCCAGGAGGTCACTAGGATGATGACCAGGCTGAGCGAGACCACGGTGCTGGCCTGGGAGAAGTCCGCGGCCGTGGGCAAACCGCCGAGCATGCTCATGAACACGCCGCCCACGATGGCGGCGATGCCGAGCACGCCGAGGATGCCGAACCCGGGGATCAGGAGAGCCTCGACGGCGAGCAGCCCCACGCCGCCTCCCACCAGAAGGAGGTCGGTCCAGGCGGCCAGCCCCACGATCAGGTGCGAGCCGAAGTACGCCGACAGGCAGAGGACGCCGACCAGCCCCGGGGCGCCGAGCCCGGGGGTGCGGATTTCGATGACGAGCCCCAGGAATCCCAGGGAGAGGAGGAACGGGGCGACGGTCGGGTGGGAGAGGAAGCGCACCAGGCGTTCGGACCAGTTGATCTCGTGCCTGCGGATGGGAGCCTGGGGTGCGCCGGCGACCTCGAGCACCGCATCAAGGTCGTTGACCGCACGCGCGTAACCGAGGGCCACGGCCTCCTCGGTCGTCAACGTGAGCAGCCGACCCTCCTCCACCACGTCCGGAATGGCGATGGCCTCGTCGACCATCGCCTCGGCGACCGCCGGATCGAGTTCCGCGGCTTCGGCCAGCGCCCGCATCTCGCTCCGCATCGCCGAGACGATCTTCTCGCTGGCCCTCTCCCCCGAGCCATCCACCGGGGTCGCGGCGCCGATCACCGATCCGGGACGCATGAGGATCCCGTCGGTGGCGAGGGAGATAAGGGCGCCGGCGGACAGGGCCCGGCGATTGACGTAGGCGTATACGGGAACGCCGGCGTCCGCGATGGCGTCGCCGATGCGTTCGGCGGCGTCCACGCGACCTCCCGGAGTGTCGATGTCCAGCACCAGCGCCGCGGCGCCTTCCTCCTCCGCTTCGCGGATGGCCCGCTCGATGGACGGCGCCAGCCCGAGCTCGATCACGCCGGTGACGGGCACGACCACGACCGGCGCGCGGCCCTCGGGGCCCTGCGGCGCCTCGCCGGCGAATCCCAGACTCGCCCCGGCGGCGACGAAGATCCCACCGACCATGACACGCATTGACGTCTTCACCAGTGTCGGTTCTCCTCGGTTTGGCCCGCGAAAACGGCGCTTCTCCGCATCTACTGTAATTCCCCGGTGCCCGCGCGCCGTTCCGGAAAGCTAGACCGCGGCTCTCAACGTGCGCAACGCCACCAACGCGCCGGACGCGCGAAGACACGAAAAATCGATGGAT
>JAAXGM010000152.1:0-2229 GCA_012267435.1 Gemmatimonadota bacterium
TAGCGCCAGAGATCGGGCCGCCGTCCCTCCAGGTCGCCCGGGCGGAAGTGGCGCCGGATGGTGTCCAAGTCGTAGCGGGCGAACAGCGGTCTCCCGGCGGGCGAGAGCCCCATCAGCTGCTCGCTGTCGAAGGTCCCGCCTGTCCAGGTGCACTCTAGGTGACTTGCGCCGCGCGCCTTCCACGGAATTGCGCTCATTCAATCGCTTTCCAGGGTTTCGGGTGATGCTCCGACCTTGTTTCGCGTGGCAAGCACGAGACCGTGCAGACCGTCGGCACAGGCCGCGCCCCCCGGATGTTCCGAAACTTCGGCGGGTGCTTTAGGCTTCTTGAGGATGCGGCGCAAGGGTACAGGCAACCAACTGCCGCCGCAACTCATCCAACAGATGTAGTTCGGGACGCCGGAACCGGTCTGGATACAACCCGAATGAGTCGAGCACAGAGGACATTCGCGCTTCGCGACGAGCGGGTACCGACGGATGAAGGGATGAACGAATCCCGGATGATCCGCAGGGCGAGCGAAGGTGACGCTCGGGCGGTGCGGTCGCTGTACGACCGCTACAGCCCTCGCGTGTATGCCGTGGTGCGCAGAATCGCCGGGGACGACCACACGGCCCAGGACTACGCCCAAGAGACTTGGGTGCGCGTCATCCGGGCACTGCCGACGTTCCGCGGCGAATCGAAGTTCTCGACCTGGCTGCACCGCATCGCGGTCAACGCGGCGCTTCAGGCGAGGCGCCGGGAGAGCACCCGGCAGGATCGGGAGGTGCCGATCCCCGAGACGGTTCCGATACGGTCCTCGCCGGGGGATCCGCTCCTGGCACAGCGGCTGGAGAGGGCACTGGACCGGCTGCCGCAAGGAATGCGGCGCGTGCTGATCCTGCACGACGTTGAGGGCTACACGCACCGGGACATCGGCGAGATGATGGGGGTGACGGCGGGAACATCGAAGTCGCAGCTCTTCAAGGCGCGGGCGAAAATGAGACAATGGCTGGGGTCGGTTCACGAACCCCGACACGAACAGGAGCGGGAAGCATGGAGCATCTGAGTCTGGAAGCTCTGGCTCGCCTGGTTGACGAGACACCCTTCAGGAGCGAGAGGCGGCACCTGGCCCGCTGCCCGGACTGCTCCCGGGAGCTGGAGCTGCTGCGCGAGCAGACGGAGGCGCTGGGGTCGTTGCCGGACCTGCGGCCGGCGCCCGGAGACTGGCCGGCGCTGGAGGCGCGGCTGGAACGCGAGGGACTCCTGCGCGGAAGCAATCCGGCTAATGCCGTCATCCGCCTGATCGACCGCAGGCGCGGCCGGATGCAGGCCGCCGCCGCGCTGGTGCTCTTCCTTGCGGGAGGTCTTTCCGGCGCGGTGCTGGCTCCGGCGGGATGGGATCCGCGGGCAGATGGCGGACAGGTTGCATCGGGCGAGATGACGGCGGGCGAGGCGTCGCCGGGCGGACTTGACGTCGCGGATGCCACGACCGTCGAGGAGGCGGCGGAGATTCTGCGGCTCGCGGAACAGCAGCACCGCGACGCCGTGCTGCGTTATCGCGCACTGACGGGCGGCGGCCCCGAAGCCGGGACGCCGATGGATGCGCGCCACTTCGCCGCGCGGGAGATGTTGGTGGCCGCGAGTCAGGCGGCGGTTCAGGAAGCTCCCGACGATCCGTTCCTGAACGGGTTCCTGGTCAGCGCGGTAGCGGAGCGCGAAGCGGCGTTGAACGCGCTCTTCGCCTCCGCCGATCGGTACTAGCATGCTCCGTTCCGGCGCTTCCGGAGCCTTGCTCCTGATGCTCTCGCTGTTCGCCGCGGGCGCGGAGGCTCAGACCCGGGTCCAGGCGGCGGAGGGTGGCTGGATCGGCATCCAAGTCGAAGGCCGCGCTCTGCCCGACGGTTCCACCCGCGTGATGATCGTACGCGTGGACGGGGGAAGTCCCGCCGACCGGGCAGGGGTGCGTCCGTTCGATCTCCTGCTTCGCCTGGACGGTACGGATGTCTCGCCGGCAGCCCTGGTCGAGTTGGGCGAGCGCCTTCGCCCCGGCCTCCCCGTCGAACTCATCGTGCTGCGCGCAAACCGGGAGCGGACCCTGCGCGTGATCGCCGGAACGCGGCCCGATCCCATGGACCCGGCCGCGATGGAGGAGTTCACCGCCCGCGTCGACTCGGCGCGCCTGCAGATCCTGCGCATGGTGGACTCGCTCATGGCCGATACGACGTGGGCAAGAATCCGGACCGACTTGG
>JAAXGM010000152.1:2278-14656 GCA_012267435.1 Gemmatimonadota bacterium
TCGGCGAGCGCAGGGGTCCGGGAGGACGACCCGGGGTTCGCTTCCGGTCTCCCTACCTCCTCGGCGACCGTTTCGTAGCGGGAGCCGAACTCGAAGTGGTGGAACCGGACACCGCGGCCGATTCCCGCGCGGAGGCAAGGACGTTTCAGGTCGTGCGGGTCGTGGAGGGCAGTCCCGCCCACCGCGCCGGTCTGGCACCCGAGGACGTGATCGTGAGGATCGGCGGAGAGCCCGCGAGCAGCCTGACGGAATTCCGCATCCGGCTCGGGCGGCTGATCCGCCGGGGTCGCCCGGAGATGCAGGTGGTGCGCGGCGACACGACCCTGGTGGTCATTCTGCCGCGACAGTAGGGAGCCTGGCCCCCCGCCCTACTCGTACCTGAGCGAGTCGATCGGATCGAGCAGCGCCGCCCGGCGCGCGGGCCAGATCCCGAAGAAGAGCCCGATCCCCGCAGAGAAGAGCAGCGCCACGGCCACGGCCGCTGGCGCGACCGCCGTTTCCCAGCCCGCCGTACTCGAAAGCAGTTCCGCGCTCCCCACGCCCGCCGCCACGCCCAAAATTCCGCCCAGCGTACACAGCACCAGGGACTCGATGATGAACTGGAGCAGGATGTTCAGGCGCGTGGCTCCCATGGCCTTGCGGATGCCGATCTCGCGGGTGCGCTCGGTGACGCTCACCAGCATGATGTTCATGATGCCGATGCCGCCCACCAGCAGGCTGATCGCCGCGATGCCGCCGAGCAGATAGGTGAACGTCTGCTGGGTCTCGTTGAACGACTCCAGCAGCTGCGCCGAATTGCGGATGGAGAAATCGGCTTCCTCGCCCGGCGGAATGCGGTGCTCGCGCCGCAGGATGCGGTCGATGTCGGCGTAGGCGGCGTCCATGGAGCTTTCGTCCAGGACCTTCACGCTGATGGAATTGAGCCGGTCGCGGCTCCCGAAGACCCGGTACTGGGCCGTGCTCAGCGGGATGTAGACGCGCTCGTCCGGTTGCGACCACGGGCTGGACTCGCCCTGCTCTTCGAGGACGCCGATCACCTCGAAGGGAATTCCGCGGATCTGGACGGTGCGCCCGACGAGCAGCGCCGCGGGCGTCTCCAGCTGGTTGGGGATCTCCGACCCCACGACGGCCACGCGGCGGCGGCCCTGCACTTCGCCTTCGTCGAATATCCTTCCGAGAGTCAGATCGATGTTCTGGACGTCGAAATACTCGGGCCAGGTGCCCAGCACCTCGTTGCTCGAGTTCCAACGCAGATAGGAAATCTGCTGGCGCTGCTCGATCTCGGGCGCGATCAGGAGCGTACCTCCGGTCTGCGTGCGCAGCGCGTCCGCATCCTCGTCGTAGAGACGCGCGCGCGCGCCCCCGTCGCGGATGCCGCGGAACGTGCTCTGTCCGGGCCTGATGGTGAGCACGTTGGTGCCCATGTTCTGGATCTGCGCTTCCACCCGGCGCTGCGCGCCCTCCCCCAGGGACACCATGGCGATCACCGCGGCCACGCCGATGATGATTCCCAGCGTGGTCAGGAACGAGCGCAGCGCGTTGACCCGGATCGCCTGAAGGGCCACAACGATGATTTCCTTGAGAAGCATTCCGGTCTCCGAGCCAGCGTCAGCGCCTTCCCCCGCGCGGGGCACCCCCTCCGAACGGGCTTCCGCCCATCCGCTCGCGCATGCGGTCGATGAACTCCTGCTGCTGAGCTTGCAGCTGAGCCGCGCCGATCAGCGCCACCTCTTCCCCCTCTTCGAGCCCGGCCAGCACTTCGGTGTTGTCCCAGTCGTTCACGCCGATCAGGATAGGGCGCGGCTCGATGGCGCCATCCGCGGAGACCACGAACGTGATCGCCGGACGGGGGGTGCCTTCAAGCTCGCGACGGCCGGCGAAACCCCCGAAGCCGGCGTCCGCTCCGGACGCTCCATTCATATCCGCATCCGGACCGCCGCCGTTCTCCGCGCGGGCCCGCATCATACGCTCGCGCATCTCCTCGCGCGAAATCTCCCCGCCCGCCAGCTGCTCGAGAAGCTCCTGCAGACGCGCGTTTCCGTCCATCCCGGCCATCGGGCCCCGGCCCGCCCTCATTACGTCCGGCGAAGCCATCGTCCCGCCTGCGGGGCCGGACGAACGAGGCAACGAGGTCCGCAGCTCGGCAAACACCGACCTGTCCATCTCGATCGCGTCCGGATCCATCCCAAGCACCATCGCCGCCGGCGCCATCTCCTGGAACTGCACCAGCGCGTTGTTGGGGATGAGCAGGGCGTTGGGGCGCTCGGCGACCAGGATCTCGACTTCCGCGTTCATGCCCGGCTTGAGCAACCCGCCGCGATTGTCGATCATCACGATCACCGCGAACATGGTCACGTTCTGCTGGACCTCGGCCTGCGGTTCGATCTTGTCGACGATGCCCCGGAAGGTCTGTCCCGGGAATGCCTCCACGGTCACCATGGCGGTCAAATCGGCCGAAACCTGCCCCACATCGGTCTCATCCACGAGCGTGCGCACCTGCATCTCGTCCAAGTTCGCCATCATGAAGAGCGTCGTGCCGCCCGATACGTTCTGCGACGCCGACTGGATGACCTGCCCCTCCTCGACGCTCTTCTGGATGATGGTGCCGGCCATGGGCGCGCGAATGGTCACGTCGCTCAAACGAAGCTCGGCCAGCTCCTTGCTTGTGGTGGCCTTGACCAGGTTTGCCTGCGCGTTCGCGAAGTCCAAGTTGGCCGACTCGTGCTCGGCCTCGGTGATCACTCCGGCCTCGAGGAGCAGGCGGGAACGCTCCAGCTGGGCGGTCGAGATCTCCACTCGGGCCTGGGCCACGTTCAGGTCGGCCTCCGCCTGGTTGAAGTCGTTGCGCACGTCCCGCGGGTCGACCTCCGCGAGCAGCGCCCCCGGCTCGAGCTCGTCTCCCGTGTCCACGTGCAGGCGCAGAATCTCGCCGGAGGCCTTGGACTTGACCTCCACCGTGCGCACGGGCTCCATCAGGCCGGTGGCTTCGGCCACCAGACGCAGATCGTCGCGCAGGGCCGGCATCGTCGTGAGACCGGGTACCTCTTCCGCCGGGTCGGTGCCGTTGCAGGCCCCGACCGCCAGCAGTGCGAGCAGCCTCACGCCTCCGTTCCTCAGTGCCTTCGTGCTCCCGTTCATTTCCTCTCCAGAGAATCCTGCGTCGCAGGCTGAGGTGTTGTCGCTCAAACAGTCGCCGCCGCCATCGGCTCATTCAGGAAGTCGCGCGCGACCAGGCCATCGAGCAGGTGAATCTGGCGCTGCGCGTACTCGGCGATGTCGTGCTCGTGCGTGACGACGAGGATGGTCTGCCCCTGCCGGTGAAGCTCCACGAAGACCGACATGATCTCCTCGCTGGTGGTGGAGTCCAGGTTGCCCGTGGGTTCGTCGGCCAGCAGGATGGCGGGCCCGTTGACGAGCGCGCGCGCCACCGCCACGCGCTGCCGCTGGCCGCCGGAGAGCTCCGGCGGGCGGTGGTCCATGCGCAACCCCAAGCCCACCGTCTCCAAGGCCTCGCGCGCCCGCCGGCGCCGCTCGCGGGCGGACACGCCGGCGTAGATGAGCGGCAGCTCGACGTTGTGCAGCGCCGTGGCGCGGGGCAGCAGGTTGAAGGTCTGGAACACGAACCCGATCTCGCGGTTGCGGACGTGGGCGAGCTGATCGTCGCTCAAATCGCTCACCAGCTGTTCGTTCAGCCAGTACTGTCCCCGGGTGGGCGTGTCCAGGCAACCGATCAGGTTCATGAAGGTGGATTTGCCGCTCCCCGAGGGTCCCATGATGGCGACGAACTCGCCCCGGCTGATCTCGAGGTCGACGCGGCGAAGGGCGCGGATGGTTTCCGCTCCCAGGACGTAGTGCTTGGTCAGTTCAGACGTTTGGATAACAGGTCGGCTCACAGTTCGCTCCCCAGAATCGCCTCCAGTTGCGCACGCGCGACCGCGTAGTCGTATCGCGCCGTGACCAGACCGGACTCCGCCTGCACGAGGGCGATCTGACTCGTGATCAGGTCGAGGATCGTCGCAACCGAGAGATCGAAGCGCTGCTGCACGACACGGAGGTCTTCGGCGGCCACCTCCCTCGCCTCGATGGCGATGGCGATGGCCTGCTCCGAAGTCCTCAGCGCGAACAGCGCGCCATCCACCTGCGCGCGGACCAGACGTCTGGCGTCCTCCTCCTGTACGAAGGCGACGCGTTCCTGATTCTCGGCGCGCGCGATGTTCTGGTCGCGGTTGAAGCCGTCGAAGACGTTGTAGCTGCCGGAGAGGCGAACATTCCACGAGGTCGTCCCGCCATTGAAGGCGGCTTCCCTGTTCGCCCAGCTGTAGCCGGACGAGACGCGGAGCGACGGAAACCGGGACGCCCGGGAGGAGCCGGCGGCTGCGGAGGCGGCCCGGGCGGCCGCGCGGGCGCTGCGCACGGCTGGCGAGCGCTCTTCGGCAAGGAGGAACATGTCCTGCTCGCTCAGAGCGAGGGGACTCGGGTCGAGATCGTCCGGAAGTTCGGGCATGACCGGCTCGGACAACCCCACCTGCCGCCCCAGAGCGAAACGCGCCGCACGGGTGGCGGCCTCCGCCTGAAGCACCGACTGCATGGCGTTCGCCACTTCCAAGCGGGCCCGCAGCGTGTCGGAGCGCGTTCCGGAACCCAGCTCGGCGCGGCGGCGCGTGTTGGCCAGGCTTTCCTCGGCTCGTTCCACGCTCGCGCGCGCCACCTCCAGAAGGTCCGCCTGGCGCAGCGCGGCGAAATACAGGTCCTTGGTCTGCAGAATCACGCCGAAGCGCTGGTTCTCGACGTCCGCCTCGGCGGCGGCGATGTCCGCCCTCGCCAGATCCATGTTGGCGAAACGCTGGCCGCCGTTGAAGAGGCTGTACGACAGCGAGAGGCCCGCGTTGTAGCTCTGGCTCGCGCCCACGACGGTGCGCTGGGTGGCCGCGTCGAACCGCTGGCTGCTGTTGGTCGAGGCCCCGGAGCTGAGGCTCAGGGTCGGGAGAAAGTCCCCCCAGGCGGCCCGGTGCGAGACGCCGGCGTTGTCCAGGCCGGCGCGCGCCTGCGCCATCGACGGGTGCACCACGAGCGATCTCGCGATCGCCTCGTCCAGCGTGAGCGGCTGCTGCGCCGAAAGGGCGCCCGCAAGGGCGAGCGCGGCGATCGCATGCGCGGCGAAGCGTCGGCCGTATCTCATACGTTGCGTGACCATTCTCCCCCGTCCCTTTCCATCACCTCTCCGCCCCCGTTGTCCCGCTGAGGGCGCTCCTGGTCGCCCTGCCCGCGGTCACGCTCGCGGTCGCGAGCTTCGGACCGCGATCTCTCTCTTTCCCTTTCCTCCTCCAGCTCCCGGCGGCGGTCGAAATCGCGCAGAAGGGCATCGTACTCGGCGGCCTGCCCCGGGGTGAGCACGTCCTTGATGGAGGAGCGCGTGGACTCGATCAACTCCTCGTACCCCGTCCGGTAGTCCGCCCGCAACCGCCGCATCATCGTGCGCGAGCGGCCTACGATCGAGTCCACCCGAACCTGCTGCTCCGCGCTCAGTCCGACGCGCTCCACGATCAGGCCGCGACGGCGGGTCTCCCCTCCGCGGTCCTCATCCGCCTCCTCCGCCGCCACGGCCGTGGGCGCCGTGGGCGCCCCGGGTTCCGCCTGAGCCGACGATGCCCTCGACCACACCAGGCCGAGAAGGAACCCGGCCACCAGGGTCACAAGGAGTACGCCGCCGGCTGCCGCGCGGGTGTTGCGTGCGGTCATCACCAACCTCCCTCGATCGCGACCAGGAAGGCCACCTCGTCCACCTGATCGGCAACGAGCACCGCCGGCAGCGGTTCATCATCGAACCCGGACACCAGAGCTTCCTCAAGGGCGATGCCGGCTCCGGGCGGGGTATCGGCCGGCAGCAGCAGGGAGGCCATCCCCGCGGCCGCCACCACCGACGCCGGGACCAGCAGTCTCCACCACGACGCCAGCACGTCGCCCACAGTCAGCGGGCGCGTCGCGCGCCGTCTGGCCAACTCCGGACCCGCAAGGGCCATCACGCGCGCCTGGAATCGGGCCCAGTGGCCAGGGTCGGAGTGTCCGGGATCGAGTAGTTCCAAGGGGACTCCGCCGTTGTCGACCATGTCGCCATCCCCGCCCGATGTTGCTCGTCTGTTCATCTGATTGCTTCGTCCGTCCAGCTACCTGTTCGTGTCCCTCGCCTGGATCACTCGAGATACCCTCCAGCTACGCGTCCCACTTGAGGAGCTCTCGCAGCGACTTGCGCGCGTAGTGCAGATGCGAGCGTACCGTCCCCGCGGGGAGCCCGAGGCGCTGGGCGATCTCTCTGTGTTTCCATCCCTCCAGGTCGTGCAGCAGCACGATCTTCCTTTGTATTTCCGGCAGCTCTCCGAGCGCGCGGGCGATCTCCTCGCGCAACTCCGACAACTGCGCCTCCTTCTCCGGCGTCGGGGTGCTGGAGCGGGCGCCGAACGGAATCGGTTCCGTCGCCCGCAACGCCTCCCGGCGCACGAGGTTGTTCGACCGGTTTCTGACGATCGTCATCAGCCAACCCCCGAACCTGCTCGGGCTGCGACAATCGTCGAGACGTTCGAGGGCGACCAGGAACGCTTCCTGGGCCGCGTCCTCCGCGTCCTCCGGCCGACCGATCACGGAGAAGGCCACCAGATATGCGGCCCTGCGATAGCGGGTTACGAGCTGCCCGAAGGCGTCCCCGTCCCCCGACCGGGCCAGTGCAACCAGCGTGGCGTCATCCAAGTGATCGTCGCCTCAACCGGAATGACACGTGGATATCGAACGTTGTTGAATGGTTGGCGGCCCGCTGGCTAGCGGCGACGGCGGCGGCGGCCTCGGCGTTTCCCTCTGTCCTTGCCGGACCGGGGCCGCTCGCGGGTGGCCTCCGTCAGCAACGTCTGCCATTCGTCGGGAAAGAGTTCCGCCAGATCCCGGGCGATCGTCACAAGTTCGCGGCGCGGCTTCTCCGACTCGTCCCCGGAACGAAAGAATCGCACCAGCATGAGGGCGGCGCCGGAATCGGCGATGACGCCGCTTCGCGCGGTACCCGCCACCCGCGCGATCCAAGCCGTGCCCTGGGCGTCGGAGAACCTCCATTCGGTGGACGCGGGCGGCGACCGGAGGGTTGCCTCTTCAAGGGAGTCGCCACGACCCGCGGGACGCCCGCCTGGCGGCGCGGCCGGGCCAGGTGCGCGGCGGGCCGGCTTCAGGCGAGCCGGGGGAGGTGGCGACCCGGACGCTGGTGGCGCCGGAGCTCCCGAGTGCTCGTGCGGCCGCGGCGGCGGAGGGGGCGCCCGGGACGGGCCGCCGGGAGCCGGCGATCGCGGTCGTGCCGATGGGAGCGAGGAGGGACGGGCGGGCGGAGGGGGCGTCTGGCGGCCCGGAGAGGCGGGTGTTTCGGGGCGCGCGCGTCGAGGCGGGTCCGGCCGGCCCACGGGCGGAGGGGCGGTACGGGACGGAGGCGGAGTCCCGGGTCGTGCCGGCGGGGGCGAGGGTGGTTCCGCGGACGGACGACGGTCCGGTCCGGTGCGACCGGGACCGTCCGGTGGCGACGACGACGTCACGCGCTGCCGGTCGACGGCACGCTCGACGGCGAAAGTGCCTTGAGGACTGCGTTTCCGTAGAACATGCGCACGTACTTGGCCTGGACCGGAGTGACGCTGCGCACCGCCCAGACCAGATGGACGTGGTTGGGTTCGGCGGGGATGGAAAGCAGACGCATGCCCGCCTCCGCGGGCGTGTTGTCGCCCTTGCGGTTGTTACAGGGCGAGCACGCCGAAACCACGTTGGTCCACTGATTGCTCCCGCCGCGGGAGATCGGCAGAACGTGGTCGCGGGTCAGGAACTCGCGCGCCCGCAGCCGGTCGCGGTGACGGCCGCAGTACTGGCAGCAGTAGTCGTCGCGCGCGAACATGAAGGTGTTGGTGACCTGCCGGCGGAAGCGCCGGGGCACGTGCACGAAGCGTACAAGGCGAATGACCGCGGGGAACGGGATGTCGCGGTGTTCGGAGCGGAACGCGCGCGCTTCCTCCGCTTCGAGAATCTCCGCCTTCGAGTCCAGCACAAGACGCACCGCGCGCCGGGCGGGGACGATGGTCAGCGGCTCGTAGGAGGCGTTCAGCGCGAGGCAGCTCATCGCGAATCCGGATTGCGCGGGCGACCGATGGCGGCCCATCCCCAACGGCCAGGGTGATCAGCGCCGCAAACTATCGGGGATCGGGAGATGGAGCAACCGCGGCACGAGCGGCCCGGCCAGCTTGCCCGCGAACCACTCGGCGCGGCGCTTCCGCTACAGCAGGGCCATCGGATCCCGGTCGATCAGAACCCGCGCGTCGGAGGGGGGGCGGAATCCCGTCGAAAACGCGCGCGTGAGGGTTCCCAGGGCGCGGGCGGAGCTGCCGCGCAGGAGGAAGTGCCAGCGCCATCGGCTCTGCAGGCGCTCGATGGGCGCGGGAGCCGGGCCGGTGAGTTCAACCGGTGTACCGCGCAGCCGGCGCTCCACCCAGGCGGCCGCCTCGTCGGCCGCGGTCGCGGCGGTTTCGGGATCCGGGCTGGTCACGATCACGTTGACCAGGCGCGCGTGGGGCGGGTAGCCGGGGCCGGCCCGCTCGCTCAGCTCGCGCCCGGCGAATGCCTCGTAGTCGTGCTCGCGCGCCGCCCGGATGGCGTAGTGGGCGGGCATGCGGGTCTGGATCAGGACATCGCCGCCCAAGGCGCCCCGCCCCGCCCGGCCGGCGACCTGGCTCAACAACTGGAAGGTTCGCTCGCTGGCGCGGAAATCCGGCAGGTGCAGGCCGACATCGGCATCCACCACCCCGACCAGCGTCACACGCGGGTAGTCGAGGCCCTTGGCGATCATCTGCGTCCCGAGCAGGATGTCGACCTCGCCGCGGCCCACGCGGCCGAGTATCTCGCTGTGCGCCCACTTGCGCGCGGTCGTGTCCACGTCCATGCGCGCGACGCGGGCCCCCGGGAAGGACTCGGTCACGACGCGCTCCACCTGCTCGGTGCCGAGGCCCCGGCGTGAGAGCGCGCGGGATTCGCAGCGGCGGCAGCCGCCGGGCACGCGCTCCTCGTAGCGGCAGTGATGGCAGAGGAGCCGCCCGGTGGCCCGGTGGAAGGTGAGCGACACCGAGCAGGCCGCGCACGCCGGCACCTCCCCGCACTCCCGGCACTGTAGGAAGGTCGAGTACCCGCGCCGGTTGAGCAGCAGGATCGACTGCTCGCCGCGTTCCAAGCGGAGGCGGATGGCGCCGGTCAGTTCGGGCGAGAGCACGGTGCGCCCGGTGGTCGAGGGGCGCGCGGGCCGACCGCCGGGGCGCGGGTTTGCGGCGGCCGCGGATGTGGGTTCGCGAAGATCGACGACGCGCACGGGCGGCAACGAACCCCCGGTGGCACGCTCGGGAAGTCTCAGCAGCTCGAACTTGCCGCCGATCTGGTTGGACCAGCTCTCGAGCGACGGGGTCGCGCTGCCCAGCACGCACAGCGCGCCCTCCTGGCGGGCACGCATGACGGCCACGTCGCGGGCATGATACCTAGGAGCGTCGGACTGCTTGTAGCCGCTTTCATGCTCCTCGTCCACGATGATGGCGCCCAGGTCGGGGAGGGGCGCGAAGATGGCCGAGCGGGCGCCGATGGCGATGCGCCGGACCCCCGAACGCAGTTGTCGCCAGGCGTCGTAGCGCTCCCCGTCGGAGAGCCCGGAATGCAGCACCGCGACGCGGTCGCCGAAATGCGCCCGGAAGCGGGTCACGGTCTGGGGCGTGAGCGAGATCTCCGGCACGAGCACGATGGCCGACCGGGCGCGCGCGTCCACGACCTCCTTCAGGAGCTCGATGTAGACCAGGGTCTTGCCGGACGCGGTGACGCCGTGGAGCAGGACGGGCCGCGGCGCGGGGCCGTCCAGCGCGGACACGAGCCGCGTCAGCGCGGCGGCCTGGGCGGGATTGGGCGTCAGGTGGGGGGGCGACTCCGTACCGGTCGAGGCGAAGGGGTCGCGCACGACCTCCTGGTCGCGGACCTCGACGATTCCCTTTCCCTCCAGCGCCCTCACCACGCCCCGGCCGATGCCCTGGTCGAGAAGCGCGGCGAGCGGCATCGATCCCGCGGCCCGCTCCAGAGCTTCGTAGGCGGCCCTCTGGCGCGGGGCGCGCGCGAAGGCGTCATCCCGCTCGGCGAGCGATTCCAGCCAGCGCGCGATGTGCGCGACCTTCCGGGTGCGCGCCATCGTTCCCGGCCCCCGGCCCGCCCCGCTGAGCACCGAGGGGAGCGCCGCGCGCAGGACGAGCCCCAGCGGAGCGATGTAATACGCGGCCATCCAGCGGGCGAGCTCCAGAAGCCTCGGCGGCAGCGACGGCTCCTCCTCGAGGATCTTCGAGATGCGGCGCAGGCGGAGCTTTCCAGACCCGGGGCGTCCCGGACCGACCACCCATCCGACCCGTTTCGCCCTGTGAAAGGGCACGAGCACGCGGGTGCCCGGCACCGGTCGCGGCGCGTCCCGACCCAGGGCGTAGGTGAAGGTCTGGTCGACGGGAAGCGGCAGCGCGACTTCAACGCGGGACGTCACCACGGGCGGCGCGCGGCGCCTGCGGGCCCGTCAGCGCTCGAGCAGGAGGAAGACCTCCTCCTGGGGATCGGGCGTGGTGACCTCGGGTCCGCCCTCGCCGAGATGGACGTCGACCTCGCTGCGCACCCCTATGTCGTCGGGCACGTAGATGCCCGGTTCCACGGAGAAACCGATCCCCGGGAGCAGCAGGCGGGTGTCGCGCGTCTCCAGGTTGTCGATGTTGGGGCCGCTGCCGTGGAGATCGACGTCGATGGAGTGCCCGGTCCGATGCACGAAATGGCGTCCGTAGCCGCGTTTGCGGATGAGCTGGCGGCAGACGTCGTCCACCTCGTAGCCGCACACCTCGTCGCCCGCGGCCGCGCGTTCGCGAAGGAACTCGATGGCGGCGTCGCGGGCGTCGCGCACCGCCTCCCAGATCCCGCGGGTGCGGCGGGGGAGCTTTGGGCCCAGGTAGCCCATCCAGGTCTGGTCGGCGGGAATGTCTTCGGCGGTCGGCTTGCCCCACAGGTCGATGAGCAGAAGGTCGCCGCGCCGGATCGGCTCTCCCTCGCCCACGGGTGCGTAGTGGGGGTCGGCGGCGCGCGGGCCGATGGCGACGATGCAGTCCACCTCCTCGGTGAGGCCGCCGGCGTTGAGGCGGGCGCGGATCCAGTCCGAGAGTGCGCCCTCGGTGGTGGGCTCCCCGGTCTCCACGGCGTCGGCGGCGCGCTCGAAGGCCTCGCGCGCGACCCGGGCCGTCACGGTGGCGGAGCGGCGGTGGGCGGCCAGCTGCCCGGCCGTCCATCGCGAGTGGAAAAGCGACACCAGATCGCCCGAGCTGACCGGATCCATCCCCACGGCCCGCAGCAGCTCCATCATCCCCCCGGGAACCCGGTCCAGGTAGGGGATGGCCGATCCCGGCGAGGTCTCGACGGCAAGTCGCGGGCGGCCGCGCACCAGGTCCGCGAGCGCCGACTCCATCTCCCGCCACGACGAATAGATGCGCTTGCGCCAGGGCCAGTGCCGCCACGACGAGCCCTCGATGGCGTGGATCAGCGCCACCGGATCGCCCCGGTCGGGAACCAGCGTGAAGGAGCGGCGCGTGTTCCAGCCGAGGCCGACCATGGAGGCGGCGATGGGGTTCTGGCCGTGGAACTCGAAGAGCAGCCAGCCGTGCAGCCTCATGTCGGCCAGCGCCGCCTGCACCTGTTCGACGCCCTTGCGGGTCAGAAGGGGGCTATCGGCCACGGCTTGCTCCTGTCGCGGGACGGGCCGGGATTCTCCGGGCGGGGACGACTTCCCGCCGGATTCTGGGCCGCGAATAGTAGGAGCCGCGCGGATGCGATTCAATAGCCGTCTCATGGTCCCGGGTGTCCAGCCAAAGTAGAAATGTCCGGCGTCCACCACTCGGCCAAAAAGCGGTTCGCCCCGCCGAGGGTGTCGACGCCCGCGACGCCGAGATGGCCGAGAGGAGACGACGATTCACGATTCAACAAGGGACGCATGATAAGAGCCGCATGATCCGGCTTCGCCCGGCGTGGCCGTTCCTGTGATACTATTAGAGCATCACGTATGATACTACCCATTACCTGACCCTTATGGGGGCGACGCGCCGATACCGGTTCCCCCCGGAGCCGCCCATGGTCCTTCGCCGGGAATGCCCGGGTCCGTCCCGGTTGAGGATCAGGCGGGATCGTGCATTCCCATCCCGGCAAGGGCCTGGATCACCGCGACGGCTCCGTCTCCCGTACGCGCCGGATCGTACCCTCCCTCGAGCAGCGCGACGACCCGGCCACCGGCGTGCCCGGCCGTCAGATCCATGACCCGCCGCGTCA
>JAAXGM010000153.1 GCA_012267435.1 Gemmatimonadota bacterium
ACGTAGGCGTCCGCGAGAGCGAACGCTCCCGATACCCAAGAGTCGAACTCGAACGCGGCCCGGGCTCTGTCCACCGCATTCTCCGCAGTCCCCACAGCCGTCTCATAGGTACGGACCGCGGCTGCAATCGCGGCATCCAAATCGGCGGCGGCCTGCTCCATCGCCACCTCATAGGCCGCTTCCGCCGCCCGCTCCTCCTCGGCCAAAGCCTCGTCGAGTAAATCCCAGTTGGCATCTTCCAACTCGTCGAGGACGGACATGGCGGCGTCCCTGCTCCGTCGCGCCGTGTCATGGTTGATCGATGCATCGACCCGATCCTCGATATTGGAGGCGATGGCTTCCTGCCGGGACTCACCACTCACAGCCGCGACGTTGGCTATCACCTCGTTGATGGCGACATCCGCATTCTCGTAGGGCAAGGGATACAGGGTGATCGAAGCCGCTGCAGCATCGCGAGCCGCAACGAGTGCGGCGAGCACCTCCGGTCCGGAACCCCCTGCGGTGACCGCCGCATCCAACGCCGCCAGGTAGACAGGATCGAACGTCAGACGCGCGGCGACCCCACCTGCGATCCTTTCGAATACACCACTACTCGTATCTTCGTGTAGAAGTTGCGATCGTTTTGCCTCTTCCACCCGATCGTGGGCCGCGCTGCTCCACACCTGATACGCATTGCTGCCATCGAGTTCGGCCTGTTCCCTCGCAACATCGAGGATTGCTCGAACCTCATCCTGGTAGGCGTCGAATTCCCTCCAGGACCGGTCGCGCCGAACCTCGATTTCGGTGAGCATGCTGGACCAGGCCTCCGAGGCGCTCCGTTCGGCGGCGTAATGGGCTCTTTCCGCATCGGAGCGGGCATCGTCCAAGGCGTCGTCGGCCTCCTCAACGACCACAGCGACGTTCCGCAGAGCCGCGAGATACTCCTCGGAGCGGACAGATGAGTACGCGACGTAGGCGTCGCGGGCAGCGCTGTACGCGTTGGTGAAGAGTCCGCTCTCGTAGCTCAGAGCGGATCTCGGCTCCACCGCTGTCGCGGTCGTTGTGTCCATCCCGTCTGCGCCCTGCGCGAACGGGCTCCGTGAACTCACCGACCGTGGCCTGGTCGCGGTCGTTGTGTCCATCCCGTCCGTACCCTGCGCCTCGCTCTGATCGTCATCGGCGTCCGCGGGGTCGCCGCCGTGCTCGGCATCCGACTCGGCGCCACCCGCCTCATCATCCGGGGCACCATCCCCTCCGGCGCCGCCGGTTCCCTCGACCGACACCACCCCCTCATCCACACCGGACACCTCCCCCGACCCGGAGGTACCACCGTCGACGGATTCCTCGCCGTCGGTCTGCCCCGCCGACACCACTCCTTCGTCCACACCGGACACCTCCCCCGACTCGGAGGTACCACCGTCGACGGATTCCCCGCCGCCCACCTCACCATCCGGGAGACCATCCCCTCCGGCGCCATCGGTCTGCCCCGCCGACACCACCCCCTCGTCCACACCGGACACCTCCCCCGACCCGGAGGTATCGCCGTCGACGGATTCCCCACCGCCCGCCTCACCATCCGGGAGACCATCCCCTCCGGCGCCGTCGGTCTGCCCCGCCGACACCACCCCCTCGTCCACACCGGACACCTCCCCCGACTCGGAGGTATCGCCATCGACGGATTCCTCGCCGCCACCACAGGACACGGCGAAGAGGACAACGGTCAACACCAGAGCGAGGATGCGAATCGGTGCCGGAGGGGGCAATGGCGACGGTCCACGTGTTTCGCGACGTGTCCGCCGGCGCGTGCGACGCCCGGCCAC
>JAAXGM010000154.1 GCA_012267435.1 Gemmatimonadota bacterium
CCTGACGGGCTCGATCCCGCCGGAACTGGGCGGCCTCGCCAACCTGGAGAGGCTGTGGTTGGGCCGGAACGACCTGACGGGCTCGATCCCGCCGGAACTGGGCGGCCTCGCCGACTTGGAGACGCTGTCGCTGGGCCCGAACGGCCTGACGGGCTCGATCCCGCCGGAACTGGGCGGCCTCGCCAACCTGGAGAGGCTGTGGCTGATGTCGAACAATCTGACGGGCTCCATCCCGTCCAGCTTCCAGCAACTGGACCAGTTGAGGGTGTTCTGGTTTCCGGGAAACGTGGGGCTCTGTGCGCCGGGAACCACCGGTTTTGTCGAATGGCTGAGCCGGGTGGAGCAGCACGAGGGGCCGTTGTGCAACGCGGCCGACAGGGCCGTTCTGGTTTCGCTGCATGAACTTGCGGGCGGCGCGAACTGGACGGACGCGGAGGGTTGGCTGGGGGCTGGCGCCCTAGAGGAATGGCATGGCGTCAGCGTCGATTCCCTCGGCCGCGTCACCGCGCTCGACCTGACCCGCAACGGCCTGTCCGGGCGCCTCTCCTGGACGATGGGCGAACTGGCACAAATGACCGAGCTCGGGATCGCCGACAACGCCGATCTTTCCGGCCGTCTGCCGCTTTCGCTGACCGGTCTATCCCTACGGAGCCTTCACTACTCCGGCACGGACCTGTGCGCCCCGGCGGAGGAAGTGTTCCGGAGATGGCTGGGCGGCATTCCGTCGCACGAGGGCACGGGCGAGGAGTGCGATCTCTTCCCCGACCGCGCGGCCCTCGAAATCCTCTACCAGACGACAGGCGGACCGAACTGGAGTGAATCGGACAATTGGCTCACGCTCGCTCCGCTCGGGTTGTGGGATGGCGTGCAAACGGATGCGGATGGGCGGGTCACAAGCCTGGACCTCCGAGGGAATGGGCTGGAGGGACCGATTCCGCCGGAACTGGGCGCGTTGGCCAAGGCCAAACTCGTTGTCCTCGCGGAAAACGAGCTTTCGGGATCCATCCCGCCGGAGTTGGGCGAGCTGGCCAACCTGCGGAAACTGACTCTCAACTTCAACCGACTGACGACCGTCCCACCGGAACTCGGACGCCTCTCCAAGCTCGAGTATCTGGGGCTCTGGTCCAACGAATTGACGTCCGTCCCGCCGGAATTGGGCGAACTGGCCAACCTGCAAGAGCTGGACCTCGACGAAAACCGGCTGACATCCATCCCGGCGGGACTGGCCGGACTGGAGCGTCTTGAAATCCTTTGGTTGGCATTAAACGAACTGACGCATATCCCGCCGGGCCTGAGCGCATTGAACAGCTTGCGGCTGCTGGTCCTGGAAGGAAATCGGCTGACCGACATTGCAATTGAACCTGGCGGCTATCCGAATCTGCGCTTCCTGGATCTTTCGTCCAACGAATTCGCGTCCTTTCCCCGGGGGCTGGACCAACTGGGCAACCTCAGACAACTGGAACTCGACAGGAACCGGCTGACCGACGTCCCGCCAGGACTCGGCGGCCTTGCGGGCTTGGAGATTCTCGATGTCTCGTCCAACGAGCTGAGCGGCCCCTTGCCGGCGGAGCTGGTCGAGCTCACGGCTCTCAGGAGCCTGGGTCTTGCCGACAACCTGTGGCTGACCGGTGCCCTGCCTTTGGACTTGACGGCGCTGGAGAGCCTCGAGGATCTGCACACGACCGGGACGCTGCTATGTGCGCCGGCGGACCCGGCGTTTCTCGATTGGCTCGAAGGGGTGACGCGGCAGCGGGTGGCGCTGTGCGAGGGCGACGGCGGCGCCGCCGCCTATCTCACCCAGGTCGTCCAGTCCCGCGAGTTCCCGGTGCCGCTGGTCGCGGACGAGCCCGCTTTGTTGCGGGTATTCGTCACGGTGGAGCAGGCAACCGACGCGACCATGCCTCCCGTCCGCGCCACCTTCTACCGGGATGGGGCCGTGATCTACGAGCTCGACATCCCGTCGAAGCCGGATCCCATCCCGGCGGCGATCGATGAGAGTTCGCTTTCGAATTCGGTAAACGCGGAGATCCCCGGGTGGGTCATTCAGCCGGGGCTGGAGGTCGTGATCGAACCCGATCCGCACGGAACGCTGGACCCCGAACTGGGCGTGGCGATGCGCATCCCCGCGACCGGCCGGATGGCGGTCAACGTGCATGCGATGCCGGTGTTCGAGGTCACGCTCGTGCCCTTCGTCTGGGACGCGAATCCGGACTCCTCCATTATTGACATCACGATGGCCATGGCCGCCGATCCGGAAGGGCACGAACTTTTTGAACGGACGCACCTGCTGCTGCCGGTTGCGGAGCTGGACGTGACGGCGCACCCGGCGGTCGGCTCGCCGACGAACAACGGCTTCGAAATCCTGAGGCTCACGGAGATGATCCGGGTCGCCGAGGGCGGGCGCGGCCATTACCTGGGTCTGATGGCCGGACCGACGGAGCCGAGCGGTCTCCTCGGTGTCGCCAATGACATCGGAAGCTGGTCGAGTTTCTCGGTCCTCGATTCCGAAACCATCGCGCACGAATTCGGCCACAACCGCAACCTGTATCACGCGCCGTGCGGCCGAGCGGGGGGCCCGGACCGGTACTATCCCTACGCGAATGGCGGCATCGGCGCCTGGGGCTACGACTTCCGCACCGGCGAACTCGTCCCGCCGGACCGGGCGGACTTCATGTCCTATTGCGAGCCGACGTGGACCAGCGACTACCAGTTCGCGAACGCGCTCCGGTACCGCCTGGAGACGGAGACCAACTCCATCGTCGTCGTGGCCGCGGACACCCGTGCGGCGACCTCCTCCCGGACCCTTCTGGTCTGGGGCGGCCTTGACGGCGAAGGCGCGCCGTACCTCAGGCCGGCCTTCCTCATCGACGCCCCGCCGGCACCGCCATCGTCGGACGGCGCCTGGTCGCTCACCGGGCGGGATGCCGGTGGCGCCGAGCTCTTTTCGGTGTCCCTCGGCATGGCGGAGTTTACCGATACGGAAGATGACCACGCGGGGTTTGCCCTGGCCCTGCCGGTGACGTGGACCAGGCAACTGGCGAGCATAACGCTTGAAGGTCCGGGAGGCTCGGCGAACCTCGACCACGATACCGACGCTCCCGTCACGATCCTTCGCGATGCCGCGACGGGCCGGATCCACGGCATCCTGGAGGGTCCTCCCGCAGCGGCTCCGGCCGCGGGGTCCACCGCGGCGGCCGCGCGACAGGGATTCGAAGTCCTCTTCAGCCGGGGCATACCGGCCGCGGGGAACGATCCGCGCTGAGCTCGCGGTCCGGAAAGCACCAGGCAGGTGGCGCCGCGCGCCGGGCGCGGAGATGCGCGTTCGGGGACGTTGCAGGATGGGTGGCGTGGTGTCATCCTGACATTCCGTGGTCCCTCAACGTCTCGCCCAACCTCCCGGAGGCGAATCATGACGCGCGTGCGCCTGTTGCTCTCCGCACTCACCCTGCTTGCTTTCCCGGCCCTCGCCGCGATCGGCGCCGTGCCCGCCCAGGCGCAGCGCTTCTCGATCGAGGACGTACTCAGCCCGGGGTATCCGGTGCAGCTGGTGTCGGCCCGGGCGGCGGACCGCATCGCCTGGATCGAGTACGAGGAGGGGAAGCGCAACGTGTACACGGCGGCGGCGCCCGACTTCGCGCCGGTGCGTCTGACGCGCTTCGAGGACGATGACGGGCGCGACCTTTCCAACCTGCGCATCTCGGACGACGGTTCGACGCTGGTGTTCCTGCGCGGGCACACCCCCAACCGGCAGGGATGGATCGCCAACCCGGCGAGCGATCCCCGGGGAGTCGAGCGGGCCGCCTGGGCGGTGAGCACCGCGGGTGGCGAGCCCTGGCGGGTGACGGAGGCCTGGAACGTGGCGCTCTCTCCCGACGGGGAGTGGATCGCCTGGGAGAACGATGGCGACATCTACCGGGCGCCGGTGAACCCCGGGGTCGCGACCGGCGACCCGGATCGGCCGCTCTTCAGCGTGTTCGGGAGCCAGGACGATCCGGCGTGGTCGCCCGATTCGCGACGCCTCGCGTTCGTGAGCGACCGCGGGGACCACAGCTTCATCGGCGTCTATGACACCGAGCGTCCCGCGGTCACATACCTGGGCCCCGCGGTCGACCGGGACACCAGCCCCACTTGGTCGCCGGACGGGACCCGGGTCGCCTTCATCCGCAGGCCCGGGCTGCCCTTCGGCGCGCGGGCGGAGCGGGGCGGCGCCCCCGCGGAGGTCGAGGGCGAGGATATCTGGCCCGCCGGGATGACCGAGGCCTGGTTCGCCGGCGGGTACGACTTCTCCATCTGGGTCGGGGATGTGCGCACGGGGGAGGCCGCAGAGGTTTGGCACAGCCCGCCCGGCGACAGCATCCACCGCGAGGTGAGGGAGGTCATCTGGGCCGGCGACCACATCATCTTCCAGGCCGAGCCCGCCGGGTGGCGCCGGTACTACGCGGTCGCGGCGGGCGGCGGGACGCGCGACCCGGTCGAGCTGACGCCGGGCGAGGGCATCGCCGAGTACATCTCGCTCTCGCCGGACGGGGGCACCCTGTTCTACGCCACCAACGCGGGCGACATCGACCGGCGCCACCTGTGGAGCGTCCCCACCGGCGGTGGAAGGGCGCGCCAGCTCACCCGGGGCGACGGGGTCGAGACCTATCCGGCGGTGCTGGCGAGCGGCGAACAGGTGGCGCTGCTGGCCGCCAGTGCGAGCCATCCGCTGACGGTGGCGGTGGCGCCCGCCTCCGGCGGCGAGGCGAGGACGATTCGCGAGCTGCCGGGCCGCTATCCCCTGAGCCAGCACGTCGTCCCCGAAGCGGTCACGCTCAATGCCGAGGACGGCTTCGAGTTCTACAACCAGCTCTTCCTGCCCCCGGACCTCGAGCCCGGCGAACGGCGTCCGGCGCTCATCTTCATCCACGGGGGGTCCCGGCGGCAGATGCTGCTCGGCTACCACTACATGCACTTCTACCACATGGCCTACGCCATCAACCAGTACTTCGCGAACAAGGGATACGTGGTGCTGTCGGTGAACTACCGGAGCGGCATCGGCTACGGCCGCGACTTCCGCAACGCGCCCGGACGGGGACGCGAGGGCAACACCGAGTACCAAGACATCCGGACCGCCGGCGAGTACCTGCGCGACCGCGCCGACGTGGATCCCGCGCGCATCGGCCTCTGGGGCCTCTCCTACGGGGGCATCCTCACGGCGCAGGGGCTCGCGCGCGACTCCGATCTCTTCGCGGCGGGCGTGGACATCGCCGGCGTGCACCTGTGGGGCAACTCCATCGACCCGGAGTCCGTTTCGTACCAATCCTCCGCGATCTCGGAGATCGAGAACTGGACCTCGCCGGTCCTGCTCATCCACGGGGACGACGACCGCAACGTGGCGTTCTCGCAGACCGTCGGGCTGGTGCAGCTGCTGCGGGCGCACGGCGTGCCGCACGAACTCGTCGTCTTCCCGGACGACGTGCACGACTTCCTGCTGCACGAGCGCTGGCTGACCACCTTCGACGCGACGGACCGCTTCTTCAACCGCTACCTGATGGATGGCCGAGCGGTGGCGACGGAGGGGCGGTAAGCTCTCCTCAACCCGC
>JAAXGM010000155.1:0-1419 GCA_012267435.1 Gemmatimonadota bacterium
CCGGGGGATTTCGGGGCGATCAGCGAGACATCCACGTCGGCCGGCGGCCGGATCGTGCCGAAGCGGATGTTGAACCCGTGGGCGAACATCAGGGTGTTGCCGGCCACGAGGTGCGGGGCGACCTGCTCCTCGTAGATGCGGGCCTGGGTCGTGTCCGGAGTCAGCAGGGTGACCACGTCGGCCCAAGCGGCGGCGGCCGGGCCGTCCACCACCCGAAGGCCCGCGGCTTCCGCGGCGCCGCGGGAGCTGCTCCCGGCCCGGAGCGCCACCCGCACGTCCACGCCGCTGTCGTGGAGGTTCAGCGCGTGGGCGTGTCCCTGCGATCCGTAGCCGAAGATGGCTACCTTGCGGCGGCGGATCAGCTCCAGGTCCGCCGCATCGTCGTAGTAGATGTTGGCCATGAGAGAGAAAAACCTTCAGCAGCGGTTCCGTCGGCGCGGAGGCTAGACGGAGCCGGAATCGTCGGAAGCCGGACGGGCGGGCCGCCGCGCGACGGGGGCCGTGCGAGCTTCGGGGTCGCTCATCACGCTGTCGGCCGCTCGCGCCATCGCAACCAGGCCGGTGCGCAGCTGTTCGAGGATTCCGTAGGGGCGGAGAACCTCGGCGAGCGCATCGATCTTCTTGGGGGAGGAGGAAGCCTCGATCACGACCGACTCCGGCGCCACGTCCACGAGGCGGGCGCCGGTCGCGAGCGCCAGAGTGATCACCTCGCTCCGGGCCGAGCCGCTCGCGGAGACCTTGAACATCGCGAGCTCGTGGTGAATGGCCGGACGGGAGGTGATGTCGTCCACCCTCAGCACGTTCACGAGCCGCGAGAGAAGTACCGCGAGCCGGCGAGCCCCGGTCTCGTCCGCCTTGACCACGATGGTCATCCGCGCCAGTCCCGGCTGGCGGGCCTGACCAGAGGAAATGGACTCGATGTTGAATCCACGCCGGCGGAACAGCGAGGTGACCCGGTTCAGGACGCCGGGGCGGTCCTCGACCCACACCGCGTAGATGCGGCGGGCCACGGCGCCCGAGGCGGCGATGCTCATCGGGAGGCCGGGCGGCCGCTCACCACTCCACGGGCTCGCCCGATCCCGTCCCCGCCCCCACCGGCTTGGGGCGACGGATCATGTCCGCGAGGTCCGCGCCAACCGGGACCATCGGATACACCGTGTCTTCCTGTTCCACCCGGAAATCCATGACGACCGTCGTCTTCGAGGCCCGGGCCCGCCCGACCACGTCCTCCACTTCGCCCCGGGTGCGCACCGTCTCGCCAAGCAGCCCGAAACTGCGCGCCAGCGCGGCGAAGTCCGGGCTCAGGATGGGAGTGCCGGCGTAACGGCGGTCGTAGAAGAACTCCTGCCACTGACGGACCATGCCGAGGTAGCCGTTGTTGATGATGGCAATGTGCAGCTTGAGCTTCTCCTGGGCCAC
>JAAXGM010000155.1:1561-1836 GCA_012267435.1 Gemmatimonadota bacterium
CCGGAGGTGATCAGGGTGCGGGGCTCTTCGTGGGGGTAGTACTGCGCCTCCCACATCTGGTGCTGGCCCACGTCCGTGGCGACGACCGCCCTTCCTCCGGTCAGCCGCCAGATGTCGTGGATCACGTGCGCGGCGTAGAGCTTGCCCATGTCGGGAAGGTTCTGGATGTCGCGCACCGCCCCGGAACCCTTGTAGGACCGGATCTGATCCAGCCAGCCGGACCGGTCCCGGGCCCCCACCTCCGGATCGAGGCGGGAGAGAACCGCCTTGAGATC
>JAAXGM010000155.1:2005-2127 GCA_012267435.1 Gemmatimonadota bacterium
AGCAGGAGGTCGGCTTCCTGGATGGCGCGGTTCACCCAGGACTCACCGTGCATGCCCATCATCCCCATGTTCAGCGGATGGCGGGCCGGGACGGCGCCGATCCCGAGAAGGGTCATGGCGAT
>JAAXGM010000023.1 GCA_012267435.1 Gemmatimonadota bacterium
GCCGGATCCACCGGCGATCCAGATTCCCGCGCGGGGAACGCCCGGCACGCTGGACGTCGCCACCTGGAACCTCCTCTACTTCGGGGCCGCGAACCAGGGCCCCGATGACGAGCCTCTGCAGATGGCGCGCGTGCGCGACGTGATTCTGGGAACCGACGCCGACCTCTGGGGAGTGCAGGAGGTGACCGACGCGGATGCCTTCGCCGCTCTGCTGGATCGGTTGCCTGGATACCGGGGATTCCTCGCCAACGACGACGCGTCGGTCTCCGGCGGATCCGACAGCTACAACCGCGGGGAACTCAAGGTCGGGCTCATCTACAAGTCGTCCGTCGCCGAGGTCGCCGACGCCCGCGTGATCCTGACCGATCTGGACTACGAGTTCGCGGGCCGCCCGCCGCTCGAGGTGCAGCTTCGCGTGACGATCGGTGGCGCGAGCCGGAACATCGTCCTGATCGTCCTGCACGCCAAGGCCGTCGCCGACCAGACGTCGTGGGAGCGGCGCATGGCGGCCGGCGAAGGCCTGCACGAGTATCTCGACGCCACCTGGCCGGACCGCGCGGTGCTCGTGCCCGGCGACTGGAACGACGACGTGGACGAGTCGATCACGCGCGGGCGCGACACGCCCTATCGCGTCTTCGTGGATGCGGCCCCGGAGTGGGTGTTTCCCACGGCCAGCCTGAGCGCCGCGGGGGCGCGGTCGATGCCGCGCTACACCGAGGTGATCGACCACATCCTGGCGTCGGACGAGGTGATGGCGTGGTATGAGGAGGGATCGGCGATGGTGTACCAGGTGGATGAGTTCATCGACGGCTACCTGGACACCACCAGCGACCATCTGCCCGTGATGGCGCGATTCGCGCCGGGGGGGTGAGCGGCAGCCGGATCTTCGGACCCGGCCCCGGTCTTCCGCGCGGGGAAATCCGGGGAGGGCCGCCGGCGCAGCGCCGGGAGTCTACTCGTCGATCAAGCGGCGGTTGCGGACATCGCTGGCGCCCATCGAGACCCCGGAGCCGACTCCGGCACCCAC
>JAAXGM010000156.1 GCA_012267435.1 Gemmatimonadota bacterium
TCCCGTCCACGTAGACGATCAGGTGGTCCCGGTCGTCCAGCCTCCGCTCCGCCAGCTCCCCGAGCCGCTCGCCCGCCGCCTCCTTTGCCCGCCGGCTCACCGACGACCTGCTCACCCCCGCCGTCTCGGCCATCCCGCCGATCGCCTTGCCGTAGGAGCGCGTTCCCAGACCGGCCAGCAACAGCCCGAGCATCCGCTCCCCCAGCCCCGAGGGTCGCCTGAGCGCCTCGTGGGCCGGAACCGCGACCTCGCCTTCGGGACCTCGCAGCCGCGGCTTCTCGATCCGCACCGCCCGGTCCGCCAAATACACCCGGCCCCGCTGCCGGCCGTGGTACGCCGTGCCATCGGCGTCCCGCCTCTTGCCCGGCTGCCTCTCGCCCGCGACCTCCGCGGCGCTGATGTCCAGCACCGCCTCGATGGCGGCGCGCCCGATCACGTCGATGATCCCGTCCAGCGCGCCGCCCGCCAGCGCGAAGACGTTGACCAGCGGAAGCAGGTGTTCCCGGCCGCTCCCGGCCAGCAGCTCCCTCAGCCCAGCCTTGTCGGGCCGATCCCTCCTCTCGTACCTTCCACTCATCGTGGTGGCCTCCCTGTTGGGGTTGTCGTGCCTGATTCCAATCGAGAATCAGGCCCCCGGGAGCCACCACGATTCCTTTCCCCCTCAGGGAACCTCCAACTATTCCTGGGACACCCTCCATCGAACACTCATAAGCTTCTCCAATGTCCGTCTCTGCCTCCTGGGCAGCCAGCTTGGCGACCACCAAGGACGTGGCGAAGGCAAGTGCCATCAGGAAACGGGGCGTACAAGAACGGTTCAACATGTGATAGCCTCCAGCATGGAATGTGTGTTTTCCCTCGACCAGACGACCCGAGGTCATGGAGTTGCCCCGCTAATACGGACACCTTTCCATTTGGGCCAACCAGGGAGGTGAGCCATGGCGGGAAGAAGGAGGGGGCGGTATCCGCCCGAGTACAGGGAGCGGCTGGTGGAGCTTGCGAGGGCCGGGCGTAGTCCGGGATCGCTGGCGCGCGAGTTCGAGCCCTCGGAGCAGACGATCCGGAACTGGGTCGGGCGGGCGGACCTGGACGAGGGACTCCGGAGCGACGGGCTGACGACCGAGGCGCGCGGGGAGATGCGGCGTTTGAAGCGGGAGAACAAGCGGCTGAGGATGGAGCGGGACATCCTAAGAAAAGCGGCGGCCTGGTTCGCGAGGGAGAGCGGATCGATCCCC
>JAAXGM010000001.1 GCA_012267435.1 Gemmatimonadota bacterium
GGTGGAGCGCCTCGACCCGTCGGAGGTGCCGCTGCACACCATTCCCGTGCTCCCCGTCGGCTACGAGGCGGCGACCGAGATCCTGACGCGCATGACCGGCCGCGGCGCTCCACCCGGGTGGAGCGCCGCGATGGAGCTGGACTACCGCGTGACCGGCGGACCGGATCTCACCGTGCGCGTGCGCGTCAACCAGCCCCGCAGGCTGACCCGCGCGACCAACGTGGTCGGCACGCTGCGCGGAAGTGAGTTCCCCGACGAGTGGTTCATTCTGGGAGCGCACTACGACCCCTGGGGATTCGGCGCGATCGATCCCAACGGCGGCACCGCCATGCTCCTCACGTTGGCGGAGGCGCTCGGCGCGCTGGCCCGGGACGAGGCGTGCCGGCCCCGGCGCTCGATCATGATCGCGCACTGGGACGCCGAGGAGTACGGCATCATCGGCTCTACCGAGTGGGTGGAGCACTTCCGCGAGGAACTCGAGGCGAACGCGATCGCGTACATCAACGCCGACGCGGCGGTGTCGGGGGCGCGGTTCGGCGCGTCCTCGTCGCCCTCGCTCAAGGGACCGATCATCGAGGCGGTGGGCCGCGTGGCGTATCCGGGCGCGGACGGCACCATCCTCGACTGGTGGTTGCGGAGCACCGCCGACGGAGCGGAGGAACCGGCGATGGGCAACCTGGGCGGCGGGTCGGACCACGTGGGCTTCTACACGCACGCCGGCGTGCCGTCCGGGGCGCTCTCGTCGGGGAATCCCGGCGGAGTGTACCACTCCAACTACGACAACTTTTCCTGGTACGAGCGGTTCGGAGACACCGATTTCGTCTACGGACCGATGATCGCGCGGGCGGACGGCATCCTCGCGCTGCGCTTCGCCAACGCCGACGTGCTCCCGTACGACGTGGCCCGCTACGCCTCCGACACGCGCACCCACCTGGGCACTCTGTACGACGTGGCCGGGGCGCGGGGGCTGACCGTGGACTTCTCCGCCCTTGCCGAGTCGACGAGCGAACTGGACGAGGCCGCCGCCGAACTCGTGGCCGCGCGCGACCTCTGGATCGCGTCGGGGGACGTCGACCCGGCCGCCGCCGAGGCCGTGAACCGGGCGCTGATCGGGTTGGAGAAGGCGTGGCTGAACGACCGCGGGCTCCAAGGGCGCCCGTGGAGCCGCTCGATCTACGTCTCGCCCGACCCCTTCAGCGGGTACGCGTCGTGGATGCTGCCGGGGCTGCGGTACGAGCTGGAGACCGACGACCGGGCCGACCTTCCGGGGTGGGAGCGGGTGTACGTGGCGGCGGTGCGGGACCTGGCGGCGCGCATGCGGGAGGTGGCGGCGATGATCGCGCGGGCGGGCGGGTAGTGGCGGCGACGGGCATATGAGGAGGCTTCATGGGCGATAGTATCATGGATGGTCTCTGAATAGTACCATGCGCCAG
>JAAXGM010000157.1 GCA_012267435.1 Gemmatimonadota bacterium
ATGGCGTTGGATCCCCCGCCGACGCACGCCACCACCGCACCGGGGAGCCTGCCCTCCGCGGCCTCCAGCTGGGCGCGCGTCTCCTCTCCGATGACGGCCTGGAAATCGCGCACCATGCGCGGGAAGGGATCGGGTCCCACCACGGAACCGATGATGTAGTGGGTGTCGCGCACGTTGGTTACCCAGTCGCGGATGGCCTCGTTGGTGGCGTCCTTGAGCGTGCGGGAACCCGAATCCACGGGACGCACCTCGGCCCCCAGCAGCTCCATGCGATAGACGTTCAGCGCCTGGCGCTCGACATCCTCGGTCCCCATGTAGACCACGCACTCGAGGTCGAAGAGCGCGCATACGGTCGCCGTGGCCACGCCGTGCTGTCCGGCGCCGGTCTCGGCGATGATGCGGCGCTTTCCCATCCAGCGCGCCAGCAGCGCCTGTCCGAGGGTGTTGTTGATCTTGTGGGCGCCGGTGTGGTTGAGATCCTCGCGCTTGAGGTAGACGGGACCCGCGCCGATGGCTTTCTCGACGCGGGGGGCCCGGTAGAGGGGGGAGGGGCGGCCGGCGTAGTCCTCGAGCAGATCCCGGAGTTCCACGGCAAAGGTCGGGTCGGCCGAGGCGTCCCGATAGGCCGCGGCGAGCTCGTCCAGCGCGCTGATGAGGGTCTCGGGCACGTAGCGGCCCCCGTACGGGCCAAAGCGGTCCCCGGCCGCGGTTGGACCCGGGGTCACGAGTCACCTCCATTGCCCTGCGCGGCGCGCACGAAGCCGCGCACCTTCGCGGGATCCTTCACGCCCACCCGGAGCTCCACCCCGGAACTGGCATCGACGACGTGCGGGCGCAGGATCGAGACGGCCTCCGCGACGTTGTCGGGGTTGAGGCCCCCCGCGGCCACGAAGCGGTGTCCGGGGGCGAAGCGGTCGCGGATTCCGGCCAGGCTCCGCCATGGGAAGCGGGTGCCGGTGCCGCCCGGCAGTTTCTCGTGCCATCCGTCGAAGAGGATGCCGTCGGCGGCCTCCCCGTACCGGTCGAGCGTGGTCAGGGCGTCGGCCGCGTCGCGCACGGGCGCGGCCTTCCACACCGCCCAGGGGCCGCTCACGCGCAGGCGGGCGACGGTGTCGGGGTCTTCGCGGCCGTGCAGCTGCACCACGGACGCCCCGGTCTCGCGCGCCGCCGCCACCGCCCAGTCGAAGGTCGAATCCACCAACAGGATCACCAGCGGCAGCCCGGCGGCCTCCGCCACGGCCCGCGCGGTGGGGATGTCCACGCTGCGCGAGAACCCGGGAGCGAGCACGGTGCCCACGTAGGTCGCGCCCGCCTGCGCGGCGAGGCGGCCGTCCGCGGGGCGGGTGATCCCGCAGATCTT
>JAAXGM010000158.1:0-1019 GCA_012267435.1 Gemmatimonadota bacterium
CAGAACCTGGAGAGCGTCCTCAACCTGACCCGCGCCGTCCTCCCGGGCATGCGCGAGCGCGGCTGGGGCCGGATCATCAACGTCACTTCGATCGCCGTGAAGCAGCCTGTCGACGGGCTCATCCTCTCCAACAGCGTGCGCGCCGCGGTGACCGGCTTCGCCCGCACCCTGGCCAACGAGGTGGCGCGCGACGGCGTCACCGTGAACAACGTGATGCCCGGCTACACCCGCACGGCCCGCTTGGACTGGCTGGCCGGCCAGATCGCCGCGCGCGAGGGAGTGGACCAAGACGCCGCGTTCGACCGCTGGGCCGGCGAGATCCCCGCGGGACGCGTGGGCGACCCCGCGGAATTTGCCGCGTTGGTTACCTTTCTCGCTTCCGAGCGCGCGAGCTACATCACCGGCACCTCGATTCCGGTGGACGGCGGATGGATCCGCGCCCTGATCTGATGCAACCGACCCGAACCTGATCCCCGAGACCGAGAACCCCGATGGCCCTTGAGCTACAGGAATCCGAATTCATCTGGAAGGACGGAGAGTTCATTCGCTGGCGGGACGCCCAAGTGCACCTGCTCTCGCTGGCCGTACAGTTCGGCGTCTCCCTCTTCGAGGGCATCCGCTGCTACGAGTCCGAGGGGCGGCGGGCCATCTTCCGCCTGGGCGCGCACATCCGCAGACTCTACAACTCCTGCATCGTCTATCGCATGGCGCCCGAGTACTCGCGGGAAGAGTACGCGCAGGCGTGCGTCGACCTGGTGGCGAAGAATGGCCTGGGCAGCTGCTATATCCGTCCCATGGTGATTCGCGGCTACGGCGCCGCGGCGCTCGATCCCCGCGCGAGCCCCATCGAGTCGTACGTGGCGTGCTGGCCGCTGGACACGTACCTCGGCAAGGGAGCTCTCGAAAAGGGCGTCGGGGTGAAGGTCTCCTCCTGGCAGCGCGCCGAACCCAACACCTTCCCGATGCGCGCCAAGGCGGCCGGCCACTACAACGCGGCCATGCTCATGAAGATGGAGGCG
>JAAXGM010000158.1:1109-1739 GCA_012267435.1 Gemmatimonadota bacterium
CAGGGCATCACCCGCGACACGGTGCTCAAGCTCGCGGCCGACATGGGCATCCCGGCGAGCGAGCAGCTGGTCGCCCGGGAGACCCTCTACACCTGCGACGAACTCTTCTTCTCGGGCACCGCGACCGAGGTGACCCCCATCACGAGCGTCGACCGCATCCCGGTCGGGTCCGGCACGGCGGGCCAGGTTACGCTGCGGATCCAGCGGCGCTTCATGGACGTCGTCAAGCAGCGGGCGGAGGACCCGCATGGGTGGCTGACGCAGGTTTAGGGGCACCGGGGCGGCCACCTCCGCGGCGGTTGTCTCATTGCGACAACCGAAGGAGGTCGAAGTGCGATACAGCCATGCCTTGATTCCGTTGTGGGCGGCATCCGCCGTGGCCTGCGGGGGAGGCACCGGACGCACCGGTGATGTCGAGGTGCGGATCAAGGACAGCGCCGACGCGCGGATCGTCGAGTATGTGGGCGTGCCCGAGGTCGAGCCGCCCTTCGCCATCGCGGAGGAGCCGGCGTACCGCCACGGAGCCAACCCGGGCGACTACGAGTTCCTGTCGGTCGACGCCGGTCGGCTCTTCCCGGATGGAGGCGCGGTCGTCGCCGAGTGGTACGGCGAAGTGGTCGTCCTGAGTCC
>JAAXGM010000158.1:1755-7019 GCA_012267435.1 Gemmatimonadota bacterium
CCCTGTTCATCGTGGGCCAGGACAGCGTCCTTGTGCCTGATAGGCGTCAGTCGCGCCTCACTCTCTTCGTCGGCGATTCGGTCGCGCGCATCGTGAGCCTACCACGGGCAGCGCACTTCGGTGTGGCGGGGATTGCTTCACCCGGTGAGTTGCTGCTCTGGAACCGATACCCCCACCGTTCCTGGGTCGATATCGAGGAGGAGTGGCTCACCGGGCACATGACCCTGTTCGAACTCGAAACCGGCGTCCTTGACACGGTCGCGTCGTACGACCACCTCCCGCGAGTGCGGTCGGGGCAGCCGTGGCCGATCATCCGGCCCGTTGGCGAGGTCACGGCCGCCGCCGGCCAGTTCGTGTACACGAGGTCGGACAGGCCCGAGATCACTTGGCGTCTGCCGGACGGCACGGTAACCCGGATCGTGCGCTGGCGGCCCGGGCCCAACCTGCTGACCGAGGAACTCCTGGAGCACGCCGAGGCCTATAACCGAATGATCGGCTGGATGAACTACGGAGTATCCGAAGGCCGACTCGATGAGATAGTTCAGGAAGACATGGCCCGGTATCGCGCCATGATCGGCCAGCCGATACCGCTCTTCGGTTCCCCCTTTGCCGACGCCGACGGAAACGTATGGCTACCGTCCTACCGGCCGGCCTACCCGGAAGAGGGGTCGCCGTACACCGTCATTTCATCGGACGGGGAGTGGTTGGGAAAGGTCGAGACTCCGCCCAGGTTCCGCATTCTGGATATCGCCGGAGGGCTCGTCCTCGGGGTGCTCAGGGACGAAATGGATGTGGAGAACGTCGTGGTGCACGGGCTGCTGCCGGGACCTTCGAGGGCACGGTAGAACGCTCGAGATCAACGCGGCGGTTGTCTCATTGCGACAACCGAAGGAAGTCGAAGTGCAATACAGCCCGACCGGCGGAGGGAAAATGCGAGAAACCAAAGAGATGAGAGGAGAGCGATCACCCCACCTCCGGCGGCCCCTTTACACGACTGTCGCGTGGCTATGCGGTGTGCCGGCGCTCCTTGGCGCCTGCGGGGACAACGGCGAAGCCCCGCCCGCCCCCGCCCAGTTCACCGACTCGGCGGGCGTCGCCATCGTCACCAACCCGCCCGGCGAGGCCGTTCACGCCACCATCGCCCCGGACCCGGTCCTCTCCATCGGTGCCATCGAAGGCCCCGCGGAAGTGCTCTTCGGGCGCATTGCCTCGGTCGCGGTCGATGGCGCGGGCAATCTGATCGTCGCCGACGGGCAGACGGGCGAGATCCGCATCTTCGACGCGAGCGGCACCCACCTCCAGACGATCGGGGCCCCGGGCGAGGGGCCGGGCGAGTTCCGGGGGCTCGCGGGAGCCTGGCCCGCGGCGGAGGGGACCATCGTCGCGGTGGACCCGCGGCTCGACCGCATCACCCGCTTCGGTCCGGACGGCGAACTGCTGGCAACCGCGACCTTCCGGGGCCCGGGCGAGCGGCCCATGATCCGCTCGATCCGCCTGGCTGGGCCGGGCCTTTTCCTCAGCCGGGTGGAATCCCTGAACCTCCCCTCACTGGAGGGCGCCTTCAGCTTGGAAGACGCCCTCGAATCGATCTCGGACCCTTCCGGAAGCAGATCCGAGTACCTGGTCCGGCACGACTTGGAGGGCACCCTGATCGACACCGTCGCGACAGTGCCCGGTCAAGCCACCCAGACTTCCGCCCGGGGGAGTGGCGCCAACCTTTCCATCCAGATCATGCGGGTGCCCTTCTCACCCGCGCCCGCCGCCACCGCCTCGCCTGAAGGGCGCATGGCCGTGACGGCGGGCCGGACCTACGAATTAACCACCTACGACCCCTCGGGAACCCTCGAACGCATCGTGCGCCTCGCCGAAGAGCCGCCCCTACGCACCGACGCGCACCTTGATGCCTGGGTTCGCGGCTCCACCGGCGGTCGCGAGCCCATGGACGACGCCCAGGTGGAGGCGGCCCTGCGCCGCTACCGGGAGATGCCCCTGCCGGACCGGCTCCCCGCGTGGAACTCGCTGCTCATCTCCGACGGCGGCGAGATCTGGGCGCGCCGCTTCGCGATTCGGGGCACCGAGACTGTCGCGCGCGATGTGTTCGCCGCCGATGGCCGCTTGCTGGGTCGGGTGGTGGGACCTGCCAGCGTCCGTATCCAGCATGTCGGCGACGGAAGGGTGACCGTCATATCCACCGACGACCTCGGCGTCGAGTGCGTGGAGGTGTACGAGCTGCACACGCCCTGACTCGCCGAAGCGTTAAGGTTAACTCCGCGCTTGAGCGATCCGACCGGCTCACCGAACGTTTCGAGATGCCCAGTTCTTGACGACTCGGCCGCTACTTGAGCTGCTTGGGTCGAACGTAGTATTCCAGGGTTCCGCCGGCCCCCGGGAGGTCGGCCCACCTTTCGATCTTGAATGAGAGGACGGCCAGCGCGCCGGTGGGATACTTGCGCCGCATGCGCGCGATCTTCTTCTCGTTGCCGAAAACGGAATGGCGCCACGCGAATTCGGCGATGCCCGGGTTGTGCCCGACCACCGCCACCGTGTTCGCCTCATCGTCCTGTTTGACCAGCTGCTTCAGGATCGCGTGCGTCGACGCGTGATAGAGTGCCCGCCGGTACACAACCGGTACCTCTCCCAGCTCCGGCACCATGCGCTCCCAAGTTTCCGCGGTGCGCCGGGCGGCCGAGCACAGCACCCGGTCGGGAACCAGGTCGTGGTCACGGATCCAAGCTGCGACGCGGGGTGCGGCCGCGCGTCCGCGTGGCGCGAGCGGCCGGTCGAAATCCGCAAGAGTGTAGTCCTTCCAGTCGGACTTGGCGTGACGGAGCAGAAGGATCCTATTCAAGAGCGCTCAGCGGTTCTTCCTTCGTCGCCACTCATGCCCCGGCGGGGCGGGCGGCTTCGGAAGTCGGAATGGGTTGTCGGGTTTCTCGGCGGTGGGCGGCTTCGGTTTTTTCGGATGCTGGACGCGCGGCTTGTCGAAGACGCCTCCCTTCTTCGTGATCAGCTTCCAGATCATGATGCGGGCTCCTTGGGAATGCGTGGGGATGCTACACGAATACGGCTCGCTACGACAGGGGTCGGCCGGCCGTT
Source organism: Gemmatimonadota bacterium (assembly GCA_012267435.1). Taxonomy (GTDB): domain Bacteria; phylum Gemmatimonadota; class Gemmatimonadetes; order Longimicrobiales; family Gaopeijiaceae; genus BD2-11. Next base: position 4,852 of record JAAXGM010000158.1, read on the forward strand.
TCGGTCCGCGCCGCCCTGAAGAGCTCGATCCCCCGCGCTACGAATTCCCCGACGGAAGCCCGCGAAGCGACTCCTCCTCCCCCGGCCCCGCCGCTCGGCGCAACACCTGCTGGATGTCGAGACCGAGCACCGAGGCCAGCCCCTCGAGCGTCCCGTAGGCGCCCCGGACCCGCTGGTTCAAGGCGTTGGAGACGCCCTCGCCCCGCCCCCCGTCCATGACCACGACGCGGTCGATGTCGACCCCTTCCACGGCCCCCACCGCGATCTCCAGCAGTTCCGGCAGCTTCTCGGCCATGAAGACCGCGAACGCCGCGTCCCCTCCGGTCTGGACCTCGGCGTAGAGCCGCTTGAGCACCTCCACCTGAGCTTTTCCGCGCTCCAGGATCGGCGCCGCCTCCGCCTGGGCGCGGGCGAAGGCGGCCATCTTCTCAGCCTTGGCGGGCTCCACCACATCTGCGCGCAGGCGCTGTTCCTCGCGCTCGACGCGCTTCATCTCGAGGATCTTTTCGGCCTCCACCTCGGCCTCCTGCGCCTTGACGCGCGCGATCTTCTCGGCGGTTTCGCCCTCGCGGTCGAGCTCGGCCTTGCGCACGCGAAGCTCGTTCTGGGCTTCCGCCACCTTGATGGAGGCCGCCGCCTCGCGCACCTGGGCGCGGCGGCGGGCCTCGGCCCGCGCTTCACGCGTGTCCGCTTCGGCCTGAGCCTCCGCGATTTCGGCCGCCCGAATGGCCTCGGCCGACTTTTCGCGCCCGATGGCCTCCAGGTAGCCGCGCTCGTCGCTGACGTTCTGGATCTTGAGGACATCGAGGTGGAAGCCCAGAGAAGCCAGGTCCTCGCCGGCGTCATCGGCCAGCGCCTTGGCGAAACCGAGCCGGTCCTCGTTGACGGCCTCGGGGGTGAGCGTCGCGAGTACGCCGCGCAGGTTCCCCGTCAGCGTGTCCTGAGCCAGCGCGCGCACCTCTTCCTCGGTCTTCCCGAGGAGGCGCTCGACCGCGTTGTTGAAGACCCATTCCGGCTCCGAAGCGATCTTCACGTTCGCGATCGCCTCGACGCTCAGCGGAATGTTCCCCTTCGAGAACGCGTTGTTGACCGAGACCTCGATGGGAATGGTCTCGAGGTTCATGTGCTGGACCGTCTCGATGATGGGCACCCGCAGGGTACGGCCCCCGGAGATGGAGCGGTATCCCACCGCCTGTCCATCGGAGGAGGTTCGATTCCGGCCGGTGAGCACGGCGGCCTCGTTCGGGGGCACGATCACGATCAGGCTCTTGATGGTGATGACGAAAACCATCACAGCCACCAGGATCACAATGGCCATCGTCAGGGGTGCGGCGAGAAATTCCACCTATCATTCCTCCACTAGTATTATTCTTGTATGACGATCTTGTATCGTCCTGTATGTCATCCCCCCGGTTCTAGCCGGGGGAGCGTGACGCGGAACGCTTTCGGGACAGCGGATCGGGATGCTCGACTTCCGTGCCGTCACTCATCGATCAGCTTCATCTCCACCGGAACCACGGCGGCGATCCCCGATTCCATGCTGACGACCACCACCGATTGACTTGGACGGAGGGCACTGTCCAGAGGACAGCTCGCGTCCAGTCGGGCGCGGATGCCGTGGCGCCGGTCGCCGCGCAGAACCCGTATCGAGCCCGGACTGGCGGCCGTGATCTCGAGCGACACCTCCGCGGTCAGCCCCACGAAGGATTGCTCGCCCAGCATGGCTCCCGGGCTCCCCCGCTTGAGGAACCCGAACGCCGTCCCGATCAGCGCACCCGTGGCCAACCCGGTAACGCCTGCGACGATGGCGGTCAGTCCGGGCCGTCCCCCTCCCCACACCAGGTGCAGAACCGTGCCCGCCGCGCCGAACCCGAAAAGGGCGTAGACGACCGCGCGCAGCGAGAAGAGCTTCGCGGCATCGCCGGCGTCCCCGATGGCGAGATCCGCGTCGGCGTCGAGGTCCACATCCGCGTCAGCCTCCAGGAAGTCGCCGAAGAGCGACAGCAACAGGAAGCCGCCGCCCACGACGAGGCAGAAGATGTAGGCTGTGAGCATGGACGGTCCTTGTTGCGCGGACTCGGGAGTGGGAATCTACCCTCTTGCGGGCGAGCGGCAAAACCCGGACCGGCCGGGCTCATCGACTCGCCTACATCGCCGGTCGCGCCTTC
>JAAXGM010000159.1 GCA_012267435.1 Gemmatimonadota bacterium
GGCGCGCCCAGACCGGCATCCAGGCCTTCACCTGAGCGCGGCCGCCGCCCTCAACATGCGGACAGCAGGGTGCGGCCGGCTTCGATGAAGGAGTCGGCCGCTTCGATCGCGGCTCTGGCCTGCGGTTCGTGGAATGCAGCGAACGGCACGCCGCCGGGAAGTCCGTTGGGATAGCGGGTCGGGATGTAGTATTGGTCAAGGATACCGGCGTCCTCGTTCAGGTTGGCGAGCGCGGGCACCTGCTCCGCGTAGCGGGCGGCGAGAACAACGACCGAGTGGCCGAGGATCGTCCGGTCACCGAGCCGGTAGCCGATGGCTTTGACGGCTTTCTCGGCGCTCTGCTGGGCGATGAAGCACGCTTGGTGGAAGAACTCCTCGCGCAAAGCCATGCGCGCGAACTCGAGATCGTTCTCCGCCTGCTTCCACCAGCGGTTGGCTTCGGCGGCGCTATCCCACATGAACGAGCCTGGCCGATTTCATCGCGTGCATGAGAAACGGACGTTCCTCCGCCTGCATCCGCTCGAACTCCGCCGGAGTGTAGACGAACAGATCCACCCCCACACCCGCTTCCAGGATAGCCGGCAGATAATCCCGAAAGCGTTCAACCGGAATCCGGTCCGTGGGAGCGACAACGATCACATCGATGTCGCTTTCCGGCGTCGCGGTCCCGAGGGCATGCGAGCCAAAGAGCCAGGCCGAGCGGGCGGATTGCTGCCGGAGGAGAGGGCGCAGCTTCGCCAGGAACCGCTCAACGACCTCTGAGGAACCGTCGGGGTTCTGGGGTTCGGCGCCCGGAATCTCCGGCTGGCGGGGATCGTGTCTGGCTGCGTAGTCCATTTGCCGTGCTCCGGGCGAGTGGGCTCCCGTCAGTATATCCGCCGACGGTCGGGCTGTGAAGTTCCTGATGGTGCCCGGACCCGCTCCGCGGTAGCTTGAACGGACGTTTGTACCGGGATTCGGGGAGATGGTATGCTGTACCGGGCGACCCCCGTCCGCACCGTCGCTCGCGGCGGTGATGGCGCCCAACGCTGGCATTTCAGGGGCTTCCTGCGGCCTCACGCCCGCGACCTGAAGCGGACAAGACTCGTTCGTCCGCATCCGTCATCCTCCTCGCGGCCCGGATTCCCTTCTCTCCCGTCCGGCGGAATCCCGCCGCCCCGCCCGCCCGGGCGACGCCTGTTTCCTGACCACCCCGACCAAGGAGGGCACTGACGCGCAATTCGTCGATCAGGTCCGGGCCCACCCGGCCTGCGTCCCCCACCCCCAACTGCTTCTGTCCGTTTTCTCACCACCGGGGGGATCCATGACGAAACGATGGTCCATTGACTCGAACACCGAACCCTCGCGCGGGCGGCGATGCCGCGCCGCCGGCCCCGTTCCCTTCACCCTTCTTCTCGCCGCCGCGGTGCTCGCCGCGGCAGCCCCCGCAACCGCCCAGGAACCCGGCAACATCACAGGCCAGGTCACCGACGCCACCGCCGGCACGCCGCTCGGCGAGGTCCAGGTCTACCTGGCCGGCGCCGGTCTCGGCACTCTCTCCCGCCAGGACGGCCGCTACCTGCTCGTCAACGTGCCGGCGGGCACCTACGAGATGCGCGCCGAGCGCATCGGCATGAGCACCGTGAGCACCCAGGTCACCGTGACCGCGGGCGAAACCGCGGTGCAGGACTTCACCCTGTCCTCCGAAGCCCTCGGCCTCGACGAGATCATCGTCACCGGCACCGCCGGGGGCCAGCAGCGCCGGGCGGTCGCCAACGTCGTGGGCACCCTCGAGGTGTCCGCCCAGATCGAGGAGATCGCGCCCGCCAGCTTCCAGCAGCTCTTGGCCGGTCAGGTGGCCGGGGTCGGCGTGCAGATCGGCGGGGGCAACGTCGGCACCGGCGGCAACGTCCTCATCCGCGGCATCGGCACCCTCACGCAGGGATCGAGCACGAGGCAGGCCAACACCGGGCCACTGGTCTACGTCGACGGGGTCCGCATCAACGCCGACAACCGCGCCGGGCCCTCGAGCGGCGCGGGCACCTCGCGCCTGAACGACATCAACCCCGAGGAGATCGAGCGCATCGAGGTCATCAAGGGCCCGGCCGCGGCGACCCTGTACGGGACGGAGGCGTCCAACGGCGTCATCCAGATCATCACCCGCAAAGGCCAGACCGGGCGACCCGTGGTCAATCTCACGGTCCGCCAGGGCGGCAACTGGTTCAACGACCCGGACGGGCGCATCCCCACCAACTACGGCCTGGTCGGCGGGCGGATCATCAGCCAGGACCTGTACGCCGAGGAAGTCGCCGCCGGCCGGCAGATGTTCCGCACCGGACACCTCCAGAACTACGACCTGAGCGTCTCGGGCGGCACCAACGACCTCACCTACTTCCTGTCGGTGGGTCACGACAACGAGCAGGGCTACATGCTCAACAACCAGATCGAGAAGACTGCGGTCCGCACCAACCTCGGGCTCGCGGTCTCGGAGGACTTCGACCTCGCCGCGGATCTGGGCGTCATCAGCAGCGACGGCAGGTTCGCCCCGGACGGCCAGGGCGGCATCTACGGCATGTTCGCCATGTTCCTGTGGGGCACCCCGGCATCGCGCGAAACCGGTTCGCGCGGCTTCATGGTCGGCCCGCCCGAGGCCCAGAACGACATCGATTTCGCCGAGGAGCTGAACCGCGGCACGGCGTCCATCACCGCGACCCACCGCCCGTTCAACTGGCTCACCCACAGGCTGGTGGCGGGCCTGGATTTCACCGACGCCAAGGTCTCGCGCTTCTGGCCCCGCGTACCATCGGGGGGATTTCTCGCCTACGCCGGGCTCAGCCAGGGACGCAAGGACGTCATATACGACCGGGGGCTTCAGTCCACGTTCGACTACAACGTCACGGCCAGCTTCGATCTCACTGCGGACATCACTTCGGCGACATCCTTCGGAGCCCAGTACTTCACGAAGGAAAGCCTCACGCTTCTGTCGCGCGGGGACGAGCTTCCCAACTCGGCGGTTTCCACTGTGGGGGCGGCGGCGCGCACACGGGGTGACGAGGACTTCGTCGAGACCAAGAGCGCCGGGCTCTTCATCCAGGAGACGATCGGCTGGCGGGACCAGCTGTATGTGACCGCGGCGCTCCGCGGCGACGCCCACAGCGCCTTCGGGGAGACCTTCAACGCGGTCTACTATCCGAAGCTGAGCGCCTCGTGGGTGCTGAGCGACACCGACTTCTGGAACGTCGGCTTCGCCGAGAGCTTCCGCGTGCGCGCGGCGTGGGGCAAGTCGGGCCTGCAGCCGGACGCCTTTGCGGCGGTACGCACCTATTCGCCGACCACCGGCCCCGGCGACGAGCCCGCGCTTCTGCCCGGCAACCTGGGCAACCCCGACCTCAGGCCCGAGGTCGGAACCGAACTCGAGCTGGGCTTCGACGCGGGTCTCTTCTCCGACCGCCTGGGCATCGAGTTCACGTACTACAACCAGACCACCCGCGACGCGATCCTGGCCGACCTGGTCGCCCCCTCGCTGGGTTTCCCGGGCTCCCGCTTCATCAACGTCGGGGAAGTCAACAACAAGGGCATCGAGCTCACCCTGAACTCCCAGGTCATCCGGACTCCGAGCATGAGCTTCGACCTCGGGGCGACCGCCGCCTACAACGACAACCTGCTGGTCTCGCTCGGCGAAGGCCGGGAGCGCATCCAGGCCGACACCCGGGGCCGCTTCCAGCACCGCGTCGGGTATCCTCTCGGGGGATACTGGAGCAAGTACATCGCTTCGGCCCGCTGGGACCCCAACAATCCGACACGGCTGATCGACGTCATGTGCGAGGGGCCGGACCCCTCGCGCGCGCCCACTCCATGCTCCCAGGCGCCGTTCCACTATCTCGGCCCGCCCGGACCCGTCTGGCAGGGATCGTTCACCCAGTCCCTCGCGCTCCCCAACCTGGGGCTCACGCTGAACGCGCTCTGGAACTACACCTGGGAGAGCCGGCGCTTCAGCACGACCACCTGGCAGCGCGATCGCAACACCCGCAACACCGAGCGCGCCCAGCTCTATCTCATGGGCACCCTGGACCCGATCCAGGCCGCGGAAATCCAGACCTTCGACATCGAGCACCCCTGGATGGAGAGGGACGATCACCTCCGCCTGCGCGAAATCTCCCTTACCTACGAGCTTCCCGGTGACTTCGTCGAAGGGTACGGCGTTTCCCGGGCCGCGATCACCCTGAGCGGGCGAAACATCTGGACCCCGTGGGTCCACGAGAGCTTCAGCCAGCCCGGGCTCGACCCCGAGACGCGCCGCAGGCGGGACAATCCCTGGGGCTGGCAGCAGACCCAGGCGCCGCTCCCGCACAGCTTCCTCCTGTCCTTCAGGGTCAGGTTCTGATGGCCGCGTCTCGCGCGAAGCTCAATGCTCAATATGGAAACAAGGGAGGAATAGATGTCAGGCATACTTGATAATCGAAAGAAGATGAAGGAAGGATTTCTCTTCCTGTTGCTCACCCTCTTCCTGGGAGCGTGCGACCTGTCGGTGACGCTCCCCGGGGAAACGCCGGCCGACGCCCTGGACGATCCCTCGGCCGCTCCATTGCTCACCGTAAGCGCGCAGGGGGCCTTCGAGTGCGCCTACACACAGTACGCGCTGCTCTCCGGGCTGGTCTCGGGCGAGTTCATGGGTTCACAGACCTTCCTGGGCCAGGTCCCCTATCAGCGCAGGGACGTGCGTCCCCTGGATGCTTCGTTCGCCACTTCCGGATGCGGGAGCTCGACTTCGCTGCACACGCCGCTCGCGCAGGCCCGTTTCATCGCGGATGACGCCATCAACCGCATCAGCGGGTTCTCCGACGGCGACGTGCCGAACCGCTCGTCGCTCCTGGCGACCAACGCGCTCTACGCCGGTTACAGCTATACGACGTTCGCCGAGGGATGGTGCAGCGCGGCCTTCGATCTCGGGCCCGAACTGCAGCCCGCGGCAGTCTTCGAACTCGCAAAGGAGCGCTTCAGCATGGCCCTGGAGTCGCCGGATGCCGATATCCGCAACGCGGCATACATGGGCCGGGCTCGAGCCCAGATGAGCCTGGGACAAACTGCGGGCGCGCTCGCCGACGCCCGCGCGGTTCCCGAGGGATTCGAGTTCTTCATCACGCGCTCCACCGCCGCGAACGTGCGCGAGAACAAGATCTTCAACCGCAATCACATCGAGCAGGCCGTCTCGGTGGATCCCGCCTTCTGGAACCTCGAGTGGGCAGGCATGCCCGATCCGAGGGTTCACGTGACGGATCAGGGGATTCTCGGGCAGGACGGGCTCACGCCGATGTGGTTCCAGCAGAAGTATACCAGCCGTGACGCGGAGATCCGGCTCGCCAGCTACACCGAAGCACGTCTGATCGTCGCCGAGGTGGAAGGGGGCGCGACCGCGGTCGGGATCGTCAACGAGCTGCTCGAGGAGGCGGGACTTCCCGGCAACTTCGCGAGCATGAACGCGCAGGAGATCCAGGAGCAGGTGCAGGAGCAGCGCCGCCGCGAGCTCTTCGTGGAGGGACATCGCATGGGCGTGCTGCGCCGGCTTGGCAGGATCACGCAGTTCACCAGCGGATCGCACCCCTACGTGGGTGACGCCTACGGCGGCATGGAATGCTTCCCGCTGCCCGACACGGAGCGGAACGGGAACCCCAACATCTCCTGAGGAGAAACCCGGCAACGACCTGTTCCGTATCCAGGACAGGCTGGTCGGTGGCCCCGGGCATTGCATCCCGGGGCTTCCGGCCTGCCCGGGCTCGTCAATCCGTTGCGGGCCGGTGCGGCGGCAGCCAACGAAGGCTTTCGCCCCCTCTCGCGGCGGTTCGCGTCAGATTGACACCGGTTTGACGCGTGGCGAGCTTACATAGCTACCCATCCCGCTCGCGGGAAGGAGCCTCGAGGGTTCAGAGGAGGTCCCCCCGGGCGGTGCGCGAGCCGGATCACACCCGCGAAACCCTCCCGGAGCCAGCGGTGGCACCATGCTGAAGTCTCTTCGTGGCCGGATCATCTTCATCGCCGTGATCCTCGGGATCTGCGGCTACTACATCTACGCCAACGGCCTGAAGCTGGGTCTCGATCTGCAGGGCGGGATGCACCTGGTGGTCGAGATCGACGACCCGGACGGCACGCTCACCGACGAGGCGCGCGCCGACGCCATCGACCGCGCCGAGACGGTCCTGCGCACCCGCATCGACGAACTCGGGGTCGAGGAGCCGCTCATCCAGAAGGTGGGCAGCGACCGTATCATCGTCGAGCTCGCGGGCATCAGCGACGAGAATCAGGCCAAGGACGTCATCCGGCGCGCCGCCTTCCTCGAGTTCAAGCTGGTGCGCTCATGGGTGGACTTCGCCCCCGATCTGCCGCGCATCGACCGCGTGATCGTCGCAACGCTGGGGGCCGATTCGCTGAGCAGCCTTGGCCGCGACGTGCAGGCCCCGACATCCTCGATCGAAGAACTGCTCTTCGGCGCTGCGTCGGAAGAAGGAGATTCCGCGGCGGCCGCGGAAGGTGGGGCCGAAGCCGAAGCAGACGCCGCCGTGGGCCCCGAGGTCGGGCAGGTCGCCCAGGACGAAGCCGCCGAAGCGGACGCGGAGGAGGACGATGCCTCCGTCCTGAGCCCGTTCACCGCGCTCCTGAACCAGGGCAGCGAGGACGGCGTCTACCTGGTGTCCGAGGAGGACGTGGAGGCGGCGGAGCTGTTCCTGAGCATCCCGGAGGTCCAGCGCGCCATGCCGCGCGACATTTCCCTCCAGTGGGGCATGGATCCCGTCGCCCTGACCGGCAGGATCTATCGCCAGCTGTATGTCCTGAACGAGGACGCCTTCATCACCGGCCAGATGCTCGAGAACGCGGTTTCCGCGCGCGACCAGCAGTTCAATACGCCGCAGGTGCAGTTCGAGCTGTCCCGCCGGGGAGGCCGCCGCTTCGCCGAGGTGACCGGGCAGAACGTCGGCGAGTTCCTCGCCATCGTTCTCGACGGGGAGGTGGTGAGCGCCCCGGTCATCCGCGACCGCATCGGCGCCCGCGGTCAGATCGAGCTCGGCGGCTCGACCCTGCAGGAGGCGAGCGACCTCGCCCTGGTGCTGCGCGCCGGTGCGCTGCCCGCTCCGCTGCGCATCATGGAGGAGCGCACGGTCGGCCCCTCCCTCGGTCAGGACTCGGTCGACCAGGGTCGCGTGGCCGGGATGATCGGTCTCGTTCTGGTGGTCCTGATCATGTGCACCTACTACCGCGTTGCCGGCATCCTCTCGGTGTTCGCACTGGGCGTGTACGTGGTCCTGGTGCTGGGCGGCCTGGCCATGTTCGGGGCGACGCTGACCGTGCCGGGCATCGCGGGGCTCATCCTCTCGGTCGGCATGGCGGTGGATGCCAACGTGCTCATCTTCGAACGCATCCGGGAGGAACTTGATGCCGGAAGGGCCGTGCGCACCGCGGTCGAGGACGGCTTCGGCAACGCCTTGTCGGCCATCGTGGACGCCAACCTCACGACCCTGATCACGGCGCTGATCCTGTTCCAGTTCGGCACCGGGCCCGTGCGCGGCTTCGCCGTAACCCTCTCGATCGGAATTCTGGCTTCGTTCTTCACCGCGCTCTACGTGACGCGCAGCTTCTTCTTCATGTATCTGTCCCGGAAGAGGGCCACGGATCCCATCAGCATCTGAATCGCGAGACCATCTGAATCATGAGACTCTTCGGAAACGCGCGATACCGCTTCATCGAGGCGCGCAGGAAGGCCTACGTCTTCTCGGCTCTGGTGCTCGCCGTCGCGCTGGCGTCGATGGTGGTGAACATCGTGGCCATCGGCAGCTGGCAGAACTACGGCGTGGACTTCACGGGCGGCTCGCTGGTGCAGGTGCGCTTCGACGAGACGATGGACGCGGCGGAGCTGCGGTCCGCGCTGGGCGGCGCCCAGGCTCCTCCCATCACCAGCATCGGCAACGAAGGAAACGAGTTCGTGATCCGGGCCCCGCTGGCCGAGGACCGGGAGGTGGAGGCGGTGGCGCTCGAGATACGCGGGCAGATCCAGGGCGCCTTCCCGAATAGCGATATCGAGGTGGTCCGCACCGAACTGGTTGGCCCGAAGATCGGCGCGGAACTCCAGCAGAAGGCGGCGCTCGCGATCCTGTTCTCGTTCGCGCTGACCCTCGTCTATCTGGCCATCCGCTTCGAGTTCCGCTTCGGCGTGGCAGCCGTCATCGCGACGGTCCACGACAGCCTCATCACGCTCGGCTTCCTGGCGCTCTTCCGGGTCGAGATCGCGCTTCCCACGGTGGCGGCCATCCTGACCATCATCGGGTATTCGCTCAACGACACGATCGTCGTATTCGACCGGGTGCGGGAGAACCTGAACGCGAAGGGCGGCCGCCGCGAGGACCCGGTGGCGCTCGTCAACCGGTCGATCAACGAGACCCTTCCGAGGACGGTGCTCACCTCCGGCACGACGCTCGGGGTGCTGATGGCCCTGCTCATTTTCGGGGGCGCGGTGATCCGCGACTTCACCACCGTGTTGATCCTCGGAGTCATGGTCGGGACCTACTCATCGATCTTCGTCGCCTCGCCGGCGTTGCTGGAGATCCAGAGGCGCTGGGGCTCGAAGGATCTGGTCGAAGCTCAGCGCGGAGGCTCGAGGGGCCCGGTGGGCAGAACTCCGCCGCCGGGGCGGCCCAGGAAGAGGAAGAAGCGAGGCAGGAAAGGGCGGAGGGTCGCGGGCGCTCGCGCCTGAGCTGGCGAGGCCGGGCCCGCGGATGTGCCGGCCACCATATCCCGGATTCCCGGCTCTGCCTGTGCCGTCGCCACGCCCGCCGGGTCCACGACCGCAATGCTGTTCGAATCCCACTGCCATCTGACCGACCGGCGCTTCGACGCCGACCGGGTCGAGACCATCGAGCGGGCGCGCGCCGCCGGGGTGGGGGCGATCGTCTCCATCGCATCCTCGGTGACGGACGCGGAGCGGGTGGCGGAGCTAACCCGGGCGCACCGGCAGGTGTGGGGGACGGCGGGCGTACATCCCCATGAGGCCGGACGGGCCGGCCCGGACGACGTTGGTCGGGTGGCGGAACTGCTGGAGGCCGAGCCGGGCCTGGTCGCGGTCGGCGAGACGGGCCTGGACTACCACTACGACTTCTGCCCGCGCGACCGCCAGCGCGATCTGTTCCGCGCCCAGGCCCGCCTGGCAGCCGAGACAGGGTTGCCGCTGGTAGTGCACTCGCGGTCCGCGGACGACGACACCCGCGCGCTGATCCGTGAGTTCAGGGGCGCGGCGCGGGGGGTGCTCCACTGCTTCACCGGCGGGATAAGGTTGCTCGAAGAAGCGCTCGACGCCGGCTGGCACATCTCGTTCACCGGGCTCGTGACCTTCAGGAACTTCGACGGCCAGGAAGCTCTGCGGGCGGTGTCCTCCGACCGTCTCATGATCGAGACCGACTCGCCCTACCTGGCGCCGGTGCCGCATCGGGGCCGGCGCAACGAGCCCGCCTGGGTGGCGCGGGTGCGGGACGGCGTGGCGGATGTGCGGGGTGAGAGCCCGGAGGAGGTTGAGCGCTACACCGCCCGCAACGCCCTCCGCTTCTTCGGCCTGAGACCCACGGAAGCAGGGGGTCGCGTCGAGCACTCATCGGCCGCGCTGTGACGCCGCCCGCCCGCCCCATCCAGGTGCTTCCGGACTCGGTGGCAAACCAGATCGCCGCCGGCGAGGTCGTCGAGCGTCCGGCGTCGGTCGTGAAGGAGCTGGTCGAGAACGCCCTGGATGCCGGCGCCGCGCACATCCGGGTCGAGATGGAGCGGGGCGGGAGACAGCGCATCCGGGTGATCGACAACGGGGTCGGAATGGGGCGCCAGGATGCGATCATGTGCCTAGAGCGCCATGCCACCAGCAAGATCACGAGCGCCCGCGAGCTGCGCGGGGTCGCGAGCTTCGGCTTTCGAGGCGAGGCACTGCCCTCGATCGCGGCGGTATCGCGGCTGACCCTCGAGACCTGCGACGAGTCGGGCGCGGGCACCCGCATTCGGGCGACCGGCGGGACCATTACCAGCGTCGACGATCACGCACGGTCCCGCGGCACCACCCTGGAGGCGGCCAACCTCTTCTTCAACGCGCCCGCGCGCAGACGCTTTCTGAAGAGCGGGTCCGCGGAAACCCGGGTGGTGGCCGCCGAACTCACGTCGCTCGCTCTGGCCCATCCCGAGGTCGCGTTCACCCTCACCTCCGACGGGCGCCCGCTGATTGATCTGCCGGCAGACCCCGGCCCCGCGCGCCGGGTCGGCCGTCTTTGGGGCAGAGACGCCCGCGCCTCCATGTTCGGGTTCGCGGGGGCGGGGAAGGTCGGCCGGGTCAGCGGCCTCCTCCAGCGCCCCGACCAGGCACGTCCCGGTCCGCGCCGCACCTACCTTTTCGTGGGCGGCCGACCGTTCCGGGACAAGAGCTTGGGAGACGCCGTGCGCCGGGCATACCGCACCACCATCCGCGAGACCGTGCGCCCATGGTTCTTCCTGTACCTCGACCTCCCCGCCGGTGAGGTCGACGTGAATGTGCACCCGGCCAAGCTGGAGGTGCGCTTCCGCGACCGGACCGCCGTGGAAGGCTTCGTCGAGGACGAAATCCGACGCGCGCTCGCGGGCGAGGAGAGCGCCGCCACGCTCGACGCCGCAGCCACCGGGAGTGACGGAGCGGCTTCGAGCGCGCAGACCCCGGCGCGGGATTCGAGCCGGTCCTCCGCGCCTCCCAATGGCGATGGCGCAGGCGTGGCCAGGGTGCGCGAGTCGGCGAAGTACGCGCCCGGGACCGCGGACCGGTCCTTCGACCCATCCTCCGATCCCGCCAATGCCCAGATCGCCCTCTTCGCCAGCGGAGCGCCCGCGGCCGCCGATGCAGCCAAACCGGTCACTCCGTCCGAGGAAATCCCCATGGAACCGGCGCGGCTCTGGCAGCTGCACGGGACCTACATACTCGTCGAGGTGCGCGACGGAGTGATGATGATCGACCAGCACTCCGCCCACGAACGCATCCTCTTCCAGGAGCTGATGGAAGCCTTCGGCAAGGGCGGACAGCCCGGCCAGCGCCTGCTGTTCCCGATCACCCTGACCCTCCCGCCGGCCGAGTATCAGCACGTCGAGCCGCTGTTCGGCATGCTCGCCCGCGCGGGCTTCGAGGTCGACGGGTTCGGGGGCAACTCGATCATCGCGCACGCGGTTCCGAACCCGCATCCATACTTCGACGCGGAGCGCTGTCTGCGCGAGATGATCGGCGAGCTGACCCACGGCTCGGAGCTGGTGCGCGCCGCCCGCAACCAGCACGAGCGCATCGCGATGACCTTCGCCTGCAAGGGCGCCATCAAGGCCGGCCGGGTGCTGTCGCAGGAGGAGATGCGGGAGTTGATCGACCGCCTCTTCGCCACCGATCTCCCGCATCACGACGTGCATGGGCGTCCGACCGCCGTGCGCCTGTCCCTGTCGGAACTGGAGCGCCGCTTTGGCCGCACCTGAGTTCCTCGCCATCACCGGCGCGACCACCACGGGCAAGACAGCGCTCTCGCTGGCGGTCGCCGAGGCGCTGGACGGCGAGGTCATCTCCATGGACTCGCGCCAGATCTACCGCGGCATGGATATCGGCACCGACAAGGTGGCTGGCGGCATCCGCGCCCGCATCCCGCATCACGGCGTCGACATCCGGAATCCGGACGAATCCTACAGCGCCGGCGAGTTTGCCCGCGACGCCGCGCGCTGGATGAGCCGAATCCGGGCGCGCGGCCGGGTGCCGCTACTGGCGGGAGGCACCGGCTTCTTTCTGAAGGCTCTCGTGGAACCCCTCTTCGAGGAGCCGAAACTGGACCCGGGTCGGGTGGCGCGCCTGCGCCGTTTCCTTGGGCGGCGCGGGATGGAAGAGCTGGAGCGCTGGGTGCGCGTGCTGGATCCGGAACGGGCCCGGCTCGCGGTCGCGGGCGGGGTCCAGCGCATCGAGCGCACCCTCGAAGTGACCCTGCTCACGGGCCGTCCGCTCTCGTGGTGGCACCGAACCGCGCAGGCGAACGCTCCGGCCGCCGAGGGCATGGTCGTGGTGCTGGAACTGCCGCGCGACGACCTCTACGGCCGGATCAACGAGCGCGTAAGCACGATGGCCGAGCGGGGAATGATCGAGGAAGTCCGCGTCCTCGCCGCTCGCGGCTACGGGCCGGACGATCCCGGGATGTCCGGCACCGGCTATCGCGAGATGCTCGGGTACCTGGAGGGGCGTCTGAGCCTCGAGGATGCCCTGGACGCGACCCGGCGCGCGACCCGCGGCTACGCCCGCCGGCAGCTCACTTGGTTCCGCAACCAGCTGCCCCGCGACGCAGTCAGGATCGACGGCCTGAAGCCGCTCGACGCTCAGTGTGCCGAGGTGCTGAAGGCTTGGCGGGCGCGAGGCGGCGCCATCTGCGAGGCGAGAGCCCCTTGAACACCTGGGAAGCGGTCCTGCTCGGGGTCGTGCAGGGGCTGACCGAGTTCCTCCCGGTCTCGAGCTCGGGGCATCTGGTCGTCGGCCAGGCGCTGCTCGGAATCGAACTTCCCGGTGTCGCTTTCGAGGTCGCCGTGCACTTCGCGACGCTGGTTTCGGTGCTGGTCGCATACCGGCGGCGCGTGGGCGCGCTCATGCGGGGATCGGTCCGGCTGGACCCCGGGACGTGGCGCTACCTCGGGCTCATCGCGCTCGCCAACGTGCCGGCGGCAGCGGTCTATTTTCTCCTGGGGGATGTTGTGGAGGCGGCGTTCGAGACGCCTGCCGCGGCGGGCGTGGCGTTCCTGGTGACGGGCGGGGTGCTGTGGAGCGCGCGCGCGGCGATGCGCCGGGCGCCTGCACCGTTCTCGTGGGCGCGCGGGCCGGGCGTCGCGGTGCTCATCGGGGTCGCCCAGGCATTCGCGCTCTTCCCGGGCATCTCGCGCTCGGGATCGACGGTGGTGGCGGCGCTCTGGTTGGGCGTTGAATCCGACGACGCGGCCGAGTTCTCGTTCCTGATGTCCGTGCCCGCCATACTCGGAGCCACCCTTCTTCAGCTCTTGGACGCCGGGGCCNNTGGATCCTGGGGCTGCTCTTCCTCGGGTACCTGTGGATCGGGTAGGCGGAGCCATGCGCGGCGGCCGGCCGGTCTGGCGCACCGGCGACCGCGGCTCCCGAGGCTGGGAGGGCGAACCGGTCGCCCGCTGGGCGGAGCGGTGGGGCGTGCCGCTCCTCGAAGTGCACCGTCGCCTCGGCTCCACCAACGACCGCGCCCGCAGCATCGCGCGCGCGGGCGCGCCCCCGTTTTCGGTGGTCATCGCGGACGAGCAGACCCGGGGGCGGGGGAGGGAAGGGCGGCGCTGGCTGTCCCCGCCCGGCTCCGGGCTCTGGATGACCGTGGTGCTGGCCAGGCGTCCATCCGGACATTCCACCGTCCCGCTCCTGACCGGCATCGCGGCCGCGCGCGCCATCGAGGACGTCTGCCCGGACTTGCGGGCGGAGATCGAGTGGCCGAACGATCTTATCGTCGCGGGCCGCAAGGTCGGCGGCATCCTGTGCGAATCATGGGACGGCGGCGCCGGGAGCCGGGGCATGGCGATCGGAACGGGCATCAATATCTCGCAACGCGTGGCGGACTTCCCGCCGGAACTCCGCGACCGCGCCGCGTCCCTGCGCGCGATGGGCGCGCCGTCCGTATCGGTGCCCGCCCTGGCGGGTGCGCTGCTCGCCCGGATGCGGGAACTACTGATCCCGGGAGCGGCCCCGCTGGAGGGCGCACTGCACCGGGAACTCACCAGGCGCGACGCCCTGGGGGGCCGGCGCGTCGTGCTCGGGAGCGGCGAGACCGGAACCGCCCGCGGCATCAGTTCCGCGGGCGCGCTCCTCTTCGAGGAACCCGGACGCGGGAGGCGCGAGATTCGTTCCGGCAGCGTCAGCCTCCTGCCGGGTCCGTAGGAAACCACCCGAGGAACCACGACATGCATCTGGTACTGGATGTGGGCAATACCGAGACGGTCCTCGCCCTCTTCGTCCCCGGCGAGGAAGTGGTTGCGGGCCGTTGGCGCGTGAGCACCCACGTGCCGCGCACCCCCGACGAGTACGTGCTGCTGCTCCACGCGCTGCTCCGCTCGGACGGCCACGACCCCGACGCCCTGACCCGCGTGGTGCTGGGCTCGGTGGTCCCCTCCGCCTCCGATGTCCTGAGGGAAGCCGCGGCCCGGCTTGGTTCCGCGGAGCCGGTGGTCATCGACGCGGCCACCCCCCTGCCCATCGTTCTCGACGTGGAGGAGCCGCGCACCGTGGGCGCCGACCGCATCGCCAACACCATGGCTGCTTCCCGCCTCTTCGGGCGCGACTGCATCGTCGTCGACCTGGGAACCGCCACCACCTACGACTGCATCACCGCCGACGGCCGCTTCCAAGGGGGCGTCATCGCCCCGGGGCTCATGTCCGGCAAGGAGTGGCTGGCGGCCCGGACCGCCAAGCTCCCGCCCGTCGAATTCGTTCGCCCGAAGCGGGTCATCGGCAAACGCACCGAATCCTGTATCCACTCCGGCATCTTCTTCACCACCATGGACGCGATCACGGGGATGATCGAACGCGTGCGAGCGGAATGGGACGTTCCCGACCCCATGGTCGTGGGCACCGGTGGATTCTCTCCCCTGGTGGCGGAGCACGTGCCCGCCTTCGACCAAGTGGACCCGCTGCTGACGCTCATCGGGCTGGAGCTGGCGGGGGAGTATGTGGCGGAACATTCGGGGTAGCGCTGAGTTCACGGAGCATCCATGTCGCTTCAAAGCCATGGCGCGCGCATTCGGCTACCCCCGCGCCCCTCTTTTGTCCGCCACTATTGCCGTTTTCTGGCAAACAAAAGAGGTTTTGGGCAAGGAATGACATCCGGCCCACGCTCCGGGAGAACGTCCGCCAACCCGGAGGGACCCGAACCCATGTCCCCGGTCCACTACCGGAGCGAAGGTTTCCCGCCCGAAGGCCGGCTCGACTGGCGCCGACTGGCGCCGCTGATCGGGCCGGCCGCGGCCGCCGTCGCCAGATACGACTGCGTGCTCGCCAGGGTCCCGAATGCGCGGGCCCTGCTGACCGGGCTCCGCGTCCGCGAGGCCGTATGGTCGTCGCGCATCGAGAACATCCATACGAGCGTGACCGAAGTGTTCGAGATGCGCGCCGGGCTGGCGCCGACGAACCCGTATGTCCGCGACGACACCCACGAAGTCGGTTGCCTCCTTGCGGCCGAGCGGCAGGTGAGGAAGATGCTCGACGAGCTGCCCCTCTCGCTGCGCATCATCCGCGAGGCGCATGCCCTTCTCCTCGCGGGCCCCCGGGGCTGGAGTAAATCCCCTGGCGCGTTCCGACGCGCGCCCGTCTGGATCGGCGCACCGGGTTCGACTCCGGAGACCGCCACCTTCGTCCCGGCACCTGCGAACCGGGTCCCGGACGCGATGAGCAGGTGGGAGCGCTACATCCACGCCGACGCCCGCGACAGGCTCGTCCAGATCGCCGTCCAGCACGCCGAGTTCGAGGCGATCCACCCCTTCCTGGATGGCAACGGGCGGATGGGGCGCATGCTGATCCCCGTTCTCATGCAAAAATACGGCCTCATCCGCACCCCGGTCTTCGGGCTGAGTGCCCGCATCGCGGCGCGCCGCAGCTTCTACCACGACGGGCTCCTGGGCGTCTCCCGCGACGACGACTGGACGGGCTGGTGCCTGTATGCGCTCGACGCGATGCGGAACCAAGCGCGGGAGGGCGCGGCGGCCATAGAAGCCATCCTGGCGCTGCGGACGGAGGTGGAGGCGGTGCTGCCGAACCGGACTCGCGCCCACCAACCGGGCCCGGCGTTGGACCGGCTCTTCGCGCACCCCGTCTTCCGGGTCAGCGACTTCGTGTCCGTCGGCGATATCCCGCCGCGCACGGCGCGCCGGCTGCTGTGGCAGCTGCGCAGCGCGGAGGTGCTGGAGGAAGCCGCCCCCGCCAGCGGCAGGCGTTCCGCCGTCCTCGGATTCCCGCGGCTGCTCGAGATTCTGAATGCCGGTGAACGATTCCGGACCGCGCGATAGCGCCGGCCGTCACATGATCCTCGCCCTCTTCGAGCTCCGTCGGAAGCCGGAGCCGCACCAAGGGCGCGGGCTCTTGACAACCCCGTCCGCGCGCGCAAGCCCTTAGAGTCATCATGATACAAGTGAGCATACAGGATGTGATGTCCTGGCGGACGTGCCCGGGACAGCCGGCCTCCCGTTGACCCGCCAGGAACTCCTCGACCTGATCGCCGCCGGCGAGAGCCCCGAGGTCGAGTTCCAACGTTCGCTCGGACGAGACCTCGGCAGGGAGTTGTGCGCGTTCGCGAACGGAGACGGAGGGACCGTCCTGCTCGGCGTGTCCAAGTCCGGGGAGGTGGTCGGCGTCGCAAACCATCGCCGGACGCGCGTCAGGGTGCTCGCCGTCGCTCGGTCCTGCGACCCGCCGATCAGGGTGGAGGTCGAGAGCGTGGGCGAAGTGATGCGCGTGACCGTGCCGCTCCAGAAGTACAAGCCCTATTCCATTAGATGGCGCGCCTTCGTGCGCGAGGGGAGCGGCAGCCGGCGGCTGACGAAAGCGGAGATCAAGGATCTCTACTACGCCGTCGGGCGCGCTCACTTCGACAAGGAGCCCTGCGAGGCCTTTTCGATGGAGACTCATCTCAACGCCGACGTCTGGGAGCGGTTCATCGGCCGGGCGAAGATTCCGGCAGCCATGCACGCGATCTTGGCGCTGCGCAACCTCGGCCTCGTCGACAACGAAGACCGGATGACGCACGCCGGCGCGTGGCTGCTTGCGCGGGACATCCGCCAGTTCACGGAGAGCGCGCGCGTATCCTGCGCTCTTTTTCAGGGGACCGAGGAGGCGGGAAGCCTCGAACGGCGGGACTTCCACGGCTCGCTCCCGGAGATCGCGGACGAAGCGCTGGCGTGGGTTCTGCGCAGAATCGACGTCCAGTTCACGATCTGGGGCGATGACGCCGAAGGCCGTCCCGAGCTGCCCGAGGAAGCCTTGCGCGAGGCGCTCGCGAACGCGATAGCCCACCGTGACTACCGTTCCCGCAACCACGTGCGGGTGCGTGTCTTCAAGGACCGCGTGGTGATCGCCAGCCCCGGGGGCCTGCCCGAGGGCATGAAAGAGGGCGATCTGGGAACCAAGAGCGTTCCCCGCAATCCGCTGCTCTACGCCATGCTCGCCCGCATGGGCTTGGTTGGAGGAATCGGTTCCGGCATTCGGCGCATGAAGTCGCTTTGCCGGGAGTACGGAGTCCCGGAACCCCGCATTGAGGTTTCCGAAACCGGGATGACCGTCAGCTTCAGGCGCCCGCCGGCCATTCAGCTCCAGCCCCAAGGCATTGACGACGACGACTTCGGTTCGATACGGGAACGCCTCCTTACCCCGCGGGATGCCGGGAAAGGAGGCCCCGGGAGACCTGCCGGTGAGGTGAGTGATACAAGATCCCAGGCGTTGCCATACAGGTATCACGCGGGTCTCAATCGAGTCTGGGAGCGAAAGACCACGGTCCAGGTCAGAGAGTTGGTACGAGTTCTGGATCGCGATCGATCCCGCGTGCAGATTCTCCAGGGCCTCGGCCTCAGGAACCGAAGCAACCTGGTGGTCAACTACCTGCGACCGGCACTCGACGCCGGCCTCATCGAGATGACGATCCCGGACAAGCCCACGAGCGGCAGGCAGAGGTATCGGCTCACTCCCATGGGGCGTGAGTTGCGGCTGGTGCTGCTGGAACGCGCCCGCGGCGCCGGCGGATCCGCCTCCCATGGTCCTGATTGACGAGAAGCCCGGGCGACAATGACCGCCATGCTCATCGTCGCCGCCGCCACCCTGGCTGTGTGGGTGGCCATGACGCTCGTCACCCTGTACAGCTACCGGCACGTCTTCCGCCTCGAACGGATCGGAGACGCCCGCGACGGCGATCCGCCTCTCCCCCGGCTGTCGGTGGTGGTGGCCGCCCGGAACGAGGAAGCGCGCGTGGAACAGGCGCTCACGTCGCTGCTCGCCCTCGACTATCCGGACTACGAGGTGATCTTCGTCGACGACCGCTCGCAGGACCGCACCGGCGAGATCGCGGATCGGCTCAGCGCGCAAGACGACCGCCTCAGGGTGCTCCACGTCGAGGAATTGCCCGCGGGATGGTTCGGGAAGAACCACGCGTCCTGGCGCGGGGCGCTGGCGGCCAGGGGGGACCTGCTTCTCTTTACCGACGGGGACGTGGTGTTCGGCCGCGAGGCGGTGAGGCGCGGGGTGCGCCATCTCCTGAGAAGCAGGCTGGACCATGTCGCCGTCCTGCCCGCGCTGGAGATGCGAAGTCCCATGCTGCAGGCCTGCATGATCGTGTTCCACTGGGGCGCGCACGTCACGGCGAGGCTGTGGCAGGTTCGCGACCCACGGAGCACGGCCTCCTTCGGCGTAGG
>JAAXGM010000160.1 GCA_012267435.1 Gemmatimonadota bacterium
GGCGCCCGCCTCCCGCACCAGGTCGAGGTCGTTGATCCGTCCGCTCACCACGCCCGGCGAGAGCCCGAGCGAGCTGACCCGGTCCTCGTTGAGTTCGATCTCGATCAGGCGCTCGCGCCCGCCGCTCGCCTGCACCAGCGCCACGCCCTCGATCTGCGAGAGGTCCGGCACCACGCGGTCGTCGAGGTCGGCCCGGAGCGCTTCGAGCGTATAGGGACCGGAGTAGGTATAGCGAAGGAACCCGCGTTGGCTCCGGGATTCGAACTCGGGCGGGACGTACGGCTCGACGAGAATCCGCCGCACGGCGGGGGGCAGCTCCTCCTCGAGGGTGGAGAGCCGCTCGGAGAGGTCGAGCCGCGCGAAGTCCATGTCCGTGTCGCGGCTGAACTGCACTTCGATGCCGGAGGTTCCGGTCCCCTGTACTTCGCTTGAAAGGGAGATGACCTTCTCCACGCCCTTGACCTGCTGGACGGCCGCCTCGATGGGGGAGGTGAGAAACGCCTCCACCGTTTCAGGGGACGCGCCGGGCCATTCCGCGTTCACGGTCAGCCGGGGCAGCCGGGTGTCCGGCAGCAGGCCGATGGGGATATTGCGCCAGGCGCTGGCTCCCATGAGGGCGACCGCGAGGCAGCCCATGGCCACCGCCACCGGCCGCCGGATGCTCCCGCCGATCACCGTGGCGCCTCCCAACCACTACGGGTAGGGGGTAGGCCACTACGGGTAGTGGCGCGCCCCCGGCGAAGCGAGCGTGCGGCCGTTCCCCGGACACCCGGCGCCGCGCTCACGGGAGCACCTCCGCCGCCCGGATCGGCCGCGGCGCGCGAGCCTTCCCCCGCAGGCGGGCGTGACCGCTCTCGACCACGGCGTACACCACCGGCACGACGATGAGGGTGAGCGCGGTGGCCACCACCAGGCCCCCGATCACCGCGATGGCGAGCGGGGCGCGCAGGTCGGCCCCGCGCCCGATGCCCAGCGCGAGCGGCGTAAGCCCGCAGACGGTG
>JAAXGM010000161.1 GCA_012267435.1 Gemmatimonadota bacterium
TTCGTCCTGATCGAAGTTGTACACCGAGCCGGTGGAGGTGAACAGATACCGGCCCGCGGCTCCGCGCAGGAGGTTGGCCCCCAAGCAGGATGCACGATGCCGCCCGGCGCTTACGCACCCTCCGCCCCAACGTCTGGTTGCGATGGCGGTGCCTGGCTTGAGTCGATGCGCGGCCGCAAGTAAACTGACGGTCCGATCAGGAGGAACTCTAGCTCGGATAGCGATGGCAGACCGGGTGAATCGCAACACGGTGGAGGGATGGATTGCCGGCTTCGGGCTGGAGTCCCAACCGCATCTAGAACACGATGCCGAGTTCGAATGGGGTCTCCTGGTCGGAGGGCAGGCCTTTACGACCATCGTGGCTCAGCGGCGCTCGGATTTTAATTACTTGGCCGTGCAAGCAACCGTTGCGATTTCCCCGGAACACCAAGCGGTCGCCCGAGATCTGGATGATGAATCCAGAGCGACATTCCTATTCGACCTGCGTCTGGCTCTTCACCACCAATCGGTCGGCCATTCGATCGAGCTGGACGGGGCCGGGGCGGAGGACCAGCCCGATGTCCCGGTTCGGGTCACGGTGGGGACCAACCTGACCCAGGAACAGATCAAGCGCGCGGACTTCTTCAGGGCAAACCACGCGATCCAGACCGGAGCCTCGATCATCGCACTGATGTTCCAGAAGCTGGCTCACAGGAAGAGATGGCCATGACCTTGGCGCACCTCGAGCAGCAGGTGCCCGTTAGCTCGGCGACCCGTGCGGCAGCATGGGTGCCGATCCCGAGCTCCGCTGACGCCTATGCGTCGCCGGTGGAGGGTGCCGTTCCATGGAAAGCTGTCCTCCATGCGGAGGCGACAGCCTCGACGACACACACCGCGATGTCGATTCGACCTGCCATCCGCCCATGGTACGATCAAGCGGGAGCCGAGGGGATGCGGCGTCCGGTCGAGCTAATGAAGCGGCTGGCCCGCCAGCTGGAGCCCCGAGCCTTGTTCAGGGCACCGGAGGTGGTGTCCGTAGCGGACGACGACGGCGTTGAACTGACCGCCGTCGTGGTGGATGTGTTCATCCCGGGGGACTCGGACGGGATGGCGTTCCGGGATTCATTCTTCGAAGTACTGGCCGACGTCCTCGGTCCGCACGACTTGGAACGCTTGGCCGTGGGGGTTGGGCGGCTGGGTCCGGCTCCCTGACCGGTGGCGCGAGTGGCTTTCGATCCCAAGGTCTTCCTTGAGACCGGCCGGCTTCTCTTGGCCGGGGCTCCGGTAAGCGAGGCGGCGGTACGTACGGCTTGCGGCAGAGCCTATTACGCCGTGTACGGATCGATTAGGACACGGCTGTGCCGGGTGAAGGGCGTGTCAGCGACCGATCTGTTCGGGCGGGCCGGGCGGCACGGCGACGTGATCAAAGCCCTTACACATGGATCCGCTGACTTCAAGAGGGTCTGCGCCCAGTACCGGAGACTCCACATCACACGGGTGACGAGTGACTACCGGTACTCGACCCAAGTGACGCGCCAAGAGGCCGAGAGAGCCCTCGATGACGCCGCTTGGGTCGCATCGCGGCTGGCGAGCATCCCGGACGGGCATTTCAATTCACTGCCGCTGGCCCCGCAACAGCCGCAGTGGAACGCCCGATGACCGCTCGCTCCCCGGGCCGCGACCCGGAACCTGTCAACGAACTTTGGGCACTTTCCGAATCGGTTTAGTGAACCCTCCCTTCCCCGGTTGGCCGACTCCGCTCCATCGGAGGCCGCGACGGGGAGCGCGCGGTTGATCCAGACCTCGGCCGGGAGTTGTCGTTCGAGACCCGGGGACGGCTCAGCGACCGCGTGACGCCCCAGTCAGCCAAGAGCTGTGCCGTGCACCTGGCCGTCATGGGAGATCCCCGGTCCGAGTGCGGCGTGAGCCCCCGGGGCCGCACGCCGCGCCCGAGGCATGTCTCCCCGACCAAGTGCCCGGCCAGTCCCGCGGTCTCCCGCTCCGCCACCATCCAGCCCGTGACTAGCGGCTGAAGATGTCCAGGATCACGTAGAGGAGGAAGTGGAGCTGTCCCGCTTTCGCGGACGATTGATGTCCGTGGTTAATCACCTCCGGTGCTGTTTCCCACAAACCCATCTCGTGTGCCCGCGAGAGGCGCGGGGTGCGCACCGTCGGCCCGTCTCAGGCCGCATGGAGCCTCTCGTAGTTGGCCGGCCCCATTCGTAGCCGGGGGCCGAGTGAAGCCAGCGCGCGTCGTGGAAGCCCTCGATGAAGCCGAAGACCTCCCGCCGGGCCTCCGCCGCCGCACGGAGGGGGCGCCGCCGGATCAACTCGCACTCCGGCGGGGCGAAGAAGCTCTCGCCCGGCGCGTTGTCGTACGCGTCGCCCGCCCAGCCCATCGACCGGGCGATGCCCGCCTCACGTCGGGGGCGGGGGCGGCTTCCGGGGCGGACCTCCGCCGGGCGCGGGACCGCGCGTGCTGCCGGGCACATATGCGGTTCCGTACCGACGCTGTAGAGGATCCTCCATGGTCCCACGCGCCGAGCGACGACCCCGACCGGCGCTTACCGGCTCTGCCAGTCCGCGAGGATCTCCGCGTCGCGGTCGAGGTTCAGTTGGAGCTGCGCCCGGCGCTCCTCCGGTTCGTCCAGGAACCAGTCGAGCGTTTCGCGCGCCGTGACCGCGAGCGGGCGGAAGCGCAGCCCCGCCTCGACGCCCCGGTGGGAGCGGACCTGGACCAACCCCCGCGTGGGGCCGCGATGCGAGTACCAGAGGGGGAAGCGCGCGGGCGGTTCGCGATTCCGGAGGAAGTCCTCGTCCATCCACGTGAACGACACCGGCGTGGCGACGGTGGCGCGGATCCCGTACAGGAACTCGTCCATCCGGGTCTCCTCGAGCGTCGGCCCGGCGACGTTGAAGGTCCCGCCGGTGTCCTCCTCGAGCAGATGCGTGCAGAACTCGGCCAGGTCTCGGACGTCGATGTACTGCA
>JAAXGM010000162.1 GCA_012267435.1 Gemmatimonadota bacterium
GGCCAGGGCATCCGGTCGTCGCACGGCGACGGCGAAGTCCGCCAATGCGATTCGGGGACCTTCCGGGCTTCGTCGCGCGCGCGATCCGGTCCAGCGCGAGAAGATGGAGCGGCCCTGCCGGGCGCGGCTGGTTTCCCCTCCCCACCTGCCCCCGGCGCGGCAAGCGACCATCCCGAAAGGTAGTCCGGAATGCAGTCGTCCCCCGCCGCGAGGAAGGCGCGAAAGGCCGTCGCCCGGTCCGGGTAGCCCTCCGCGACAACCCGCTCGATGTCCTCTTCCCAAGCGGGAATTCCCGCGCCGCGCAGGTTCGCCCGCAGACCCTCGACGGCGAGATCCCTATCGCGTGAAAACACTGCGGGCGACGAATCCGAGGTTGGCGGGCCGCTCCGCCAGGCGGCGCATGTACCACGGATACCAGTGCGGCCCGTAGCTCACGAGAACCCGGACCGGGATGCCGCGCCGCCTCAACGCCAACTGTTCGCGCGGCCGAATCCCGTAGAGCATCTGCACCTCGAACGCATCCCGGGGCAGTCCCATCTTCCGCGCCACCTCCAGGATGCGGCCCAGCAGGACGGTGTCGTGGGTTGCGATGCCGTGGGGCGCTGCCGGATTCGCGTCCTCGAGCATGAGCCGGGTCAGGGCCATGAAGTTCTCGTCCACATCCGGCTTGCGGGGCCAGGCGATGTCCGCCGGTTCCTGATAGGCTCCCTTCACAAGGCGCAGGCGGGCGCCCAGCGAGAGCAGCCGCTCCACGTCCGCGGCCGTGCGGTACAGGTACGCCTGCACGCACAGGCCGAGGTCCGGATATCGGGCCAGCGTGGCGGTGAAGATGTCCAGCGTCTCGTCGAGGTACGGAGACGCCTCCATGTCCACCCACACCACGTTCCCCCGCCCCGCAGCCGCCGCCGCCAGCCGCTCCAAGTTGGCCTGCGCCACCTCCGGGCCCAGATCCTGGCCGAGCTGAGTGAGCTTGATGGAGATCTGGCTGGGCAGTCGCTCCGCCGCGATGCGCTCGAGCAGGCCCAGGTAGTGCCGCACGACGTTCTCGATCTCTTCCCGGTCCTCGAGGGCTTCGCCCAGCTTTGTGAACACCGTCGAGATGTCG
>JAAXGM010000163.1 GCA_012267435.1 Gemmatimonadota bacterium
GGCCAGGGCATCCGGTCGTCGCACTGCGACGGCGAAGCCTGCCGATGCGATTCGGGGACCTTCCGGGCTTCGTCGCGCGCGCGATCCGGTCCAGCGCGAGAAGATGGAGCGGCTCCTCCGGTCGCGGCCGGCTTCCCCTCCCCACCTGCCCCCGGCGCGGCAAGCGACCATCCCGAAAGGTAGTCCGGAATGCAGTCGTCCCCCGCCGCGAGGAAGGCGCGAAAGGCCGTCGCCCGGTCCGGGTAGCCCTCCGCGACGACCCGCTCGATATCCTCTTCCCAAGCGGGAATTCCCGCGCCGCGCAGGTTCGCCCGCAGACCCTCGACGGCGAGATCCCTATCGCGTGAAGACACTGCGGGCGACGAATCCGAGGTTGGCGGGCCGCTCCGCCAAGCGGCGCATGTACCACGGATACCAGTGCGGCCCGTAGCTCACGAGAACCCGGACCGGGATGCCGCGCCGCCTCAACGCCAACTGTTCGCGCGGTCGAATCCCGTAGAGCATCTGCACTTCGAACGCATCCCGGGGCAGTCCCATCTTCCGCGCCACCTCCAGGATGCGGCCCAGCAGAACGGTGTCGTGGGTTGCGATGCCGTGGGGCGCGGCCGGATTCGCGTCATCGAGCATGAGCCGGGTCAGAACCATGAAGTTCTCGTCCACATCCGGCTTGCGGGGCCAGGCGATCTCCGCCGGTTCCTGATAGGCTCCCTTCACCAGGCGCAGGCGGGCGCCCAGCGCGAGCAGCCGCTCCACGTCCGCGGCCGTGCGGTACAGGTACGCCTGCAGGCACAGGCCGAGGTCCGGATATCGGGCCAGCGTGGCGGTGAAGATGTCCAGCGTCTCGTCGAGGTACGGAGACGCCTCCATGTCCACCCACACCACGTTCCCCCGCCCCGCGGCCGCCGCCGCCAGCCGCTCCAGGTTGGCCTGCGCCACCTCCGGGCCCAGATCCTGGCCGAGCTGAGTGAGCTTGATGGAGATCTGGCTGGGCAGTCGCTCCGCCGCGATGCGCTCGAGCAGGCCCAGGTAGTGCCGCACGACGTTCTCGATCTCTTCCCGGTCCTCGAGGGCTTCGCCCAGCTTTGTGAACACCGTCGAGATGTCGTGTTCAGCCAGTCCCCGGGCAGCCCCCAGCGCCGCGTCGGCGGTCTCGCCCGGCATGAAGCGCGACACCGCCCGGCGCGCGAACGCGCGACGCCGCATCTGGCGCTCGATCCATCGGTTCTCGGAGGCCCAGAGCAGAACCTGGCGCAGCATGGCAGTACCGCTACCGGGCGATCCCGCGGCGAGGTCGCGGCTCGGGATCGACTTCGTCGGGCATCCTGGTTTCCTCCTGATGTGGCGGGAAAGTGAGGCAGTATACGCCGGTCCGGTCACGTCGGCCAAGCGAACAGCCGCGGCTTCATAACCTCTCCGGCATCGCTTGTGCCGGCTCCGCGCCTCACGCTCTGCTGTTTTCATCTGGAGGCATGCCCCATCTCCGCATAGGTTGGGACCATGCTCAAGAC
>JAAXGM010000164.1 GCA_012267435.1 Gemmatimonadota bacterium
TCAGCTCGTCGGGTAGAGCTGCGTGCCCTCGAAGGTGCCGAGCCCCGAGGAGTTGCGGTACGTCAGCGTGCCGATGCGGCCGGAGCTTCCCGCCATGCGGGCGCACCCGATCTCCCCGTCCCTGTTGATCGCCACGAACTTCTCGCTGGGCACGAAGTCGAGGTCGACCGCGCGGTACCTGCCCACGATCATCTCGATCGCGTCCTCGCAGGCCTCCTGCGGCGAACGTCCCTCGCGCATGCGCCCGACGATGAAGTAGGACGCGCACGACTTGATCACGTCCTCGCCGCGTCCGGTGACCGCCGCCGCGCCCACGTCGTTGTCGACGTAGAGCCCCGCGCCGATGATGGGCGAGTCGCCGATGCGGCCGGGGATCTTCCAGGAGAGGCCGCTGGTGGTGGTGATGCCCGCCACGTCCCCGTTGGCGTCCACGGCCAGCACGTTGGTGGTGCCGTAGTTGAAGTCGTCCTCGCCCGGTAGCCCGCCGGTCTGCTTGTCGGGCCTGTCGCGGATGTGGTCGGGCGGACCCCAGTCGTCCCGCCGCTCGCTGTGGGTTTCGCGCCAGCGCACCCACGCCATGCGCGCGTTCTCGGTCAGCAGGTTTTCCGCCTTGAAGCCGAAGGAGAGGGCGAACTCGCGCGCGCCAGGGCCCACCAGCATCACGTGGTCGGTGCGCTCCATCACCAGCCGGGCAACCGACGACGGGGTTTTGATGTCCTCGATCGAGGCCACGCACCCGGCGCTGTAGGTCTTGCCGTCCATGCAGGAGGCGTCGAGCTGCACCACGCCGTCCTCGTTGGGAAGCCCGCCGTAGCCGACTCCGGCATCATCGGGATCCACCTCGATCACGTTGGCCCCGCGCTCCACGGCGTCCAGCGCGCTCCCGCCCTGGGAGAGGATGTCCCACGCCTGAGCCATGGCGTTGCGCCCGGTCTCGTTGGTGTGGCTGGTGATGATGAGGGGAGCGCTGGCCTGCCGCCGGCGGAACAGCCCCCGGGGCCAGCGGCCGAGGGTCAGCGCTCCCGCGCCGACGCCGAAGCCCTGCTTGAAGAATCGCCGGCGGGAAGTACCGGAAGCTGCTCTGGCCATGACTTGCTCCTTTCCATCGATGGGGGTGCGATGTCGAATGCGACCGCATGTCGGATGTCGATGCTCGCGATGTGGCCGCGATGTCAACTCGCTGCGGAAGATCGTGAAGATCGTAGAAGCCGTGCGGAGGGTGGGCAAGACGCGCCGCATGCGGTCGTGCGCCACGGCTCGGATGCGTTCCGAGTCACCTAAAGGGCCAGGCCTTTCCGACGCTCGGTTGTGGCGGCACCGGAGGCCGCTCCCGTCACCAGTGCTTCCGCCACGCACCCAGAGCGCTCAGTGAGGACTCATGTATTTCCTGAGCACTCACGGAGCCGGCCAGTTGCCCCATAACGATAATCGTGACGACGCAAGCACCACGGTGCGTGGCTTGAGCCTTCGGTGTGCGAAACATCGGAACCTCAGGTGTCTGGGTAAGCCGAGCTGAGCCCGCAGGTCTCAACAACCGTAGCCCGCGATGCCTCCCACCGCCACGTCGTTTTCGTAACGAATGCCGTCACTCCGCGAGCGGTGGGCGCTCCGGCGGGCGCAGGCGCTCGAGGGTCGCGGCCAGGGCCAGCACCGCCTCCTCGCCCGCGGGAGGACCCACCACCTGGAGGCCCGCCGGGAGCCCCCGAGGGTCCAGCCCGGCGGGCGCCGACGCGACCGGAAGACCGGTGAGCGAGAGCACGAAGGTCGGCGCGAACCAGTCCACGTAGGTCTCGAGCCTGCGGCCCGCGATCTCCGTGGGGTGGCTCTGGTCGACGGGGAAGGGAGGGACGGCCGTGGTCGGCGTGAGCAGGTAGTCGAAGTCGCGCCGCAGCCGGGCGAAGCGATGCCAGAGGTCGCTGCGCACTTGGTCGGCGCGGCCGAGCCGCCCGGCCGTGGCGGCAAGTCCCGCGCGGATGTTGCCGGCCAGGTTGGGCCCCAGCTCGTCGATGCGGTCCAACCGGTCCTGGTGGTGCGCGACCATCCAGCGGCCGCGCAGGTCGAGGAAGGCCCGGCGGGCGTGCGAGAGGTCCAAGTCGATCTCCTCCACCGCGGCGCCCGCCCGACCCAACTCGAACGCGGCCTCCCGGCACACCCCCTCCACCCCCGCATCCATCCCCATCCCCGCCGGGTCCGCGCAGTATGCGACGCGGGCGCCTTGTGCCATCCCCGCCCGGGCGGCGGCCGGGAAGTCCCGCCCCGCGACCGGCTGGCG
>JAAXGM010000165.1 GCA_012267435.1 Gemmatimonadota bacterium
GGCGCCCAGCGCCACGAGGGGGTGCCGCCGGTGTCGCGCGAGCAGACCGAGGCCATGGACATGTTCGAGGATCTGGCGGCCCGGCGGGACATCCGCCTCGACATGGAACTCCGGCCCGGCGACATGCAGTTCGTGCACAATCACCAGATCGTCCATTCCCGCACCGGGTACGAGGACCATCCCGAGCCCGAGCGCAAGCGGCACCTGCTGCGGCTGTGGCTGTCGGCGAGCGACGGACGCGAACTCCCACCCGTCTACGCGGAGCGCTACGGGAACATCGCCCTCGGCACGAAACGAGGCGGGATCATGGTGCCCGGGACGAAGCCGTACGCGCCGCTGGAGGCGGAAGGGTAGCCGAGAGGTTACGGCTACGGCCCCAGCGCCCCCAGCGGGAGTACGCTCACCCCGTCCGGACGCACGTACCCGTATCCGCGTTCGACGATGACGCCCAGCGCGACGGGTTATATTCAATCCAGAAGAACGCGATCAGCGCTCCGGCGGAATCAGATACCGTACCACGTTGCCGTCGCGGTCCACGACCTCGAGCGGCATGCGCAGGATCTCCCCGCCGAAGTCGATCACGTTCCGGCGAGCCCTCGCCGCCGTTTCGATCCCGCCCGCCGCCTCCGCCGCGTATTGCGGGGGCGGAAGCTGGTACTCATCCGCCACGCCGTAGTCGACCTCCGGGTAGCCGATGTCCACGAACGACGCGAGGCTGACCACGCTCATCGGATTGGGGCCGCGGTCGGGGAAGGGGGTCATCAGCTCGGAACGGAAGACCAGCTCGCGCCAGTGCCCGTTCCACACGCCCACGCCGCCCTGGTGCTGCACCGGCACGAGATCGCTGTCCGTGTAGTTGTTGCCGCGGATCTCGTCGAAGGCCGCCTTCGCCGCGGCGCCGGTGAAGTGCGTATTCGCGCTTCGGCCGGCCCGGGCCGAGTCCTGAAGGAGCTTCAGGTGCGACCACAGGGTTCCGAACCCGATCACATGCGCCATTTCATGGACGATGGTGTCGTCCAGCTGGCCGTTGGCCTCCATGCTGTCCAGATCGGCGATGTCGAAGAACATCACCCCAACGGCGGGCAGCGAGTTGCCCTCGCGGATCTGGCAGGGCCCGGCGCCGCCGAAGACGCCCGAGAGCCCGTCGATCTCCTTGATTTCGACGTAGATCAACAGGTCGTCGACCACCCGGTCACCGGGGACGTCCCCGGAAATGCCGTTGCTCGCGAGGCACTGGACGAGGGAGGACCTGCGCAGCGTACTCCAGGAGAGGTTGCCGGTGACGGCGCGCTCCCAAAACCGTTCGGCCTCCTCGAAGGCCTCGCGCTGCGAGTTGGTGAGCAGCGACGCGGTCACATGCTCGATCTCGATGTCGTAGACCGCCGGCGTCGCTTCCGCGCTGAACGTCGCCGCAGCCGACGTGCCGTCCGCATTGGTTACGCTCGCGGTGAGCGTGTAGGTGGTCCCGGGGGTCCTGCCGAGGGTCCATCTATCGACCGCCGCGTACCCGGCCGAGTCGGTCGTCGCGTCCCGCGGGACGACCCTGCCGTCGCCGCTTGCGGAGAAGGTGACCGTGGTCTCCGCCACCGGGTTGCCGTCGGCATCCTCCGCCCGCACACGGGGCGCAACCCGCACGGGGAGAGCGATTTCCGTCCGCTGCCCATCGCCCTCGACGGC
>JAAXGM010000166.1:0-3217 GCA_012267435.1 Gemmatimonadota bacterium
ACCTTGTAGGCCACCTCCCGCGGCGAGGCTTCGCGGTCTCCGATCGCCAGCCGGCTGATCTCGCTGGCGGCGTTGAGGTACGCCTCGAGCAGCGTCGGCGAGAGCATCTGCACGTCGGCGATGTTGTCGAAGTTGGCGCTCTTGGTGTCCAGGGGAAGGTACTCGCCGGCGTCGATGTCGAGGCCGAGCAGATCCTTCACCGACTGCGCGTATTCCGCCCGGTTGAGGCGCTGGAAGGTGCGCCCGCCGGGATTGGGGTTGCGGCGCGCGGCATCGTCGATGGTGTTCTCGAGGGTCTCGACCAGGGCCAGCAGGGTGTCGCCGGCGGGACGGGGCATGCCGGGCGGGGGCATCATGCCGGCACGGAGTTTGCGGATCATGCGCTCCGCGGTCTCGGCGTTCCGCGCGGCCGCCTCCACCTGGAAGCCCGACAGGGTCATGTTGCCGGTCAGGAGGGCGTCGTTATGGCAGACCTGGCAGTACCGCGCGACAACCTCGGTGAGGGTGGCGGTGGGGAGGTCGGGAGCGGCGGCCGCGTGGTCCGCGGGAGGCGTCGGAGCGGGAGGGGCGTCCGTGAACAAGCCGCTTCCGCTCGCCCCGACCATCAGGGCGACGCCCAGGACGGCCGTGGCGCCAGAGAGTGCATTCATTCCGTGACCTCCGGATCGCGGACACGCGCCACCAACCCGGCCCGCGCGGACGACACAAACCACCCGTTCGGACCGGCCTGATCTCGCAGGTCTGAGATGCAGACAATTTCCTACGGTTAACATAGGTTTCCACAGGTGTGTTCGCCACCACGCGCGAGCCGGAAAACTACAGAGGCGGTCCAGGATGTTCAGCCAATCCGCACGCAGGTCGAAACGGCAGGGTGTGCCGGGAACGGGATCACACCACGGGGGCGCAAGCCGCACCACCCGTAACGATGCGAGCCCGAGCGGCCGCAAGCCCTCCCGGGCGGGTACCGGACGCCACCGGTGTGGACATCGGTCCGGTGCGCGCGGACATCCGGTGCTCGCAGCGTGCGCGTCCGCGCTCCTCCTCGCCTCGTGCCTCAACCCGCCTTTGGAGCCACAGCCGCTCACGATCACCCTGACCGCGAGTCGGGAGAGTGCGGCCGTGGGCGAGGAGATCCGCTTTCGTTACGAGTCGCGGGGCACCAACCTGTCGCAGACCGTGGTGGAATACGGCACGGGAGACATGGAGACGATCCCGTTCATCTACACCGGAGGCGCGCCCGTCAACATCAACTCGCAGGCCGGCCACTTCGACTACGCCTACGAGGAGGCGGGCACCTATGTCGCGCGCGCCACGGTGTCCACGGTGGCGGGAGACTCGCAGTCCGCCACGGTGACGGTGGTGATCGGCGGTCCGTGACTTCAGGCGGACCCTCCCCGTTCCTTCTCGCAACCTTCCTCGCGGTCGCGTTGCCGGCGGGCCGCGCGGCGGACACGAGCGCCCAGTGGGTAGAGCCGCCGGGCCGAGGCTGGATGGACATCTCGATCTTTCACCTGGACACGCGGGACGCCTTTCACTCCGACGGCGCCATCCGGGCCTTCGACCCCTTCACCCGGGGGCGCGCCGTCAGCACGTCCGCGTTCGCCACGGTCGCGATGGGGCTGGTTTCCGGCGTCGACGCCTGGGTGCAGGTGCCCTTCCAGCGGCTCCGGTTCGACGACCTGGGCGGCGACCGGCTGCGCACGGGCATCGGCGACACGCGCCTCTACCTGCGGGTCCAGCCCGGTCGCTACTTCGGGAGCGGGATTCCCTTGGCGATCCGGGGCGGGGCGAAGGTGCCCGTCGGCGATTTCGCCGTGGACGCCGAGATCATTCCGCTCGGGGACGGGCAAAGAGACTGGGAGCTGGTCCTCGAGCTGGGCCACTCGTTCCACCCAGTACCCGCGTATGTAAGCGCATGGATCGGCCACCGCTGGCGGGAACGGAACCTGGAGTCGCGGAGGGATTTCGGCGACGAAGTGTTCTTCCTGCTCTCCGGAGGAATCGAATTCGGGCGCCTCGGCGCGAGCCTCATCGCCGAGGGCTGGGACGGCGGCGTTCCGGTCATCGAGGGGCTCTCGATCGCGACCGCGTCCCGCTCGATGCTCCGTCTCACGCCCTTTCTGAGCCACAGGCTGGGGGCGGGCTCGGCCAAGGCCGGAGTGCAGATTCCGCTGCGCGGCACCAACCTGCCGGCGGGCAACACGCTGGTCATCGGCTATTTTGTAAGGCTGGGGGCGGAGACGTGACGGGCCATGGACCGTGGCATGGACGACATGACATCTACTGTCATTTACTGATGACTTGTTCGAGAGTCCCCACCAGGGTCGGGGAGTCGGGTTTGTGCGCATCCGGCTGCCGGCATGGCCGACGCGCGACCCGTTCCGCTCGGTCGACCGGCGGCTCGATCAAGCCTTCCGCTCCTGACGCAACACCCGACGATACGCCATGACCCAATCCGAACACGCCCCGGCCATCTCTCGCGGCCCTACCCGTGCCATCTCCCACCGACTCGCCCTGGCCGTCCTCGCATTCCCGTTCCTGGGTTCGCCGGCACACGGACAGTGGATCGAGCCCGAGCGCCAGGGATGGGCCTCGTTCGCCATGTACTATCTCGACACCCGCGAGCAGTTCAGCCCCACTGGCGAAGTCCGCAACTTCCTTCTGGACGGTCACGCGCAGACCGCGTCGTCCTTCCTTACGGTCGCGCTGGGGATCCTTCCCGGCGTGGACATCTGGGTGCAGCCGTCCTACCACCGCCTCGAGTTCGCCGACCTTGAAGGCACGCGCATTTCGTGGGGATTCGGCGATACCCGCGTGTACGTGCGCACGGCTCCGCTGCGGCTTCTGGGCAGCGACTTTCCGTTCGCGATCCGCGCGGGCGCCAAGCTTCCCACCGACTTCGAGTCGGGTACCGAGCTCATCCCGCTGGGCGACGGCCAGCGCGACTGGGAGGTGCTGGCGGAGGTGGGACACTCCTTCTGGCCGCGGCCCTTCTACCTGCAGGGGTGGGCTGGATACCGGTGGCGCGAGGCGAAGGAGGACGGAGGCGACTTCGGCGACGAACGCTTCTTCAACGTGAGCCTGGGCGGCGGCGGCGAGCCGCTCGGCTTCAAGATCCAGTTCGAGGGATGGTACGGTGGCGTTCCCAGCTTCGGAGGACTCACCGGGGAGGGGCAGCAGCGCGAGATGGTGCGGTTCTACCCCTCGCTGCTGGTGA